>NZ_BAAAIV010000005.1:0-209652 GCF_039526245.1 Arthrobacter rhombi
GAGCGCCTAACCAACATCAAGAATCACGTGGCAACCGACTTACACCACGCAAATGGGCTTGACCCGGCCTGCTCGAGCGTGACCTGATCGCCCACGGGGAACCGGTGGTCAGGGTGAACACGAAGCTCATGGCCCGCGAACGCGGAATCGCCAGGACCTGGGGCAAATCCGATCCGATCGATGCCCTGGCAGTCGCCCGGGCCGTGGTGCGAAACCCGGACCTGCAACCGGCCATCACCAACGGGCCGGCCCGGCAGGTGGCGCTGCTGTTGGGCCGCAGGGAGGTGCAGGTGGCCGAGCGGACCCGGGCGGTCAACCGGTTGCGGTGGCACCTGCATGAGCTCGACCCGGAGCTGGACCCACCGTCCCGCTCGCTTGGCCATGGCCCCGCCCAGGCCAAGGTCCAGGCCTTCCTCGGCGGGTTCGAGGACCGGGAGGACATCCAGGGCCTCGTCGCCGAGATCGCCTCCCTGGAGCTGGAGGACATCGTGCGGGGCAGCGCCGGGATCAAGGCGCTGGACCGGCGGCTGAAGGTCTTGACCGCCCATGCGGTCCCGGAGCTGTTGGAGATCCCCGGCTGCGCCTCCACCGGTGCCGCGAAGCTCATGGCCGAGACCGCGGGCATCGCCCGGTTCAGCACCCCGGCGAAGTTCGCCGTGTTCGCCGGGTGCGCGCCGATCCCGGCCTGGTCGGGGAAAACCGAGGGCAGGATGCGCTTAAACCGCGGGGGCAACCGGCAGCTGAACTGCGCCATCCACCGCATCGCGGTCACCCAGATCAGGCTCGAGGGCCCCGGCAAGGACTACTACGAGAAACATCGCCAATCCGGGAAGGGGAAGATGGAGGCCCTGCGCACCCTGAAGACCCAAATCGCCCGGACAATCTGGAAAACCATGACCACAGCAACCCGAGCCGCCACCGAAACACCCCAAAAGACCGACGATCTAATTTGCCAAGCGCAAGCCGCTTGACATAGGAGTAACGCATGAGTGGATTTGCATGGGCCCTCTCTGCCCGTCTTGGGGCCGTTACTGTCCGTACTAGCATTAGATCCAGTCGAAGCGCCATGCGTCCGTTTCCCGCGTCGACGAAGCGGCGTCCGGCATAACGTTTGTAACTGCCGGAACTCTGATTGAGCTCGGGTTCAAGGTCCGCCATTTGAGTTCGTGGGTGTGTCGAAACGCGACCCTCCTGGCAATGCTCAGTGAATAAAGCTCTACATCAGACTGCCTAGCGCTGTGTAGTATTCAACTTGATTTGTTCGAGCAGGTGCAGGCGATGGGAGAATCAATGGCTCCTGGCTTTGGCGAGGCCGCGAAGATCAAGCGGCTGTATGAGGGGAACGCCGAGCAGAGCAAGGCCAGCGACGCCCTCTTTCAGCAGCGCGCGGTCGCCGAATGGCTCGAGGCGCAGAAGCCCGAACTCGGCAACACCTACCGGATCGCGAGGGAACTGTTAGCCGAGACGCCGGATCCCGGTTATGAACGAACCCGAGTTCTCCTGATATGCCACTCCATGAGGGAGGTGATCAATCGCCTGCCTACCGCAGTGATGCTCGGTCGCGGAAGCCTTGATCGTAGTGCCGTAGCGGGCCACAAGGGGTCATCGGAACTGGTGCGCAGTCTTCCCAAGGTCCGAGTCGAGTACCCCGATATGGACTTGTCGCTCGAGGCTGAAAACGTTCCAGTCCCGCGCGACGTTGCGCTAGCTTTCAATGGCCTCATCGATGCTGCGGTATACGAGGATCAGCGGCGCGTGAGTGATCTAGCCGCCTTCCTGACAGACGATGCCAATCCCAAGCATCCCGCCGTGCGTGAATGGCGCGGCCTGAGCATGTACTTCACAAGGTGGGCGCACCTCGGCGACAATCCAGACAGCTCCATTCCTACAGACGAGCAGTTAGCCGACAAGATACGCGTCTTCGAGGACCACGTTGACGCGATTCGCCTCGCCTTCTTTGTGAGCAAGAGCGTCGTTGAGGACCTGCTTGCAGCAGCAAACCGACCCGTCGAGGAGGGGCAACCATGACTAGGTATAGCGTTCCCGCCATGGCTGAGGTCGAGGCCGCTGTTCGCAGGCTTACCAGCTATCAACTTCGCCGGGTCTTCTACGAAGGTTTGAAGAATCCGCACTGGGTTAAGCCGCTTGCTGAGTTGGGTGTTTTCGTCGACCCCCCGGAGCCCGAGCCCACCGGGGATGGCTACATCCGCGACGTGTTCTGGCCCGAGGTCAGCTACCTGATGAACGTGTGCACGGAGGCCCCGAGGGATGTCGTTGACGTACTGCTCGGCCTAGAGGCGACGTCCAACTCTTGGGTTCGCAGAGCCGCGTTCGTAGTCGGCTCCCAGGTGCCAGCCGCAGAGGCGGTTCGCCTGAAACCGTTACTAAACGCATGGGCGGCGTCGGGTGGCTTCGGCTGGCGAACAGATCCGCGAGATCTGGTCCAATTCGCAATCAACCTGTTGCAGGGAGGTCAGACGAGGTACGGAGTCTCGTTCGCGAATCGCCTCTTCAGGCCGCGAGAGGCACCTGCCGACGGTCATGACCCGGTAGTTGAACTAGAGAACTACTGGTACGCCGAGGAGATGCCCCGACTATTGGAGGCCCTTGGGGATGCCGGACTGAGGACTGTTCTCCCGTGGCTAATCGAACACGAGCGGATCAAGAAGACGTTCGGGGATGACTTCGACCACAGTGGTTTCGCGCGTTCTTCGGTTGATCAACAGCACAACGATCGGCACGGCATCGAGGACACGCTCATTGACGCGGTGTGCACGTGCGCCGTTGCGGGGTTCGCCACCGACGCTTCCGATACATGGTCGCTCTTTAAGCGCACCCCGATTCTGATTACTGAGCGCATTGTGATGTACGCCCTCGCCGACGTTCTCGAAGCGGCCGCAGATCCTGATTCGCCGCCACTGGTGGTGATCGGAAAGGAGATGCTAGTGCGGCCAAAAAGCCGAGATGAAGGTGCGCGGCTGGAATTCGTGGCCCTTGCGCGCGCTCTTGCGAAGCGATCCGAGTGGCAGGTGCTTGAACAAGTTATCGACCAGGGACATTTTACGGAAGAGGATCGCGGTCGCATCCGGACGAACATGGTGGCGAGGGGAGAAACCACCGACGAGATCGAATCCTCGATCACGCGGTGGGATCAGCACTGGCGTCACCAAGTGCTGAGCGGCGTCGGGCGCGAGTTGTTGGCACCAGCCCTTGTTGTCGAACTGGACCGGCTGGACGCGGTGCGCGGGGTTCTCGAGGATCCGCTTCGTCCTTCGTTCCAAGTCACCTCCTGGATTGGACCGAATAGTCCCGTTGAGCAAGACGAGATGGCCGTGATGAGCCCCGGTGAATTGCTGGCTCAACTCGAGAGCTGGCACGTGACTGGAGATCGACTTGGGCCAGCCCCGTCTCACGAGGGTCAGGCGCGCGCGCTCACAGCAGTGCTGACCGTCCACCCGCGTGCATTGGGTGAGGCGACCGGTCTTATCGAGCGGCTCAGGCCCGCTTACATCCGGGCTGCGATTGGGGGTTGGGAAGCGGCTTGCAAGGCCGACCTGGACCTGGACTGGGCCGTGGTCCTGGGGACCCTAGCCGACGCAGTCAAGCATGGTCGGGAGTCACGGTTCCCACTTGAAGGTGGGCAATTCGACGATGATGCTGATTTCACCGCCGCAAAGCAGGCTGCCGTCGGACTTCTCGAAGAACTTTCGAAACCCAAGAATGCCGAGCGGATCACTCCGGAGCGGCTCGCGATAGTCGCGGGGCTTATCCTTGAAGTGTCCGGAGACGAAGCGGCCTGGGCTGATTATGCGAGATCTGATGTGTACGCCTCGAGCATGGACCCGCTGACGACTTCACTCAACTGGCAGTGGCCAATCATGCTCCGGGCCCTCGTCAATCTAATCGCACATGGCCGCGAGACTACGTGGTACGAGGCGTCGACGACCGCGCTGCACGGTGAACTCGCCCGCGACGATCCGCGAGGTGCCTCTCGCGCCGTGCTCGGTGAAGGCCTAGGGCGACTGCTCGACAATGTCCCCGAATGGCTGTATGAGAATCTCGCTACTTACTTCGGTTCAGCGGGCTCGCTGACACGGGACCAGCAGATCGCGCTGACCACGGCGATTGCGATGCACTACTACCACCCAAGCTTGTATCAATTTCTAAGCGGATCGATGATCGCGACGCTGCGTGAGGAGCACGAAGTCGCGGTTGGATGGGGTGACCGTGTTACGCCAAAGGAGCACATTGGCCAGTGGGTGGTTCAGGCGATCATTCGCGGCCACATCGCCGAGAACGACGAGCTGCGGCGGGAGTTCTACGAGATGGCGCCACCGGACGTCCGGGGTGATGCAATCGGGCACATCGCATGGAGTTTTCTGCACACGGATGTTGTTGACGATGCGATTTTAGATCGGCTCGGCGCGCTTTGGGACGAGCGCGTGCGACACGTGGAGGTGAACTCTGCTGACAAGGCAGAGCTCAAGGGCTTCTATTGGTTTATTCGGTGCGGCAAGTTCAGCGCTGATTGGTGGCTACCGCGCCTGAGACGGGCAGTCGAACTTGATCCTGAGTTCGATACGCATGGAATGATCGGCGAACAGCTCGCAGAAGCCGCATCGGATAGGCCTGCTGACGCGCTCGCTGTGCTGACTCGCCTCCTGAAGCCTGAAGACACGGCACGCCGCGACATCTGGGATCTTCGGCGTGAAGCGCTAGCCCCGGTGATCGCCGCAGCGATGGATTCCGGAGACCAACAGCTGGGGCGGGAGGCCACGGACCTTATGCATGCCATGGGTGCCCGCGGCGAGACGGACCTCGATCGCCGCGTTACCGTGATCCGGAAGGGGTCCGACGGCTAAGTGATCGACGGCTCAGCGGATCGCTGAGGATGTCGCTTATTCGGAGACGTTCGGGTTGCAGGGCAGCGCGCCGGGCGGGCGAGGGCAATGCACTACTGAATGTCACCGACGCGCTTACCTGGAACTTCCGGACAGGACCCTCACGCTACTCGCGTTCGAACTGAGCGATCGGCTCGTTGTTCCCTTTAAAGTCACTAGGCTCGCAACTGACGAGTAGCGTGCCTACGATCCGTCGCCCTTCGTCTCTACGATCCGCTCGCGACCGATCGTTGACGGCGGAGCGGTCGAGGTGCCGTCCACAAAGGGCTCGCGTAACACTCATTCGAAAATGTGTCCGCGAACTGCGAACACGCACGCACGACGGTACGCGCAGCGTCATGCTGAGTTAGCTCGAGCGGGACAAGTACCTTGTGCGGCGATGTCTTCCCGAGGGCGTCCAGGTGCCTGAGAATTCGGGCCGGCTTTCCGGCTCTAACGTCGACTAGAAGACTTGGAGGGAGAATGTCCCGTTCCTCGCTGCGATCGGGGCGGCAGCGACTCGTGTTTGCAGTCGTCTGTCGGGCCGCTTCAGATGGCCCTATGTGAGGCGACGTCGGTGGAATTTAGGCTTAATGTGTAGTCGAGTTCCGGTTGCGCTGCGCTACAGGAGCGAGGGCGCGGATCAGAGGTGCTGCCTCAGCCAGTCGGGCATGTTCGAGTCGTCAACGCCCCAAGAATCCTGGAGGGTCTCGTCCTCCTGCCAGGTGTTCTCATCACCATCGAAGAACTTCTGCCTGTGGCACTTGTACTTGACGACGGTGTCCCCTTCGAGCCTGTACTCGTTCCAGTAGTAGTTCTGCTTCCCATGGCCGTTCCACTCTTGGGTTGTGTAGATCGTCGTCACGAGCCTGAGTGTAGCAGCGGCGCTGAAGTGGCGCTGCGCCTTGGCCACGGCGTTGGCTGACCACCGCGCGCCGGAAGTCGACTGCCGCGCGACGCGACGACCGAAGGCGAATCGTTCCGGTCTCTTTGGTGTGTAAAGGATCCAGAGGTTGGTCTGTACCGGAACGTGGTGGAATTTAGGTTCAATGTGTAAACCGCGGGTCAGAGGCGGTTTTCATGATATAGGTCAGTCTGTTCACACCGGAGGAGGTCAATTTGCCACCAGCTGGTCAATTGCCTGGATGTCCCTGCCTGGATCCTGGGCGCCCGAGTAGACAAGCAGTTCGTGGTAGTTCGGGTCTTCAATTTCCAAGGAGGGTAAGGGCGCTTCTCGGAGCCTGACGACGATGTGTCCATCGTGGAGCAGGTCCATGCTCTTGATGCGGTCGACGTCCTCCTTGTCCTTGTGCCAGTAGGAGCCGTCGTACTCAATCATCAGGGATCTCCCATCGGGTAGCGAGACGCGAATGTCTACTGACCATGAGGCGTGGTTGCTGAACGCCGGCGAGTGGATGCGCGGTCCCGACTGGGCTTCTCCCCAGTGCTGACGAGCAGCGTCGACGTACAGGCGTTCAATCATCGACTTTCCGACGATCTGGCACTCAGGGCATCGGGAGCCATTGACCCGAGCGTCCGGCATGGCCCGCCAGGTGTGCGCCGGGTCGCGTCGGCATACCCACAGGGGTGGCTCGACGAGCTGGCTTGTATTCGGCCGAATGTGCCATGGCGAAACCGAGTTCACGGGGGACCACTCATCTGCGATGTCGGGGTAGTGGAAGGCGAGCGAGTCGAGAATCGTTTGGCACTCGGGGCAGCGGTGGCGCTGGTACTTGTCTCGCTCTCGGGGCGTTGCCTGAAATTCGTGGCCGCATACGGGGTCGCGCCACCATACGGCCCGACGTGAGTCGGGTGAGATGGTAGCCAGTTCGAGCTGGCCGTTCTTGGTTGGGTGCCACTGGCTGGCGATCTCTGTTGTCAGACGCGTGGCCGTAGGGTCATCAGCGGCTTTCTTCGCACGCCGCCTTCGCGTTTCTGCTGCCTTGCATGCTGAGCAACCTCCGAAGAGCCAGCTCAGCGGCTGTCGGGTGTTTCGGTGACCATTTGCGGGGCATCGGAACCGGTAGCCGGAACCGCCTGTAAATGCATCGACCTGGACTGTCTCGGGCGGAATGTCCTCCGCCCAGGCCTCCAGCAGTTCCGGGACATCTGCGATGGTCAGACCCGCGTAGGCAGCCCGTTTCGCTTCCCATTCCTTCGCTGCGATTTCACGGCACTCGGGACACGGTGATGAGTATCCGCCGGTCACATTCCGGATTCGCCGTTCGAAAGAGTGGCCTTCGGGGCAGCACCACCAAGCTTCGTTTCGTCCCTTGAGTCTCGCGGTTTCCCACAACTCCGAAGGGTTTCGATCGTGGTCCCACCAGTCCACGTACTTGTTGTCGGAGTTCTTCAGGAGATTCTTTCCGGCTATCTTCTTGGTTCCTGCGGTCGCCGTCTTCGAGTTTCGGCTGCAGGTGCAGCCCCATCCGAGGTCGCCTGGTCGTTGGGCCTCGACACGTCCGCACCGGTTGCAGAGCGTTCCATGCGGGTCTTCTTCGAGGCTGGGGTTCGTCAGGGGACCGAGGTAAGTGAATCCGCTGGCTTCCGCCTTCTGCTGGACGTGGTGGAGGTCGACGGGACGGTTCCCAGAGTACTTACGAGCCCCCTTCACCCAGCTGGTCCAGTAGCAGGCCCGGCAGACTGGTTCCGAGTGCTCGCGGCGGTCGAGAACGTACTCGAACCGGTAATGGCCCTCGAAGCCGCAGCGTATGCAGCGAGTTAAGAGGTAGTCGGCCGGCTTGGTGAAGCTGTCGAGAAGGTTGAGTCCGCCTTCCTCGTACAGGACGTGCAGGTGCTCAACGCACCAGGTCGGGCGAGTTCGCGTCCTGAATGCTCCGACGTTTTCACAGCCTTCAGCGGCGCAGATCGTCATCGCTGTTCTCCGCTCGGGATTCGTGTTCCTTTACTTCCTTTCAACCTTATTCGGCTGCTGCTGTTGCCGGAAGGAACGATCACGCGCTTTCGCCGTCGGTTTTGGTCGGTGTGTCGGTTCTGGTCAGGGCTCGAGCCCTCGGTCGGACAGAGCTTCGGAGACTGCCCAGACGTAACGGGACAGGGTGAACTCGGCGTTTGCGTGTCCAGCCTGCTGCGTGACGAGTGGCACGGGGACGTGGCCGGCCATCGAGATGATTAGCCGCGCTCGGACCCAGTCAGCGGAGTTTGGCTGAGACTCGATGACGAGGGGCGGTGACGGAGACCTCGTTACGTCGGGCGCAGGTGTCTCGTGAGCCAGATGGCCCTACGTGCCCGAACGCGGTGGAATTTAGGTTTTCGCTCTAACCTCTGGCTCGCGCGTTGTCGCGATCTTAGCGGTCTCGCGTCACCGCTGGCGGAACGCGCCGAGTAGCCGGCGAAGGCGGACGACGTCGTCAGCCGTTCCCTTGGACAATCAAGCCGAACGCGAGGCCGCTGGGGTTTAGTCAAAGCGCGCGCGGGTGTCATTGCCTACAGCGATACTTATCCGGGAACCCGACTCTTTAAATGACTTCAGGGGCGATGTATTTCCCAACTGCGGTATCCCATTCCTCGCGAGATTCCGAGATCGCTATCCGAATAGGTCCCCAGGTTAACCCTACGGATGCTAGCGCCAATCCAGCTAGCGAATTTGTCGTTCAGCGATAGTGCCGCCGCGTTGTCGCCCCGGGTGGCAAGCGCCATGTTGCGCCGGGGATGTTGTTTCGCCGCTGCGGTGAGCAGCGCCAAGCCCACTCCTCGACGTTGAGCTTTCGGAGCAACCGCCACTACTTGAATGAAGAGGGGATCAGTCTCTAGGCGTCCCGCGAACGTAACGCAATAACCGACGTGAACGCCCCCAATTTCGGCTAGGAGCACGACCCGCTCGGCAATTGTTGTGACGTTTGCCCCCACAGTCTGAACGAATATCGGCGCACAGAGAGCTTGCAGATCCTGGACTCGGCGGCCGTCTGGCCCGACTGCGGTCGCTTGGCGAATTGAAACCTCGGACGACGAGAGAGTCTCCAGCTGGCTCTGCCACTCGATGAACTTTGGATCGCGACCGGGAGGAAAGCTCGGTTCATACACTTTGTACTCGGGGTCGTTCGCGTTTATGGACATGTTCAAACAGTATTGTGCCCAGCGCGCTAACGAGCGGAGGCCCTGCATCAACGCCGGCTTGCACGATATCTCTCGCGTTGGAGCTATCTGACATTCGTTGTCGTCTTTGGCGTCTGTCTGCCGATCTATGCAAGATTGCCCGGGCGCCGGTGAGTCTGATGGCTAACCTATCAACACGATGGTCGCGGCCGGGTGGTGTACTGGAAGGCACAGACGAGTGGTAGCTATCGGGAGGATGGATCTTGGGTCAGGGGTGGCGGGACAAGGAAATGCGTCTGAAATTCAGCACGATCACGTGTGGGGGATGCGGTGCTGAGCGGCTCCTCGCGCGGGCCTGTCACGATTGCGGGGAGCGACCAAAGACTCATGAAATTCAATACGACCTCCAGCGTCGTGAACGCGTCGTTGCAGAATTCAGGTCTGGACGTAGAGTGCCCGACCATACTGTCAACCCCGATGCGGATTCTCTGTCCGCGGACTTCAACAGGTCACTGAATGGAGTGCTTCGGGCGCTTTCCGAGGTGTCTAGATCTGGACGTTCCGCCGACGCATTGGTCGCCGCCTTTGGTGACATGGACCAGCTGGTGGCAAGTTGGAGCAAGCTGCTGCCGCGACCGAGACGGAACCGTGGCAAGGTGATCGGTCAGGCCATTCGCACGTTCGCGGAAGGAATGGAAATCTTTGTGGACGCGCTCTGTGCCCCAGACATGCATGCGGCTCAAAGACTTCAACGGCAGGGCAACGACCTCATTGGCGAGGCCGAGGCAGTCCTCGATGGAATCACTGTGCTGGATGCGGCTGAAGAGGCGTTTGCAAGCGGATCGCCATTGGAGGGTATGAACCGCATCGGACGGGAGGCACGCGTGAGCATCGGTATGGAATCGTCCATAACCGAGCTTGACGCCGTTCTTTCATCAGGAGTCGGCTGGGACGCGGCGATACCGGGCATGGGTCTCCAATCGCGAACCATACTGCTCTTAGCGCAGAACTTATTCGACTTGGAAGCGTTCTCCGAGGCCATAGGCGTCGCTGACAATGTGACAACCAAGGTGGGTCACGTCCTCGCCAGATCGGGCAATTGGCGACGTGCTCATGCGCGCGCGGCGGCCTACCTCGCGAGCGGAGCTATGTCGATGCACCTTACGATTTCATCGCTCGGCAGCAGCGAACTCGAGACGGCACAGAGCGCGGTTGCTGCCGTGGCGACGTGGCGAGACGGAGTCCTCCGGCATGCTTTGGCGACCATGCTGGCAAGTTCCATGGATGAGTACGATCGCCTGGTTGGCAAAAGCGGCGGTCACGCCACGAAAAAGGCCGCGTCGACATACCCCGGTTTGATGCTTGACGAGAATCTCACACCCGCCCTGAGGAACGCGGGAGGTCACGCTGGGTTGGATCTGGCGGAGGGCGGTATCCGAATCGGCGACGAAGAGTTTTCCTCCGATGAGTTTGTCGACAAGGTCCTCGCGTATTTCGAAACGACGACGGCGACGTTCGTAGGAGTTACTCTTGCCATGACTCGACTTGGGGCAGATCTAAGCTGTGACGCCTACTTGGCACCCAGAGACCGCCTCGCTGCTGTGGCGCTTTTCCTTGGAGCCTTCAATCTCACTTGCGATTCGGTTCAAGTGGACGAGGACGCGCTGACGATGCAAGTGAGTGGACCGGAGCCGGACTGGATGACGCTGTCCGCCGCGCTCAGCGCGATGTTCCAAGCTTCGGTGGAACGTCTAGAGATCCGCCTTTCCACCGAAGTAGGAAAGCGCACTTTCACCACTTCCTTCGAGCGCATTCGCCAATTTGCGGATGGGATAGGCGAGCTTCCTGCGGAGCGTGCAGCGCTCCACCTAAGCGCCATCGTTGCGGCAAGTCGACTAGATGGTGCTTCTCCCTGGCCTGATGAGGAGTGGGAGCGAGTAGTTAGAGCAGTCATTCGCCGAGATGAGGGAGCCGACCTTCGCACGTGGGTAAAAGGTGTCCGCAACCTTCGCGAATCTGGACGCGAAGCGGACAAACCAGAAGTGGTTGCGTCATGTGAGAGGGCATTGGCCGAATTGCGACAGCGTCGTTAGTTTGTATGAATTCACGATGGTCTCGACTCCGCCGTCCGATCAGGCGCACGGCGACGGAGAGGATTCCGTTTTTGTACGCTTATCCAGTTATCCAAAGGGAATCGACCAAGACTTTTTTTATCGGACCCCGATAGGAATCTCAAAGGTTGCTCGGCTACGGAACGTGGTGGAGTTCCGCTTCAATGTATAGGCCTCGACCAATTGCTTGAGAAAGGTTCGGGATGCTGATCGCATCTCGGGCCTTTCTTTCTTCGCTTCCTGGACCGACGGGAACGTCAAGTACTTCGGGAACGGTGGCTGTTCCCGATTCGGCGGGGGCTCGAAGCTGGCTAGCCTGAACTTCATGGACCGTAGAGACACGGAGGACGCCGCGACGCTTATGACCCTGCTCCGTCGAGGGAAGCACCCCTCATCGATACGCGGGTTGCTGTCAGGATGGGACATGCGGCAGGCCGATGTGCCTTCAAGGACACAGATTGAGACGGCAATATCTATCCTGGTGGGTTCCGGCCTTGCTGAGGTCGATCCATCCTGGAGGATGAGGCTCACTGAGCAGGGCGGACAGCTCATGCGGTCCGTGAAAGGTTCTGGCGGGATGCGGCTGATGCCGAGGGCAATTAGCCATCTGCTGGCAGAAAGTGAGTTGAATCGTGCGCCGCTGAGTTTGCCTGAGTCGGTCTTTGTCCCAGCGCGTGATGATTATCTGGACACTGCTCGACGCAGGGCTGAGCGCCGATCGCAACATCGGTGGTGGTGGCCCTACCCATTTCGGCGCCCCCGTTAGTGACGCCGCCACGCGAGGGCCGCCGGCCGCGGAGCCTGAGGACGTAGCTGGGATCGCAGGCGCCGGTGATGTTGATCGGTTACGAAACGTGGTGGAATTCCCGTTTCAACGTGTAGTCAGCTTCCCCACGATTCTGCCGAATCTGCTATTCGATCGGCTTACAAGCTGGAGGCCAGGAATTGCGTTGTCTAGAACGCCCATCATGAGCTAACTGGGGTCACGCCATGATTGACAGCGAGTTTCGTCGGGTTGAGTGTCTGGATTAATCCCCTGTCGAATTCCGGGCTAAGACAGAACAGCCGGGCTCTGTGGGCAGGTCGCCGCAAACATCGCAGGGGTACATTGGCGGCGGCAGCCGCGACGTCTCGCCGAGGCGACGGCGCCCTGAGAATTCCACCTGGCGTCTTGGCGGCATTCATTCGGAACGCGGGCAAGGTTCGGCAAGTCGAAGTGCGGATCACGCAGAAGGCTGCGGAGCCGTGCGCTCGGCGCTTCGGCTGGCAGGGCTTACTTCCTTCAGGACCTTTGGGATGCACGCTTATGCCCGGACCTCGCAGCATCGAGTAGCATGACTCCAAATTGACCAGCAACAGAAGAAGTCACGTCATGCACTATGTCGTCGTACAGGTAATCCTCAAAGAGAAACTCTGGGGAACCGGTTCAGGCAACCTGTCCTCCCTTGAGCAGGCCATTAACGAGCAGGCCGCGAAGGGCTATCGACTCCACACCATTACCACTGCGAGTAGCGGGAGCAAGGGAATCGGTGGCGGTGACCGCATCCAGGCAACGATGGTTTTCGAGAGCCTCGGTTAATCGCACATCGCGAAACGCGCCGGGGAGTCTGGATAGCCCGAAGTGCCGGCGCGTCGAGAGGGTCTCAGTATTGCAAAGCGGTGGAGTCCGATTGAACGTGTTAGGGGTCTCGAGCCTCGCGGGTCTATATATCACGCGATATGATAGTTGCATGGTGAACACCGTACGACAACTGCGTGAGGAGGCCGGTCTCAGCCAAGCTGAGCTGGCCGACCGGTCAGGAGTGGCACAACCCAACATCGCGGCGTACGAGGCCGGCAGACGCAGGGCTTCGGCGGTTATGTTGGAGCGCCTGCGACGCGCCGCCCGCCCGCTGCCTCATCAGGCGCTGGCTGAGCACCGTCACGAGCTTGTGACGTTGGCCGGGAACTACGGCCTCACGAACCTTCGCGTCTTCGGGTCGGTAGTGCGCGGGGCAGACGAACCGGGCAGTGACCTCGACATCCTGGTGACACGCTCGCCCGGCGTCGGATTGATGGCGCTGGCCGCGTTCACTGAGCGGGCGACGGAACTGCTCGGAGTCGAGGTCGACGTGGTGACTGATGGCGGCCTGCGAGCTGATCATGAGGTGCTGACCACGGCCGTTGCCGTATGACGGGGCGGGATGCAGCTGCGCTGCGGGAGATCGTGCGCCTGTGTGACGTCGGCGCGGTTCTGGTTGCCCGTGGACACGCCTGGTTCGTCGACGACCCGCAGAACGTCCCTGGCCTGGCAGCGGAGTCCCTGATCATCAAGATCGGGGAAAACGTTGCGCGACTGAGCACGGAGACGACAGCTCTGCATCCCGATGTGCCCTGGTCGCTCATCAAGCGTATGCGTGACCGTCTGGCCCATCACTATGAAGGAACGGACTACGGGGCTGTCTGGGACACTCTCGTGGTCGACCTGCCGGCGATCCGTGGCTATTTGGCTCGGTTGGACGAGGGCGCATGACGGGTCCGAGGCAGAGGTTGTTCGGCTACGGAACGTGGTCGAGTTCCGCTTCAATGTCTGAGCAGTTGCCGCCGTGCCCGGCTTGTGGTGAAGAATACGCGTACGAGCAGGGCACGCTGTTGGTCTGCCCGATGTGCGGTCACGAGTGGGACGCCGGCGCTGCGGTCGAGGGCGACGCAGCCGGGGATCCCGAAATCAAGGATGCCGTCGGGAATGTGCTGGCCGATGGCGACACCGTCTCGATCGCCAAGGACCTCAAGGTCAAGGGCGGCGGTGGCGGCACCGTCAAGGTGGGCACAAAGGTGAAGGGTATCCGTCTCCTTCCGGACGGCGTCGATGGCCACGATATCGATGCCACAGTGCCCGGCTTCGGTCGGATGCAGCTGAAGCCGAGCGTCGTGAAGAAGGTCGACTGACGATTTTCGCCGTTGTTGGTGTCAGCGGGGCGGTGTTACCCCCCGGGAACCGCTCGTCAGCCTGGCCTGGTCCAAGAGGGTCCGAACCGTCATGAGGCGGGTGGAATTTCGCTCCACCGTCTGATCGACCGTTTTCTCTCGTCGCGTGGCGCGGCCGTAGCATCATCAGATGGACATGGCGTTCGAGACTGAAGACATTCATTTCGCGGGTGGCTGCCTCTGGGGTGTGCAGGCCTTTATGGCGACGTTGAGGGGGGTGACGTTCACCGAGGCCGGAAGGGCCAACGGCACCAGCCAGTCCATTGACGGTGACTACGATGGGTACGCCGAAAGTGTACTCACGCGATTTGATCCGGCCGTCGTGAGCGTCGAGCAACTCATGGTGTGCTTCTTCGAGATCATTGACCCTTACAGCGTGAACAAACAGGGGCCGGATGCCGGCGAAAAGTATCGCACCGGCGTGTACTCCGACACGTTTACGCATCTCGAACGGGCGCAAGCCTTCATCGCCGCGAGAGACGACGCCGAACGGATCGCAGTCGAGGTACTGCCGCTCACGAACTATGTGCGAAGCGCCGATGAGCACCAGCATCGGCTCGCGCGTTTCCCCGAGGACTCCTGCCACATTCCCGGCGAATTGCTGGACAAGTACCGCAGCTGAACGGTCGGAAGCGCTGCATGGGCGGACCAGGTCTACTCGCTGGTGCGCCGGGGTGCGGATTCTCGGGGACAGACGATGGTGCGGTAGATGCCGCTTTCGCCATGACGGACGAAGTCGGCGGCCAGGGGCCCACTCGATCACGTTTGCTATCCGTGGCGACGTCGTGGAGATCCGCTTCACTGTATGAGCTGCCGCCATGCCCGGCTTGTGGCGAAGGCTACGCCTGCGGGAGGGGCACACTGTTGGTCTGCCCGATGTGGTTCATGAGTGGGAAGCCCGCGCTGCGGTCGAGGACGACGCGGCCGGCGTGTCCGCGCTCGGGGATGCGGACTCCAGTCGGTTGAAGTTCCTTAGAACAGCGGCCAGGGGACCGCGGGCATCTCACCGCTCGGAGCCGGAAAACGCCCCGATAAGCGCAACTGGTCGCAGCGGGTGGCCAGCGACGCCATCTCCTCGCCGGTCAGCAACTCCGCCAGGTGTCGGCCCAGCTCCCCGCGCAAGCCATCGCTGACGTTGTCGATGCCGTCGAGTTCCTCGGCCGTCAGTGCATCACCCATCCACCCCCACAGCACCGTGCGCAGCTTGTGGTCGCGGTGGAAGGTGACCCCGTGGTCCACTCCGTAACGATGCCCATCGGACATGGTCAGAATATGGTCACCTTTGCGGTCGGCGTTGTTGACGATGACGTCGAAGACCGCCATGCGCCTGAGCGCCGGGGCGTCTTCATGGATGAGAGCGACCTGCTGCCCGTTTTCGCCCTGCCCCTCGAGAACACGTTTCCAGCCTGACGCGGGAACGCGGTCTGCGGCGACCAGGTCGACGGCGTTTTGGCCGGCATCCTGCTCCTGCCAGAGCTGCACCATTCCCTCGCCGAGGGGGCCCTCGCGGAGCCAGGTCCGGGGCACGATGTTCCAGCCGAGGGCTTGGGAGACCAGGTAGGCGGCAACCTCCCGCTGGGCCAGGCGGCCGCCGGGAAAGTCCCACAACGGAGATTCTCCGGCCGTGGGCTTGTACACAACCTCCCGATCCCCGATGCTCGCCAGGAAGGTGGCATTTGAAGCCGTCGTGATGCGGCCGATGAGCGTTAACTCGGCGGTCACGAGCTCCGAGTCCGGCATCAGGCCTCGGGAAGAGTGCAGATGTGACCGTCGGCGTCCATGGGATAACCACAAATCGGGCAGATGGGACGCCCAGCGCCCACGATCTCGCGCGTGCGCTTGGTGAAGGCCCGGGCAGTGCCTACCGGCATCCGCACCAGCAGTTTTTCGGCAACGCCGGCACCGTCCTCATCGGGGGAACCGTCGTCATCTTCGCCCTCGACGTCGGTGAGGGGGTAGGCCTCAAGGACGATCTGTGCCGTGGTCGGGTCCCAACCCAATCCCATGGCACCCGCGCGGAACTGCTCCTGGACGGGCTCCAGCTGGTCATTGTCCACCAGCTCAGGGGGAGTGCTGGTGGGAACGCTGAAGGGGTTGCCTTCGACGGCGATGAGCTGGTCGAGGATCTCGTCGATCTTCTCCACGAGTCCGGCCGACTGTTGCTTCTCCAGGGCAATACTCACGATCTGCGCCCCCGTGCGGACCTGCAGGTAGAAGGTGCGCGCCCCCGGGAGGCCAATGGTGCCAACGACGACCCGATCGGGCCAATCAAACTCGTGTACTCGTGTAGGCATGTCAGTATTCTAGGCGCAGATGGATCATGGCGTATTGTGCCCTGCACCGCCGCCTACGGCCGCGTCGCCAATGGTGATGCCGTCAGCCAGCCACGACAGGTCACCGGCATCGGTGTTGGTTGCAAAGACACTCGGTCGGCCTGGGCCGTAGCGCACGATCGATACCGAGGCAGGGCCCACATTGATGCGCTGGAACAAGTCCAGGTGCATGCCGAGCGCGTCGGCGAGGACGGATTTGATGATGTCACCGTGGCTCACGGCCACCCAGACGGACTGCGGCCCGTGCGCGGCTTCGATGGCTGCGTCGTGGCGGCGTATTGCGGCCACCGAACGGGCTTGCATTGCGGCCATCGATTCACCGCCGGGGAAGACGACGGCGGAGGGGTGCGACTGCACCATGGGCCACAATTCCTCGGTCGCCAAATCGGCCAGCTGGCGGCCCTGCCATTGGCCGTAGTCGCATTCGGTGAGGTCGGGATCGGTCGTCGCGTCGAGTGGGAACGCCTGCCGGTCGACGATGTATTGGGCGGTCTGCTGGCACCGCTCGAGAGGGCTTGATACCACCCCCGCCAAGGGGATGGCCGCCAACCGCTCTGCCGTCTGGGCTGCCTGCTTTTGCCCGGCCTCGTCCAGGCTGACGCCAACTGCCCGGCCGGCCAGCAGCCCCGTCGCATTTGCTGTGGTGCGGCCGTGCCGCACGAGGATAACCGTCGCCATATAGTCAGCCTAGCCACATAGGGCGCGCCGCTCGTGATGAATCACAGCTCAAACTATCCCGTGTGCTGAGGTTCGACGATCAATGTCGGTACGAGGATTTGCAGGACGGGGGCGACGCCAACGACCTGCGGTGATCGGGTGGACCGGATTCGAACGGCTCGGTTGATACGAGGAACCTTCGTGCCGCCGCAGCAACCGGACGTGGAAGGTCGCCTCCTCGACCACTTCGACGACGTGGGCTATCGGTGGAAGGTGATGCTGCGCATTCGATCGACCGAGGATCACCTTCGGGCGCATCTACCGCGCAGTGTGGCCCGACTCGAGAGACCGGACCGTGCGGCGGACCGACCGTGCGAAGACGCCACGCCCTGGCACCGGGCCGAGATCCGTGCCGAGAGCCTCGACTGGCTACCGTCCGTCAGTGCGGCGCTCGACTGCGAGGTGGTGATCGATCGCCCAGACGAACTTCGAAACCGGGTAAGGGCTGTAGCTCCGAGGATGCTTCAAGCCGCTGGCGACGACCGATGATCAACCCGGTCCTGGTTTCCGTCAGCCACGCTGACTGAATTTTCGGCCCTCGCCGACACTGGTTTCGCCCTTCGCCAGCCAGCCCGGCCCACCTCGCAGGGAGAGTCCGCTCCCGCCACCGGGGATCACCAAGGCGACGACGGTGAGGGCGATGCCGTCTCTTCCGGAGATGGCCGGGCTGTGGCGTCTGATGTGGCGGAGTTCCGTGGGAGCGGCACCTGTTGGCAGGCTCAGGTAGGTCGAACCGTACGCCGCATGACGGTGTTTTTCAGGCCCTTGGGACGGACGAACTCGAATCCGGCTTCCTCGTACATCGTGCGGGTGCCGTTGTAGACGAACGAGTTGCTCATCTTCTTCTCGCCAATCTCGTGGGGGTATCCCTCGACCACGCCGCCACCTCGGGCAGCAATGTGATCGAGCGCTCCGTCCAGCGCGATTTTGGCAAACCCGCGTCGACGGTAGCGTTTGTCGACGAAGATGCAGGTGACCCGGTAGTCGGGCATCGAGTCGGCCTCGGCGAGATACTGCTTGCGGTGATGGAGATTCGGCAGTTCAGCGGGAGTGCCGTACTCCGCCCACGCGATGGCCTCGTCGTCGACCACCACCAACGCTGCATGGGCCCGCCCGGCCCCGACCAACTGCTTCTTGAAGGCGCGGCTGCCCTCGTAGCCCGGCCCTCGGCTGGCGCAGTCGTGGAAGTACGTGCACCAGCATCCGCCGAAGATGCCGTTATGGCGCTCCACCATGGCGGCGAACGCGTCCCACGTATCCACGGTCAAGGGCTGAATCGAATATCCATTCGCCTCCATGCCAGCCATTCAAGCACCTCGTTCGAATGCTGGCACTAGTTGCGGCTGAATCCGTGCGGACCCCCCTGCGAAATCGTGGGGCCGGTGTCTACGGGAGGGGAAGTAGGGGACGACTTCGTCGACCACTGGACGGGGCGAACCCGGTCCGGCAATCTATCTCCCGTCGGTGCGCCCGCGATCCGGGTGGCATGCCCGTCAGACGTCGACGGATTGGCCCAGGTGTTGGTTGCCCGCCGCGCCACGTGGGAGGACCATTCGGAGCGTGCACGCGACCTGGTCGGGCGGCTCCCGGTGCTAGGGGTTGCCGAAGGGGACCGGGGGATCGTTGGCTGGAGCGGAGTCCAGGAGTCCAGGAGCCCGGGAGCCCAGGAGTCCAGGAGCACCGGCTCGGGCTCGGGGATCGATCAGCGCAGCATGATGGCCACCGATGCCAGCAGGAAGAACAGGCTGATGGCCACCAGGAAGACCCGCTCGGCGATGCCGAAGACGTAGCGCCGGGCTGGCTTGATGATCAAGGCGGCGATGAGGGCGACCAGTGAGACGAGGGCAATCACGTGGAGAACCTGCAGTGGGCCGGACAGTCCGGCGGACTGGCCGATGGCCCGCAGGAAATTCCCGGTCAGGCTGTAGGCCAGCGCGAACCAGGCGATCGCCGCGAGGTAGTGCATGGCCCCGACGGCGGACAGCTTCTGCCCCTCCAGGCTGGTGGGGAGGAAGAGGAGGACGAGGAAGATGACGACGAGGGCAGCCAGTTGGATGAGGATCGACGTCCGCTCACCGTCCGGTCCGAAGCCCGTGATGATGCAGACGGCGAGAGTCGCCCATGACGCAGCCGTCAGCCACGTCATCAGGGTGGCGAGCTTCCTCGTGCCGCCGACGTGGTAATCGCTGACCGCGTGTTCCACGGCGTTGTAGTCGCTGTGCACCACGTGCAGGGCGACGAAGATGGCCAATCTGGCAAGAATCAGTACTGCGGTGGCTGCCGCGGCGACGGTCGTGATCATGGTCGTTCCTCTCGGGGAGTAGGGGAGTCGTGGAGTGCCCCATGGAGTCGGTGGATGGTGGCGGCCAGGTCGTCGGCGTCGATGCCCAATCGCCGGGCCGTCTGGGAGAGCGAGTCGCCCAGCGCGTCGCGTGCCTCGCCCAGGCGTTGGATGCCTGCGGCGGTGACCCGGATCCGACGGACGTTGCCTGCCCTTTCCCCGGCATCGTCGTCGATCAATCCGGCGTCGAGCAGAAACCGCACGATCGCACTCATGGCGGGTTCGCTGATGCCCACGGCCCGCGCCAGCTGACGACCGGTCATTCCCGGGTGTTCGGAGGCGATCACCAGGGTGACGAAGCGGTTGTAGGTGAGGTCGTGCCCCCGCAGCATCTGGTCGGCCTGGCGGTCCAGCGTGCGGACCAGGTCGTGGAGTTCGTAAGCGAGGTCCATACGGTAAATTAAGCACTTAACTTACTAGGTGGCAAGAGGGGCCAGGCGTCGAATCGAGGTGGCACGGGCATCCGAACATGCGGGGAAGTACGCTGGGGAAGCTGGACACGCCATCGACAGGAGCCAGGCATGACCATCACGGATCCGCACCGGCAGATTCCCGACGAACTGCAGAGCACGGAGTTCGTGCTGCGCCCGATCCGTGCAGACGACGCCGCCTGGGATCACGCCGCGGTCATGGACACGCGGGAGTACCTCCGGCTCTGGGAACAGTCCACCTGGCCCGAGGACGACTTCACGGCGGAGGCCAACCGGGTGGATCTGGTGGACCTCGAGGAGCGCCATGCAGCGCGCCGTGCCTACACGTATACGGTCCTGAACCCGGACGAAACCCAATGCTGGGGTTGCGTCTACGTCTTTCCCACCCAGGCCACGTTCCTCGCGAGGTCCACGGTGACCCCGGTCGGTGACCGGAACTGGGGTGAGGTGGACGCCGTCGTCTATTTCTGGGTTCGGCGTCCACGCATGGCGGCCGGCATGGACGAACGCCTCCTGGCCGAACTCCGCGCATGGTTCACCAACACGTGGAAGCTCCGCCAGACGGTCTACGTGACCCACGAGCAGTTCGCGCAGCAGGTCGAGCTCATCGGCCGCACCGACCTGGAGCTGGAATTCGAACTGGTCGAGCCCGGCAAGCCGGGCAGGTACCTCGTGTTCGGCTGAACCCGAGGGACGGTGGAACCCACCCCTCCTGCGACCGTGCGTGCGGCGGGGAGCGCCGCCTAGTCGGCCGCTTCCTCCTCGCGCAACCGCGGCTCGACCCGCTGGTCGGGGTGGAACCCTGCCTTGTCCGCATAGAAGGCACGGATGCGATCCATGTCCTGGTCCAGATTGCCGGTCAGGTCGAGTGTCGGGCCCAGGCCGGTCCGCATGGTCGTGCGATCGACGTAGCCCAGGGTCACCGGCAGACCGGTTTCGCGGGCAATGCGGTAGAAACCCGACTTCCAGTGGGTGTGCGCTCCGCGCGTGCCATCGGGGGTGACCACCAGCCCGAACACCTCGCCCGCCTGGACGCGCCCCACCACGTCGGCCACGATGCTGCTGGGGTCTGACCGGTCCACGGGAATGCCGCCGATCGCGCGCATGATGGGTCCGCGCCAGCCGGAGAACAGGCTGTCCTTGCCCAGCCAGTGCACCTCGATGCCCAGGCGCCAGGCGATGCCCAACATCAGGATGAAGTCCCAGTTGGAGGTGTGCGGGGCACCGATGAGCAGGGTGGGGCGGGACGGCGCGGGTTGGGAGTCCAGTTTCCAGCGGCTGAGGGACCAAAACGCACGTGCTGCGAGACGACGGATCATGCTCCCACGCTAGGGCATGATGCGCGGCGCACCCGCCATTGACGTGAACTGGCAGCTCGGGTGGACTGGGACGAGAGCCGAACCACCGGAGAAGGACATGAAGGAGCCCCGTGGAGATCATCCTGCCCACCGTCTGCGGCAACTCGCCGCGCATCGCCGCTGCCCGCACCTGCCTGCAGGGACCAGTCCGATGACCGGGGGCAACGGCGGGGGAGTAGCCGGATGGCAGCAGGAGGACTACGACGTCGATGCCTACCTCGCGTTGACCGGCGTGGGCAGGGCGCGACCGGGGTTGGAACTGCTCGAGGTCCTGCACCGCGAGCACGTGCGGACCTTTCCCTTCGCGAACGTCGACGTCCTGTTCGGCGCCCACCCCGGGGTGGCGCCGGCGACCGTCCAACGCCAGCTCGTCGAGCGCGGGCGGGGCGGATACTGCTTCGAACATGCCCAGCTCTTCGCCGTCGTGCTCGAGGACCTAGGGTTCACTGTCAGGCGCCATCTGGGCCGGGTGCATTCACCGCACAGCACCCGGACGCACATGACAGTCGCGGTCCAGCTCGACGGCACCTGGTTCCTCACCGACCCCGGGTTCGGGTTCAGCCTCAGCGGGCCGATCGCGCTGCAGGACGGGGCACGGCGCGATGAAGGCGGGAGGACCTTCGGCATCGACCACACCCTCGAGGACGGCGGCGACCGGTGGACGTTGTCACGCGACGGGGAGGTGCAGCACATCGCCGATTCGCTCACCGTGCAGCCAGTCGACGTGCGCACCGGCCACGTCCTGACCTCCACGAATGCCGGATCCGGACGGTTCACCGGCTCCCTGGTGGTTGCCCGCCAGACAGACGCCGGTCACGTGACCATCACCGAATCCACCTGGACCTTGCGGGCGCCCGGACGCCCCACCGTCCACGAACGAATCACCCCGGCCCAGGCGGTGGACACCGTCCGCGAGCTCGGAGTACGGCTGGTGGGGGACGAGCCGGCACGGCTGCTGGGGATCCTCGAAGGATGGCGCGCCGCAGCGGAGCCGGTGGGCCCGCGGGGAGGCAGGCCATGACGGCGCACGAACGCCCCGGCAGGCTCCAGGTGGTGACCGGACCGATGTTCGCGGGCAAATCGGAGGAACTGCTGCGGCGCGTGCGGCGGGCCCGGCTGGCCGGGCTGGCGGTGGAGGTGGTCAACCATGCACTGGACGATCGCCACGGTGCGCAGACAGTGGCATCCCACGCGGGGGCCAGCCTTCCGGCCCGCGCCGCCGGCGATGCTGAAGCCATCCGCGCGCTCGCCGGACGGCAACCGCTGGACCTGTTGGCCATCGACGAGGCCCAGTTCTTCGGCCCCGGGCTGGTGCCCGTCGTCAATGACTTGGCGGCGGTGGGAACCACAGTGGTCGTCGCCGGACTCTGCGTGATGTTGGATGGCCGGCCCTTCGAGCCGCTTCCCGAGCTGATGGCGCTCGCCGAGGACGTCACGAAGCTCACCGCGGTGTGCACCGTGTGTGGTGCCGATGCCGCCTTCCACCAGCGCACCGTCTCCGGAGGCCACGGCAATGCGCAGGCGGCCACCGCAGAATTCATCGGTGGCGCCGAGGCCTACCAGGCCCGGTGCCGTCGCCATTTCCGCCCGGGGGAATAACGCTCCACCGGCGCCCGTTGGACCCACCATGCGAGCCATGACCTACAGCAAGTACGGATCCAACGACGTCCTGGAACTGACCGAGCAGCCACTGCCCAAGGTCGGACCGGGGGAAGTGCGCATCCGCGTCACCTACGCCTCCATCAATCCCGTCGACTGGAAGGTGATGTCAGGTGGGCTCGACCAGCTCATGGACGCCAGCTTCCCCGTGGTCCCGGGATGGGATGCCGCCGGCGTCGTGGATGCCGTGGGCCCTGACGTCCCCGAGTTCAGCGCCGGGGACCGCGTGGCCAGCTACGCGCGCAAACAGGTGGTCTCCGGCGGCACCTTCGCCGAATACGTGACCGTTTTCGCCACTGACGTGGCAGCCATCCCCGAGGGTGTGGCCGACGATGTCGCCGCGGCGCTCCCACTGACCGGGTTGACCGCACTGCGCAGCGTCGAGGCGTTGGGCCTGGGGGCGGGGGACCGGCTCCTGGTCCACGGCGCCTCGGGAGGCGTGGGGTCACTGGCCGTCCAGCTGGCCGTTGCCGCAGGGGCCACGGTCGTCGGGACCGCCTCGCCGTCCAACCACGACAAGGTGACGGCGCTCGGGGCCACCCCGATCACCTACGGCGACGGCCTGGCCGAACGGCTCCACGACGTGGCCCCCGCGGGCTTCACCGCAGTGGCCGACTTCGCCGGCGACGTCCTGCAGACGACCCTGGAGGTCCTGGCGGAGGGCGGCCGCCACGTCTCCATCGCCGACCCCACGGTCACCGAAGCGGGCGGCCGGTGGTTGTGGGTCCGCCCCGACGGCCCCCGGCTCGCCCAGCTGCTCGAGCAGGTCGCCGCCGGTGACCTGTCGGTGGACATCGACCGCTCCTTCGAGCTGGCGGACCTCGCCGAGGCCTTTGCCGCCAGCCAGAACGGCTCCGCCCGGGGCAAGCTCGTCCTGCACATCGCCGACTGACCGCCTCCATGGCACACTGTCGCCATGACGAGGAAGCCGGAAACCGTCCAGGAGTACATCGACACGTTCCCCGCGACGGCACGGCCCCTGCTCATCGAGCTGCGCGAACTGAGCCTCGCCCATGCGCCCGGGGCCAGCGAGGGCCTCAAATGGGGTAACCCCGCCTATTGCCTGGACGTGATCCTCTTCGTGTTCAGCGGCTACCGCGACCACGGAAACATGGTCTTCACGCCCACCACGCTGCAGGCACACCTCGGCGAACTGGACGGCTATCGTACGGGCAAGGGGTCGGTGCAGCTTCCCTACAACCGGCCGATCCCCACCGAACTCCTCGCGCGGATGATCGAATACAGGATCAGGGAACTGCACGACGACGGAGTGATGTGGCGGTGACCGGCTCGCGGAGCGACGGGGAGACACCAGCGGAGCAGACCCATGGCCGATGAGAACTTCGCATCGCCCCGGTTGGCAGCCATCTATGACGCGCTGGATCCGGATCGCAGCGACCTCGACGCCTACCTCGATCTCGCCGACGAGTTCGGCGCACGCAGCGTGCTCGACGTCGGCTGCGGAACCGGCACGCTGGCTCTGATGTTGGCCGCCCGCGGCATCTACGCCGTGGGAGTCGATCCCGCTGGCGCGTCGCTGGACGTTGCCCGGGCCAAACCCGGGGCCGAGCGGGTGCGGTGGATCCACGGCACCGCCGCCGCCCTTCCGGAGCTATTCGTCGACCTGGCGGTGATGACGGCCAACGTCGCCCAGGTGTTCCTCACTGATGAGGACTTCACACAGAGCCTGCGCGGTATGCGCGGCTCCCTGCATCCGCGCGGACGGCTGGTGTTCGAGGTCAGGGATCCTGCGCGGCAGGCCTGGCTCGGATGGAACCGGGAGCAGACGTTCACCAGCACCGTCATCGACGGCGTGGGACGCGTTGATGCCTGGTGCGACCTGCTCTCGGTGGAGGCGGACAGGATGAGCTTCCGCTGGTCGCATGCCTTCGCGACGGATGGGCAGGTGGTGACGTCCGATTCGACATTGAGGTTTCGCAACCGCCCCGCCGTGGTGGAATGCCTGGATGCCTCGGGCTTCGTCCTCGAAGACGTCAGGGAAGCACCCGATCGGCCGGGCCGTGAGCTGGTCTTCATCGCTTCCGTCGATCGCGGCCACGGAGCGTAGCACCGCCCTCCGGGCAGCCTCTGACCGGCGCTGGGGCTTCTTCGACTCGTTGCGGGTCGTCGGGACACGCCGGGAGTGGTTGAGAAAATTTACAAGGCTCGCGGGGATCGGCATGTCGGCGGGGATGAGTAGTTGACAAACCCCAATGTGAAGCAAATCCTTGATTTCTCGCGGCAGGATCGACCGCGCCGTCGACGATTGGCCAAATGTGATGCATGTCTCCCAAAGTTGCGACTCCATAACGACGGAATCTGAAGCGAGATTTTTATATCCAAGACGCCTATGCGCGGTCTATGGTTTCTCTATGTGAGGCGGGCCACGGTTCGTGGAAACGTCGCAGTCAAGTGCAGAGCTCGACTGGAGAACACACCTAACACAAGGAGGCGGAATGCGTTTCAAGCGTATTTCCAAGGCAGTCGCCATCGGTGCGACCGCAGCCCTGGCGTTGAGCGCATGCGCAGCGAGCACGGGCACCAATGACAAATCATCCGGTGCCAGCGAAGCTGCCGGCAACGGTGGCGAGGTCCGCGTCGTCGAGGTGAACGCCTTCAGCTCGTTCAATGACAACACGGCCAAGGGCAACGTGGACATCAACTCCAAGATTGCCTACACGACGCAGTCGCAGTTCAACTACATCGACAACGACCTCAAGGTCCAGAAGAACGAGAAGTTCGGCAAGTACGAAGTCGTCTCCCAGGACCCGCTGACCGTCAAGTACACCATCAACGAGGGTGTCAAGTGGTCTGATGGCGAGCCCGTGAATGCGGACGACATGCTGTTGGCCTGGGCAGTCCAGTCCGGTCACTTCAACGATGCCAAGATCGACGAGGCAACGGGTGAGGTCAAGAGCGGCAACACGTACTTCGACTACGCCGGTGACACCTCCGGCCTGGGGCTGACCGACGTTCCGGAGGTCGGCGACGACAACCGCTCGATCACCCTGAAGTACTCCAAGCCGTTCGCCGACTGGGAGACCTCCTTCGGCATGATGGGCGCCGCCCACGTCGTGGCCAAGAAGGCCGGCATGACCACCGAGGAGCTCTCGAAGCTCATCACGACCGCTCCCAAGGGTGATCCGGCGAAACCGGCCAAGGCGAACGCGAAGCTCAAGAAGGTCGCGGACTTCTGGAACACCGGTTTTGATACGAAGTCGCTGCCCAGTGACAAGTCCCTCTACCTCTCCGATGGCCCGTTCATCGTCGACAAGATCGTGCCCAACCAGTCGATGACCCTGGTCCGCAACAAGGACTACAACTGGGGCCCGGAGCCGAAGGTCGACTCGATTGTCGTCCGTTACATCGGCGAGGCGCCGGCACAGGTGCAGGCCCTGAAGAACGGTGAAGTGGACATCATCGCTCCGCAGGCTTCCGCCGACACCATGGAACAGCTCGACGCGTTGGGTGACCAGGTCGTGGTGGAGAAGGGTGATCAGCTGGCCTATGACCACCTCGACCTGAACTACTCGGGTGTCTTCAAGGACAAGGATGTCCGCGAGGCGTTCATGAAGGTGGTACCTCGCGAGCAGATCGTGGACACGATCATCAAGAAGCTCAACCCCGACGCCAAGCCGTTGGATTCCCAGCTCTTCGTCCCTGCCAATGATGGCTACAAGGAGGCGGCGAAGGACAACGGTTCGGCGAATTACCAGAAGGCCGATATCGCGGGCGCCAAGAAGCTGCTCAACGGCAAGACCCCGACGGTCCGTCTGATGTACAACAAGGACAACCCGAACCGTTCGGACGCCTACTCGCTGATCGCGGCATCGGCCAAGCAGGCCGGGTTCAAGGTTGTCGACGGCGGCCTGGGTGCCTCCGAGTGGGGCGGTGCGCTCGGCACCGGTACCTACGACGCCACGATCTTCGGCTGGGTCTCTTCGGGTGTCGGCGTGACGGGTGTCCCGCAGATCTTCGGCACCGGTTCCTCGTCGAACTTCAACAAGTTCTCGAGCAAGGAAGCCGATTCCCTGATGGACGAGCTCATCGTCACCACGGATAAGGCCAAGCAGGTCGAACTGCAGGTCAAGATCGACAAGATGATCTGGGATTCGGACTATGGTCTGCCGCTGTTCCAGTCGGTGGGCGTGGACGCCTACTCCTCCGATGTGGAGGGCGTGAAGTACATGTCCAACCAGACCGGAGTCTGGTGGAACTTCTGGGATTGGAACCTGAAGAAGTAGCACCGTCCAGGTAACCGGACGAAAGTGCCTGTGAGGCGCCGGGACCAAAGCTCCGCGGTCCCGGCGCCTCATTGCGCCAGCGAAAGTTGTGGTGGAAGGGCTTCCACCGATTGGTTCGGGTCCTGCCCGTTCCGCGTAGTTCCTTGACGGGGCCGCGAGAAGTGATTGGGATTTCCCTGCTTCCCGGGTGCTGTGAGGTGAACTACACTTCAGCGAAAGTACTACCGGGTGATCCCCGGGATCTTCTACCAAGAGGCTAAATTTCATGGTGACCTACATCATCCGGCGACTCGTCACCGCCGTCCTCATCCTGCTGGGCGCCTCGTTCGTCGTCTACCAGCTCACGGCTGCAGCTGGCGACCCGCTCGAGGACCTCCGCCAGAGCAATGCGCCGAACAAAGACCAGCTGATCCAGCAACGGGTTGCGCTGCTGGACCTCGGTACCCCTGCGCCCCTGCGCTACTTCAAGTGGCTCGGGGGTGCCGCCCAATGCGTGGTGCCGTTCGTGGGCAAATGCGACCTGGGTTCTGCCATCAACGGCGAACCCGTGGCCAGCGCCCTGGGCCGTGCCATGGGGCAGACGATCCTGTTGATCACCGCCGCCACGATTTTGGCGATCGTCATCGGCATCGCCCTGGGCATCATCACCGCCCTGCGCCAGTACAGCACCCTGGACTACTCGGTCACGTTCATGGCCTTCCTGTTCTTCTCGCTGCCGATCTTCTGGATTGCCGTCCTGCTCAAGGAATTCGGCGCGATCGGATTCAACGACTTCCTCAGGGATCCCGTCTTCAGCCCGACCAGCGTGATCATCACCGCGATCTGCATGGGCATCGTCGTCGTCCTGTTCATGAGCGGGACCGTGGTGCGGCGCATCATCGGCTTTGTCATCGGCGCCGCAGTCACCGCAGGGCTGATGGTGGCGCTCTCGGCCACCGGATGGTTCAGCGCACCAGGCCTCGGACCGATCCTGATCCTGGTCTTCGGACTCGGGGTCGCCTACCTCGTCACGCAGCTGACGGCAGGCATCAAAAACCGCAAGGCACTCTACTCGTCACTGATCATGGTCCCCGTCGGCCTCATCGCCTACTACGTCCTGAACCCGCTGTTCTCGAACATCTCCGGCTGGGGAATCCTCGGTCTGGCCGTGGTGACGATCCTGGTGGGCTGCGCTGTGGGCTACTTCATGGGTGGCTTCGATCGGGGCCAGTCCATGCGTGCAGCGTCACTCACTGCCTTCTTCGTCGCCGGGCTCGTCATGCTGGACCGGTTCATGGTGGAGTGGCCGAACTACTTCAGCAATGGACGTATTCGTGGTCGCCCGATCGCCACGATCGGCTCATCGACACCGAACCTCGAAGGCAACTGGTGGATCCACAACCTGGACAACTTCACCCACCTGCTGTTGCCGACGGTGGCGCTGCTCCTGGTTTCACTGGCCAGCTACTCGCGCTACTCGCGGGCCTCGATGCTGGAGATCATGCAGATGGACTACATCCGCACCGCCCGGGCCAAGGGCCTGCCGGAACGAACCGTGGTGATGCGCCATGCGTTCCGCAATGCACTGATCCCGCTGGCCACCCTGGTCGCCTTCGACATCGGCGGCCTCATCGGTGGAGCCGTGATCACGGAACGGGTCTTCGCCTTCACCGGCATGGGCAACCTTTTCGTCGCGTCGCTGCTGCCGATTCCCGACCCCAACCCCGTCATGGGCGTCTTCCTGATCACCGGCCTGCTGGCCCTGGTCTTCAACCTCGTCGCCGACCTGGCCTATTCCGTACTCGATCCACGCGTAAGGGTTAAAGCATGACCACGCCCACTCCAGTCACGCCCTCCGGGCAGCTCCCCGAGGACCTCGAGGCGGCAGCTGTCCCCGACGAGGTCAAGGGGCTCTCCCAGAGTGCCATCGTCCGCAAGCGCTTCATCGGCAACACCCCCGCCGTCGTCTCGATTGTGGTTTTCGTCCTGATCGCCGTGATGGCCTTCACCTCCATTGGCTTCCTGGGCGTGCCCGGCTGGTGGCATTACAACTACGAGGATTTCAGCACGCAGGTCAATGGTGGCCGCCCCACGTTCATGAACCTGTTCAATTGGGGAGACCACCCGTTCGGGCAAGACCGGATCGGTCGCGACTACTTCGCCATGACAATGCGCGGTACCCAGCAGTCGATCATGATCATGTTCGTCATCGGTGTCGTCGGCGGGTTCATCGGAGTCGTCGTCGGAGCCCTCTCGGGCTACTTCCGTGGCTGGATCGAAGCTGTCCTGATGCGCATCGTGGACATCATCATCATCATTCCGCTGCTGATCCTTGCCGCCGTCCTCGGCCGTATCGCCGGAACCCACGTGAGCGGCAACATGGCAACTATCGCCCTGGGTGTGTTCATCGGTTTGATCATTTGGACCGGGCTATCGCGTCTGGTGCGCGGCGAGTTCCTCAGCCTGCGTGAGCGTGAGTTCGTTGACGCGGCCCATATCGCCGGTGCCTCGAACACCCGCATCATGTTCAAGCACATCCTGCCCAATGCCGTCGGCGTCATCATCGTCAACGTCACTCTCCTGATGGCCTCTGCCATCCTGTTGGAAACCGCGCTCTCCTTCCTGGGGCTCGGCGTGAAGGCTCCGGACGTGTCCCTGGGCTCACTGATCTCCAACAACCAGGAGGCCTTCAACACCCGGCCGTGGCTGTTCTGGTTCCCCGGCCTGTTCATCGTCGCCATCTGCCTTTCCATCAACTTCATCGGCGACGGACTACGCGACGCCTTCGACCCGCGCCAGAAGAAGTTCAATTCCAAGAAGGCCAAGGACCGGGGTGTCCATGGTTCTGCAGTGAAGGATTCGGTCTCCGCAGCTGCCATCGCGGAGCAGACCGATCCCGGGGCGGCGAATCCGGATTCGGGGCCGGGCGATCCGGAAGATGGCCCCAGCCACCGGGCCTGACGCGAGGGGGCCGGGGCTCCACGGCCCCGGCACCCGGTCAGATCAACGTGGCAGGAATCGTCAGGCTCAGGACAACCAGGACCAGGAGGACAGCGATATGGAACCAGTGAATGCTTCGAGCGGCCCGGGTGTTCTCCGTTGCCTCGATGTCCAGGACCCCGGCCTCGGCCATCTGGTCGAGTCGTCGACGCACGACCGCGGCCACCGCGCCCGAATCGCTGGTGCCCTGGTCGCCGGGACGAACGCTTTTATAGCGGGCGCCGGTTCCATCCCTCCGCTCGGACTTCGCCGAGCTGCGGGCATCACGCAACGCGGAGATCACCCCGGGCGCTGGCGCGGCCCACGCAGCGTAGCGGTGTTTCGGAGTCACCAACGTCATGGCGTACTTCGTGTCGACCATGATGATCGTCGACCAGGAGATGATCACTGTCTGCAGCGGATTGACCAGGGTCACGCCCGCATCGTGAACGACGACGCGCGGAAGCCAGAACATCAACCACGCGGCATATCCGACCAGGATCATCGGCAGGCATGCCGGCCAGGAATGCAGGCTACTGGTCACCAGGATCGCGATGGCGCCGCCTGCGGCCAGGACCATGAGGGCCATGGCCAGGACCCGGGGCCCGCGGGGCCTGAAGGTGAAGTCGCCGGTTCTCGGCGCAGAAGAAGTCATAGCCCCCATAGTTTCAGGATTATCGGCAGCCATGTAATCGCCGCCACACGTACCCACGGCAGATTCGGCGCCGAGCACACCGCCGGAAGGAAATGAGAACCAGATGAGCAAGAAGAACCTCCCCGAAACGAATGCCACGCAGGCGGGCAACCAGCCGGTGCTGGAAGTACGGAACCTCTCCGTCGATTTCGGCGTGGACAAGGAATGGGTGCCCGCCGCCATCGACCTGAACTACCACGTGAACGCCGGCGAGGTGCTGGCCATCGTCGGGGAATCGGGGTCCGGTAAATCCGCCAGCTCCATGGCCCTGCTGGGCCTGCTGCCCTCGAACAGCCGGGTGCGCGGTGAGGTCAAGCTCAATGGGCAGTCCCTCCTGGGGCTCACCGGCTCGAAACTGCGCCAAGTCCGCGGCAACGACGTCGCTGTCATCTTCCAGGAGCCCATGACGGCGTTGAATCCGGTGTACACCGTCGGCTTCCAGATCATCGAGACACTGCGGCTGCATAACCCGATTTCCCCGGCGCAGGCGGAGAAGCGCGCCCTGGAAATGCTGGAACTCGTCGAGCTCCCTGACCCGGCCAAGGCGTTCAGGTCCTACCCTCACCAGCTCTCCGGCGGGCAACGCCAGCGTGCCATGATCGCCCAGTCGCTGTCCTGTGATCCCAAATTGCTCATCGCCGACGAACCGACCACGGCACTGGACGTGACCGTCCAAGCGGAGATCCTCGACCTGATGCGCAACCTGCGCAACAAGCTCAACTCGGCCATCGTGCTCATCACCCACGACATGGGGGTCGTCGCCGACCTCTCCGACCGCATCGCGGTCATGCGGCAGGGCCGCATCGTCGAACACGGCACGGCCCACGAGATCTTCAATGCCCCCCAGCACCCGTACACGCGGGCGTTGCTGGCCGCCGTCCCGAAGCTGGGCACCGGTGCCGACTCGTCGTCGAACGTCGACATCTCTGCTGCGGTCGCGGCGGCGACCGGGACCGAACTGGACTCGGTGGACCACGAGACGCTGGAGATCCGCGAACGCGAACTCCTGGTTGAAGCGGAGGTGGCCCGGGCGCGCGCCGCGGTCCCCGACGAACGCCGGGTGGTGCTCGAACTCAAGGACGTGGCCATCGAGTACCCCAAGCAGGGGCGGGTGCCGGCCTTCCGTGCCGTCGAAGGCGCCAACCTCACCGTGCACCAGGGCCAGGTTGTTGGCCTGGTGGGCGAGTCGGGCTCCGGAAAGACCACCATCGGCCGGGCCGCCGTCGGTCTGCTGCCGGTGGCCGAGGGATCCCTCAAGGTCAATGGGACCGAGCTCTTCGGGCTCAAGCCGACGTCCAAGGAACTCTTTGAGGTGCGCCGCCAGATCGGGATGGTCTTCCAGGACCCGTCGAGCTCGCTGAACCCGCGCCTGCCGATTGGTGAGTCCATCGGGGAACCGATGTTCCTGGCAAAGGTCGCCAAGGGGGCAGCGCTGCAGAAGCGGATCGAAACCCTGTTGGACCAGGTCGAACTGCCGCGCAACTACCGCAACCGCTACCCGCATGAGCTCTCCGGTGGGCAAAAGCAGCGCGTCGGCATCGCCCGGGCACTGTCGCTGGAGCCCCAGCTCATGGTTGCCGACGAGCCGACCTCCGCGCTGGACGTCTCGGTGCAGGCGAAGGTCCTGGACCTCTTCCAGTCCCTGCAGGCCGAAATGGGGTTCGCCTGCCTGTTCGTCACCCACGACCTGGGCGTCATCGACGTCCTGTCGGACCACATCGTGGTGATGCGCCACGGTGCGATCGTCGAACAAGGCAGCCGCGACGACATCCTGCGGCGTCCGAAGGACCTGTACACCCAGCGCCTCATGGCAGCGGTGCCGGTTCCCGACCCCGATGCCCAGCGCGAGCGTCGTGAACTGCGGGCTCGGCTACTCGCGGACAGCGAAGCCTCCTAGAAGACCACCGGCCCGTGGGGCCGGACAGGATGTGGGCGCCGCACCCCGGGGGGAGGGGAGCGGCGCCTGCTGCGTGAAGGGGCCGACGACTACGTCGGCTCAGGGCGATCCCGTCCCGGCCCGGCGGACGAACCCGGCATCCTCCAGTGCCTGCAGGAGCACTCCGGCCGCCATCCGGTGCCCTTCGGCGTCGAGATGGACCTGGTCGGCCAGATGCGCCGCCAGGTCATGCGTCGTCAACCAGTCACCCACGCGGATGGAGGCAACCCCTGGCTCCCGGGCGGATCGGCCCACCAGATCATCGACCTGGTGCCGCCTGCCGCCACCGTCGGCGGACGAACGCGCGAGCGTGCCAATGACCACCAGGGGCGAACGCGGATAGCTGCGCCGCAGCTCGGCAATGAGCGCAGCCTGGGCGGAGGCGATCGTGGCGTCCGCGACACCGGTGCGGGCATCGTTGCCGCCGCCCTCGATGACCACCAGGCCCACATCGCCGTGGGGGAGCAGCCACCGTTGCTGGCGCAATGCGCTCACGTAGTCGAGGTCGCGGCCATTGCCGGTGGCATAGCCGGTGCCGGCCCGTCCGCGAAACGCCACCGTGTAGCCGGCGGCGTGCAAGGCCATCTGCGGCCACGTCCGGTTGCCGGGGACACCGGCAGCACCGTCTGCCTGCGAGTCGCCGATGAGCACTGCAAGGGACGCGGGGTGGGGGACCACGAGTTCGTGCCGGCCGGTGTCCGCATCCACGACCACCTGCTGCACCGCGGCTGGTCGACTTCCTCCCGCTCCGGCCGCCGCCCAGGACCCGGCGGGGCCGTGGGCGGCCGATGGGGAGCCCCCGGACGTCGACGCCGGGTCAACCGCGGAGGGGACCAGCAGCACCGCCACGAGCAGGGTGACGGCGCCCACGAGGCACGACCCGCCGTGCCAGCCGCCCGTCATCATGTGATTTCGCCCTCCTTTTACTGGGCCGGTACTGCCCGGGATTAGCAGGACATCTTGGCCCGATCGTCCTCCGTTGGGGCCCAGCGCGCCATGTGGTTTGGGTCAATTTTTCATCACGGTCTAGACTGGACTCTTGGGTCAGCCGTGGCCCCACGTCACCGACCCCAAAAAACACAACTTGAAGCGAGCCTTAACGCATGTCAGATCTTTCCCCGGAAACCACTAGCGCAACGCGCAAAGATCTTCGCAACGTCGCCATCGTCGCCCACGTCGACCACGGAAAGACCACGTTGGTCGATGCCATGCTGTCGCAGACCGGCGCATTCTCGGCGCACGGCGACACCGAAGAGCGCGTCATGGACTCCGGCGAACTCGAACGCGAAAAGGGCATCACCATCCTGGCCAAGAACACCACGGTGTTCTACTCGGGCCCCGCGGCCAACGGCCACGATGTCACCATCAACGTCATCGACACCCCCGGTCACGCCGACTTCGGTGGCGAGGTCGAGCGCGGCCTGTCCATGGTCGACGGTGTCGTGCTCCTGGTCGATGCGTCCGAGGGCCCGCTGCCCCAGACCCGCTTCGTGCTGCGTAAGGCCCTGACGGCCAAGCTGCCGGTCATCCTCGTGGTCAACAAGACCGACCGCCCCGACGCCCGCATCGACGGCGTCGTGTCCGACTCGATGGACCTGCTGCTGGGCCTGGCCTCCGACCTTGCCGACGAGGTGCCGGACCTTGACCTGGATTCGGTGCTCAACGTGCCGGTCGTCTACGCGTCCGGCAAGGCAGGCCGCGCCTCGATGAACCAGCCCGGCGACGGGGAGCTCCCGGACAGCGAGGACCTCGAGCCGCTGTTCGCCACCATCATGACTCACGTCCCCGCTCCTGCCTACACCCCCAACGAGGTCCTGCAGGCCCATGTCACCAACCTTGACGCCTCGCCGTTCCTGGGCCGCCTGGCCCTGCTGCGCATCGTCAACGGAACCCTGCGCAAGGGCCAGCAGGTCGCCTGGGCGCGCCAGGACGGCGAGCTGAAGACCGTGAAGATCACCGAACTGCTGGCCACCAAGGGCCTCAGCCGCGTGCCCGCCGAAGAGGCCGGCCCGGGCGAGATCGTCGCCGTCGCCGGCATCGAGGACATCATGATCGGCGAGACGCTCACCGATCTGGAGAACCCGAAGCCGCTGCCGCTGATCACCGTGGACGACCCGGCGATCTCCATGACCATCGGCATCAACACCTCCCCGCTGGCCGGCAAGGTCAAGGGAGCCAAGGTCACCGCCCGCCAGGTCAAGGACCGTTTGGACAAGGAGCTCGTCGGCAACGTCTCGCTCAAGGTCCTTCCGACCGAGCGTCCCGACGCCTGGGAAGTCCAGGGCCGTGGCGAACTGGCACTGGCGATCCTCGTGGAGCAGATGCGCCGCGAGGGCTTCGAACTGACCGTCGGCAAGCCACAGGTCGTGACCCGCACCATCGACGGCAAGATCCACGAGCCGATGGAACTGATGACCATCGACGTCCCCGAGGAATACCTCGGCAACGTCACCCAGCTGCTCGCCGCCCGCAAGGGGCGCATGGTCAACATGGCCAACCACGGCACCGGCTGGGTCCGCATGGAATTCACCGTTCCGGCCCGCGGCCTGATCGGCTTCCGCACCCGTTTCCTCACGGACACGCGCGGTGCCGGCATCGCCGCCTCCATCGCCGACGGCTACGAGCCCTGGGCCGGCCCCATCGAGTACCGCACCAACGGCTCGATGATTGCCGACCGCTCCGGTGTGGTGACCCCGTTCGCGATGATCAACCTGCAGGAACGCGGCAGCTTCTTCGTCCAGCCGACCTCCGAGGTCTACGAGGGCATGATCGTCGGCGAGAACTCGCGCGCCGATGACATGGACGTGAACATCACGAAGGAAAAGAAGCTCACCAACATGCGTGCGGCTTCCTCGGACTCCTTCGAGAACCTCACCCCGCCGCGTCAGCTCACCTTGGAGGAATCGCTCGAATTCGCCCGCGAGGACGAATGCGTCGAGGTGACCCCGGAAGCGATCCGCATCCGCAAGCTCATCCTCAACGCCAGTGAGCGTGGTAAGGCCGCCCGCTCCCGTGCCCGCGCCTAGCACCACCGGCAGCCGGGCCACCCGGCTGCTCCTCGGCACCCTCGTCGCGATCGTGACGGGGGTGCTGGCCGCTGTCTTCGGGACGATCATGCAGGCGCAGATCCTGTACGTGGGGCAGACCCCGCTTCCCTGGGGAGCCGTCCTGGCCCTGGTGATGGCGGCTTCCCTGGCAGTGGTCGCCGGACTCTATTCCGAGCGCGTCTGGGCGGCAGCGCTGTGCGGTGTGCTCACCTACGTGCTGGTTGCCTGGACGGGGCTCGATGTCCACAACCACCTGCTGATCGGCTGGTCGAACCGCGAGACGCTGCCCGGCCCCGCCCTGGCGGGGACGTTGTGGACCTACGGCATCGCCGTGTCCACCATCGTCGCCCTGATCGTCACCGCCGGCGGCCTGAGGTCCAGCGCCCGCAAGGCCTGACCCGGATCCTCCGCAGGACCGGTCCCGGTCGGGCACCGGGCGCCGGAGGAGTGCTAGTTGGCCGACTGGTCCAGATGGTGGGCGACGAACAGAGATGTCGCCACGCCGTCGTCGTCCGAGGGGCGGAGTGCGTAATCGGAGATGACGTCCTTGATGCGCGAGAGCAACTCGCGCTGGTCGCTCTCCGTGAGCTTCAGCCCCACCCGCATCACCTGGATCTCGTCCGGTGCCAGGCCGTTGATTTCCTGCAGGAACGTCTCCAGCAGCACCGGCGCCGCATCGGGCAGCTTGGTGCCCCAGGACATGCGCGTGCTGCGATACGGCACTTCCTTGGCCCCTCGTTTGCCCCGCCGAGGCTCCTCCGCCTCCAGGAATCCGGTGCCCAGGAGCGTGCGGACATGATGCAACGACGTAGCTGGATTGATGTCCAGAAGGTCCGCAATTTCCTTGTTGGTCCGCGCTTTGTGGAGGCATAAGCGCATGATCCGGAGACGGATGGGCGAACTCAGCGCCCGCGCACGTGCTTGCAGCTCGTCATCTGATGCCATATGTTCAGCATACGATAAATTTCGTTACTGATTGACTTCATCAAATCACATAGCAGGGTTTTATGACCTCTTCTGGGCCACAGTCTCAATCGGCTCCAGACGGTACGCAACAGGTCGCTGGGGAGACCTTGCCGTCGCACCAAGTACTTCCTCCACCGCCTTCCGGACCGTTGCGCCGGAGCGGGAACTTCCTGGTCTTCTGGCTCGGCCAGACGCTCAGCCAATTCGGCGCGCAGCTCGGCGCCGTCGCCATGCCGGTCCTCGCCGTGTCGCTGCTCCAGGCCACCGAATGGGAGGTCGGCGTCCTGAACGCCGCCAACACCATCGCGTTCCTGGTCGTCGGGTTGCCGGTGGGTGCCTGGGTGGACCGCTTCTTCAAACGCCGCATCATGATCCGCGCCGACCTGGTCCGCATGGCAGCCATGCTGGCCATCCCGCTGCTGTGGTACCAGGACCTGTTGCAGGTCTGGCACCTGTGGATCATCGCGGCCATCGTGGGCATCGCCAACGTCTTCTTCGATGTCTCCTACCAGTCCTACATCCCCTCGCTGGTCCACCGTGAGCAGATTTCCGAGGCCAACGCCAAACTGGAGACCACCGGGCAGATCTCCCGTCTGGCCGGCCCCGCGGCCGGTGGCGGACTGCTGGTCCTGGTGGCCGCCCCGGTCCTGTTCATCGGCCAGGCCATCGGCTACCTCGTCTCGGCACTGTGCCTGACCCGCGTCCGGGACGAGGAACGCCCGGCGGAGCGCCGCCCCGGGGTGGGGCTGGTCGAGGAGATCCGCGAGGGCCTGGCGTACGTGGTCAGGCATCCGCTCATCGGCCCGATCGCCGCGACCACCGGCATCATCAACTTCTTCAGCACCATCATCTTCACGCTGCTGCCCATCCTGGCCCTGCGGACGCTGAGCCTGAACACGGTGGAACTGGGCTTCATCTACTCCGCCGGCGCCATCGGCGGCCTCATTGCAGCATCGCTGACGCCGTGGGTGGCTTCCCAGCTGGGGGAGGGGCCCTCCCTCGTGGCGGGGACCCTGCTGACGGCCGGCGGCATGGCCGGATTCCCGCTGTCCATCCTGGCCGGGGGGCTGACGCCCTCGTTCGCGGTGCTGGCCGCCTCGATGTTCGTCATGACCATCGGGGTGCTGCTCTACAACATCATCCAGGTCAGCATGCGCCAGAAGATCTGCCCGCCGCGCCTGCTCGGACGCATGAACGCCTCGATCCGCTTCATCGTCTGGGGTGTCATGCCGGTGGCCTCGCTGCTGGCCGGTTTCCTCGGCACGGCGCTGGGCATCGACGCCGCCTTGTGGATCGGCGTCGCCGGCAGTCTGGCCGGTGTGGCCCCCTTGCTGCTCTCGCCGCTCTCCAGGATGCGCTCGCTGCCGCATGAGCAGGAGCACGACGGCGGCGCCGCCTAGCGCTGTCGGGGTCCCCTCCGCTGCGGGGCCGGGGGCACGCGCTTGGCGTGTGTGACATCCCCGACCGCGACGGTGGCGGGCCCCGTCCGCGTCTGCAGGGTGAGCACCCCGTCATCCAGCGAGACGAAGGTGCCGATGACGTCGCTGAGGTGCGGGCCGCGCACCGCCGCGGCAGCACCGGCGTCGTGCCCGGTGGGGGCCATGCCGGGGAGCCGGAAGCGGACCACGAGGCGCTCCCCGGGGTCCACGCTGGCGAAGAAGTCGGCTGACATGACCCCATCGTAACCAGCCACACGGGCCGGTGGCTTCGGTCCCGGGGCGCAGCGGGACTAAGCTGGAAGCAGGCGGCGCCGTTGGGTGCCGCGAGGATTTGAGGCGAACAGCAAAGGAAGGCCCCGGGTACCGTGACGTACATCATCGCGCAGCCGTGCGTAGACGTGAAGGACAAAGCCTGCGTTGAGGAATGCCCCGTCGACTGCATCTACGAGGGTGAACGCTCCCTCTACATCCACCCGGATGAATGCGTGGACTGCGGCGCCTGCGAACCGGTGTGCCCGGTGGAGGCGATCTACTACGAGGACGACACCCCGGAGGAGTGGGCCGAGTACTACAAGGCCAACGTCGAGTTCTTCGACGAGCTGGGCTCCCCGGGTGGCGCCGCGAAGATCGGCAACACGCACACCGACCACCCGATCATCTCCGTCCTGCCGCCGCAGGCCGGTGCCTGAGCCGCGGCCGAGCGCATGCTGATCCTTCCCGACTATCCGTGGGACGCCCTGGCCCCGTACCAGCAGCGTGCTGCCCAGCACCCGGACGGCGTGGTGAACCTGTCCATCGGCACCCCCGTGGACCCGACGCCTGAGCTGATCCGCGGCGCACTGGCCGCCGCGTCCGACGCCCCCGGCTACCCGACCACGCACGGCACCCCGGCACTGCGCCAGGCCATTGCCGACTGGTATGCACGACGGCGGAACACCACCGGGCTGGACCCGGCGCATGTCATGCCCACCGTCGGCTCCAAGGAAATGGTCGCCTGGCTGCCCCTGCTGCTGGGCCTGGGCGCCGGCGACGTCGTCGTCCGCCCGCAGGTGGCCTACCCCACCTACGACATCGGCGCGCAGCTCGCCGGCGCCACCGCGGTGGCAGCCGACGACCTGGACACCCTGGACCCCGCGGTGCGCGAGCGCGTGAAGCTCATCTGGGTGAACTCCCCGGGCAACCCCACGGGGATCGTGCGTGACGTCGACTCGCTGGCAGCACTGGTCGCAGATGCCCGCTCCCTCGGCGCCGTCGTCGCCTCCGACGAGTGCTACGCGGAACTGGGCTGGGGCGCATGGGACGGCGTCCAGATCCCCGGCATCCTCGATGACCGGGTCTGCGGCGGGGACCACACCGGGCTGCTCTCGGTCTATTCGCTGTCCAAGCAATCCAACCTGGCCGGCTACCGGGCGGCCTTCGTCGCCGGTGCCCCGGACCTGATGCCCCACCTGGTCAATTCGCGCAAGCACGCCGGGATGATCGTGCCCTACCCGGTCCAGGAGGCCATGCGGGTCGCCCTGGGCGACGACGCGCACGTGGCCGAACAGAAGGACCGCTACCGGGCGCGCCGGGCGCTGCTGGTCCCCGCGCTGGAGGCCTTCGGGCTGCGGATCGACCACTCAGAGGCCGGACTGTACCTGTGGGCGAGCGCCGACGAGGACACCTGGACCACGATCGGACGGCTCGCCGACCGGGGGATCGTCGCCGGACCGGGGACGTTCTACGGGGAAGCAGGCAACGGCTACGTGCGCGTTGCGCTGACCGCGACCGACGAACGGATCGCCGCGGCCGCCGACCGTTTGACCGGCGCCGCGCGGGCCACCTGACGTCGTGCCAATTAGCGGAGCGGGGCCACGTGGCGGTAGCGTTGGCCCTGATTACTGCTTGTCTGTATAACTATGTACTCCGGTAAAGGAGAAACCATGACGGATAACAATTCCGCCCGCCTGGCCTACGCGGGAAACGAGCTGGAGCTTCCGGTCGTGTCAGCTTCCGAGGGCAATAACGGCTTCGACGTCGCCTCGCTGCTCAAGGGCACCGGCAACGTCACCTACGACCCCGGTTTCATGAACACGGCGGCCACCAAGTCGGCCATCACCTACATCGACGGCGACGCCGGCATCTTGCGCTACCGCGGCTACCCGATCGAGCAGCTGGCCCAGAAGTCCAGCTTCCTCGAAACCTCGTACCTGCTGATCTACGGAAACCTCCCCTCGGCCACCGAGCTGGAGGAATTCGACCAGAAGATCCGCCGCCACACCCTGCTGCACGAGGAGCTCAAGGGCTTCTTCGGCGGGTTCCCCCGCGAGGCGCACCCCATGCCGGTGCTCTCCTCCGCGGTGTCGGCCCTGTCGACCTGGTACCAGGATTCGCTGGACCCCTTCGACGACGAACAGGTCGAGCTCTCCACCATCCGCCTGCTGGCCAAGGTCCCGGTCATCGCCGCCTACGCCCACAAGAAGTCGGTCGGCCAGGCGCTGCTCTACCCGGACAACTCGATGAACCTGGTCGAGAACTTCATGCGGCTGAACTTCGGCATCGCCGCCGAGCCGTACGATCTGGATCCGGACCTGGTCAAGGCCCTGGACCAGCTGCTGATCCTGCACGCCGACCACGAGCAGAACTGCTCGACCTCCACGGTCCGCCTGGTCGGCTCGTCGAACGCCAACATGTTTGCCTCCATCTCCGCGGGCATCAGCGCCCTCTTCGGCCCCGCCCACGGCGGCGCCAATGAGGCAGTGCTGAAGATGCTGCGCGGCATCCAGGCCGACGGCATCAAGCCCGAGGACTTCATGGAGAAGGTCAAGAACAAGGAAGACGGCGTCCGCCTCATGGGCTTCGGGCACCGGGTCTACAAGAACTACGACCCGCGCGCGAAGATCATCAAGGCCACCGCCCACGACATCCTCGCCAAGCTCGGCGGCAATGACGAGCTGCTGGACATCGCCATGCGGTTGGAGGAGCGGGCCCTCGCCGACGACTACTTCATCGAGCGCAAGCTCTACCCGAACGTGGACTTCTACACCGGCCTGATCTACAAGGCCATGGGCTTCCCGGAGAAGATGTTCACCGTCCTGTTCGCCATCGGCCGCCTGCCGGGCTGGATTGCCCAGTGGCGCGAAATGGCCCAGGACCCCGCCCTGAAGATCGGGCGCCCGCGCCAGCTCTACGTGGGCGAGCCCGAGCGCACCTACCCGGGGCTCTGACCCGAGGCGTTCACAGTGCACGACGGCGGCTGCCACCCTGCGGGGTGGCGGTCGCCGTTTTGGTGGGATGCTACCGGGAACCGGCTGACGGGCCTATTCTGAAAGGGGTTACCGGACAAAGGACGACCACATGTACGAATTCCGTGGCGAGGGGTGGCAGGTTTCGGCGCACAGCCACGGGCAGATGCTGCTCGCACTGTATGTGCGCGATCTGGCCGGCATCGAGCATTCCGGGGCCCCGGAGATCTCCCCGTTGGCCCCACCGGTCAAACCCCGTGCCGCAGCGGAGGTCTCGGGCTATCGGACCGCCGAGTTGCGGCAGGAATGGCAGGACTGGTGGCACCGCATCGTGCGCGCGGACCCCACCGTGCAGGACACGTTCTCCCCGCCGGAGTTCCCCTACTTCGACGACTCGCCGACGCTGCAACGCATCCTGCGCGCCCACTACGGCGCGGCCCTGAGCTGGAGCCGTGAACGCCAGGCCGAATACACCCAGGTGAGCTCGGACCACCATGCCTCGGGTCGTCGAAGGCTGCTGGAGGAGATGATCACGGAGCGCGCCCTGGAACTGGACCGGGCCCCGCACTCGATGCACCTGAAGCTGGTGGAGCTGCCACTGTCCCAGCAGCGTGCCTGGTTCGTGGACCCCGATACGGTGATCCTCAGCCAGGACCTTCCCCGCGATGCCGAGCTCTACCGCAGCTTCCTGGAACCGGTGATCCGCTTCCTGCTCTGATGCCCGGCGGGCTCGGCTGCCGGGCGTTACTGGGCGGAGTCGGCGAAGGTGATGACCACCCGCGAGGACTTCGTGGAGGCGGGAACCCATTGGTGTTCCGCACGGTTCCACAACAACCCGGAGTAGCTCACGGAGACGATCTGCCGTGCCGAGGCGTTCGCCACGGCCCACTGGGCGACGGACCAGCCGCGCTGGCCCGTGGCATTGACGGTCAGGCTGTGGGTGCCCGTCGTCACCGGCAAGGTGCCGTAGGCGGCGGTGAGCTGGTTCGCGGTTTCGGCGGGATCCCCGGCGGCTGTGGGGCGTCGCAGGATGCAGTTCAATGCTGCGGGGGAGTAGCCGGTCAGTGCGGAGGCGTAGGCGCGGCCCTCGGGCTCGTGGTCGGCGTAGGCCTCCGGGAAGGCGCTGCGCTGGACCTTTTGTGCCGCTTCGGTGATCGGCATCGAGCGGTAGTCGAAACTCTCGAGTTCCTGGTAGAACCGGTTCGCCGCGTACAGCGGATCCATGATCTGCGCCTGCGTGCCCCACCCTTGCGAGGGACGCTGCTGGAAGAGCCCGCGCGAATCCGGTCCCGCCTGGTCTCCGTAATCGATGTTGCGCAGCTTGGATTCCTGGACTGCTGTGGAGATGCCGATCGTCGCCGCCCGCGCCGGCATGCCCCGCCGTACGGCCACGGCGGCGATCAGTGCGGCATTGGCGGCCTGATCGGGATCGAGCTGGTGCTGGTCCGGTCCCACGACTGCGGTGCAACGTTCACGGACCAGCGTCTGCTCCTGGTTCAGGAAATGGGAGGCCGCGTAGACCCCGCCGGAGACGACCCCGGCACCGAGCACGATGGCCATGAAGGCGCGCAGCCCGCGATGGCGCCGGTGCAGCGGTCCGGCCGGTGCGTGTTCACCGGTGGAGTGGGTGGAGAGCGAGAAGACGCTGTCCCGCAGGTCAGTTGGCATGCAACGCAGAATTCAGTTCCACGGTTTGCCCTTCACGTGCCAGGGCCTCCACCGCTCCGGTGGTCGAATTGCGGCGGAAGAGCAGGTTCGGCACACCCGAGAGCTCCAGGGCCTTCACGCTCTGGCCCTCGACCTGCACCCGGGTACCCGCGGTGACGTAGAGGCCGGCCTCAACGACGCTGTCGTCGCCGATGGAGATGCCGACGCCTGAATTGGCGCCGAGGAGCACGCGTTCGCCGATGACGATCTTTTCCTTGCCGCCTCCGGACAGGGTCCCCATGATGGAGGCGCCGCCGCCGACGTCGGAGCCATTGCCCACCACGACGGAAGCGGACACACGGCCCTCGACCATGGACGAGCCCAGGGTGCCGGCGTTGAAATTCACGAAGCCCTCATGCATGACCGTCGTCCCCTCGGCCAGGTGTGCGCCCAGGCGGACACGGCCGGCATCGGCGATCCGCACGCCCTGCGGCAGCACGTAGTCGACCATGCGGGGGAACTTGTCCACTCCGTAGACGGTGACCTGGCCGCGGCGGCGCAGACGCAGGCGGATGCGTTCGAAGTCCTCCACCGGGCAGGGCCCGAAGTTGGTCCACACCACGTTGGCCAGGAAACCGAAGATCCCCTCGAGGTTGATCGTGTTCGGGGCCGCCAGCCGGTGCGAGAGCAGGTGCAGGCGCAGCCACACGTCGGAGGTGTCGGCGGGGGCGACGTCGAGGTTGATTTCCAATTCGACGACCTGCTGGGTGGTTCCACGCTCGGCATCATCTGTGGCGGCTGCAGCCAGCTCGCCGGAGAGCTGGGGTGCCTCGTCCAGGGGAGCCAGCACCGGCGCCGGGAACCAGACATCCAGGACGGTGCCATCGGCGGCGATGGTGGCGAGGCCGGAGCCTGAGGCAATGCGTACCGGGGCGGCGGAGTCGGTTGTGGCAGGACTGGGCTGGGCCGAGGTGGAAGTCATGCCTCCCATGGTAGCCGTGCCAGCAGGCGATAGGCTGGATCCGTGACTGAACAGAGCGCCGCGCCCGCACCAGCATCCGCCCACCCCCGACTGCCCGAGGGGACCGACGTGGTCCTGCTCACGCAATCATTGATGGACATCGAGTCCGTCTCCGGCAACGAACGCGCCATCGCCGACGCCGTCGAGGCATATTTGCGCGCACTGGACCACTTGGAAACCCACAGGGATGGGGACACCATCGTGGCCCGCACCCGGTTGGGTCGGCCCGAACGGGTGGTGCTGGCCGGGCACTTGGACACCGTCCCCCTGCCGACGACGCCCGGCTCACGCGGCACCGTCCCGTCCTCCTGGGAGGGCGAGGTCCTCTATGGGCGGGGAGCCACCGACATGAAGGGCGGGGTCGCTGTCCAGCTGGCGGTCGCCGCAGGTCTCACCGAGCCGACACGGGACATCACCTTCATCTTCTACGACCACGAGGAAGTCGAGGCTTCCAAATCCGGGTTGGAACGACTCAAGCGCCATTCCCCCGAGCTGCTCGAGGCTGACTTCGCGATCCTGCTGGAACCGACCAACGGAACCGTCGAGGGCGGGTGCAACGGAACCACCCGGTTCCTGCTGCGCACCACGGGTACCGCCGCGCACTCGGCCCGGGCCTGGATGGGCCACAACGCGATCCACGACCTCGCCGGTGTCCTCTCCCGCCTGCAGGCCCACGAACCGGCCACCATCGACGTCGACGGGCTGGCCTTCCGCGAATCCTTGAACGCCGTGCGGATCACCGGCGGAACAGCCGGAAACGTCATCCCGGATGCTGCCGAAGTGGAAATCAACTACCGGTTCGCCCCCAGCAAGGACGTCGACCAGGCGGAAGCCTACGTGCGTGCCCTCCTGGAGGGATACGACATCGAACGCACCGACGGCGCTCCCGGTGCCCGGCCGGGCTTGACCCATCCAGCTGCTGCCGCGTTCGTGGCAGCCGTGGGTGCCGAGCCGAAGCCGAAGTACGGATGGACCGACGTGGCCCGCTTCTCCGCCTTGGGGATCCCCGCAGTGAACTTCGGCCCGGGGGACGCATTGCTGGCGCACACGGACGACGAGCATGTCGACGCCCAGGCCCTGCGCGACTGCCACGCGGCCTTGCTTCGGTGGCTGGCTGCCTGATCCCACTGAAGCGGCTGCCGGGGAAACCGGTGGCGCAGCATGAAGGCCCTGTGCCCCGGTCAAACCGGGGCACAGGGCCTTCAACATGCTGGGGGACCGCGGTCCCGGGAGCAACTAGGCCTTGTCCGGCGCTGCCTTGCCTCCGGGCTCCACGTCCTCCAGCCCTGCCGGGCCACCCACCATGGCGGCTGCCCCGGGCTTCGTCTTGCCCACTCCGCGGCTGGAGAGCCGGCGGGAGAGGATCGTGGCGATCTTCGACAGGGTGAAGTTGATGATGATGAACACCGCGGCGACCACCACCAGCGCCTGCAGCACGTTGCCGTTGGGGGAGGAATACGTCCTGCCGAAGAACAACAGTTCGTTGAAGCTGATGATGTAGCCCAGCGCGGAGTCCTTGAGGATGACCACGAACTGGCCGATCAGGGCCGGGAGCATGGCCACCAGGGCCTGCGGGATCTCCACGATGCGCAGCGACTGGCCGCGGGTGAGACCGATGGCGATGCCGGCCTCGCGCTGTCCCTTGGGCAGGTTGTGCACGCCGGAGCGGATCAGTTCGGCAACCACGGATCCGTTGTAGAACACCAGGGCAGCGACGACCGCCCACATGGCGCTGTTGTTGGTGATCTCCAGCGTCCGGGAGATGAAGATGTTGAAGAACACGATCATCAGCAGCACGGGAACTGCCCGGAAGAACTCGACGACCACCGAGCAGACGCCGTTGATCAGCCAGTTGGTGGACAGCCGTCCGATGCCGAAGATGATGCCGAACAGGACCGAACCGACGATCGCGATGGCCGCTGCCTTCAGCGTGTTGGCCAGGCCGGGAAGCAGGTAGTCCAGCCAGGTATCGGCTTGGAGGAAGTCATCCCATTGGGAGGCCTCCATCTGCCCCTTGGCCGCGAGGCCACTGATGACCCACCACAAGATGCCCACGATGGCGAGAGCACCGATGATGTTGATGACCAGTGTGTTGCGCCGCGACTTCGGGCCCGGGGTGTCGAATAGGATTGAGGCACTCATCGGGACACCGCCAGTTTCTTGGAAAGCCAGGTCGTCAGCAGGCCAACGGGGATCACGATGATGACGAATCCGGCGGCGAAGGTCAGGAAGATCGGTATGACGATGTCGGCCCGGACATCGAGCATGGCGCTCATCGTGGCAGACGCCTCAATGGACACCGAGCCGACGGCAGCGACCGTCGAGTTCTTGATCAGGGCGATCAACACATTGCCCAGAGGCACGATCGCGCCGCGGAAAGCCTGGGGCAGGATCACCATGCGGGCCGCCGGCAGGAACCCCAGCCCAATGGCGCGTGCCGCCTCGGCTTGGCCCAGGGGCACCGTGTTGACGCCGGACCGGATGGCCTCGCAGACGAAGGCCGCGTGGTAGATCGCCAGTCCCATGATGGCCAGGCGGAAGAAGTTCTGCTGGAATCCGCCGCCCAGGTTCAGCCCGAGCTGGCCATTGAGGGCCAGAACGCCGAACAAGATGATGATGGTCAGCGGGGTGTTGCGGATGATGTTGACATATGAGGTCCCGATGGCCGCGAAGCTCGCGACCGGCGAGATGCGCAACATGGCGAGGATGGTGCCCAGGATCAACGCGCCAATGGCCGCGAAGAAGGTCAACTCGACGTTGACCCAGAGTGCCCCGGGGATGTTGTACTCGGTGAAGATTGAAAGGTAATTATCCACTGTCTGCCTCTATCTGGGTGGCCGTGGGTCTATGGCACCGTGGGGCGGGGGCCCGGGTGGAGCCCGAAGGCCGGACTCCACCCGGTACTGGTGGCATCGCCTGGTCTAGCCGGACGATTCCACACGAGGGACTTAGGCGCAGGCCTCGGGTTTCGGCGGGTTCAGCTTCGAGTTCGGCTGGTAGCCGGTGCCCTCCGTGTTGGACTCCAGCGCCTTCTTCCAGTCGCCTGAATCGATCATCTTGGTGATCGCCTTGTTGATGTCCTCGCACTTGTCGGATCCCTTGGGGATGCCGACGCCGTACTTCTCCTCGGTGAACGGCTTGCCGACCACCTTGAACTTGCCCTGGTAGGCCGGCTGTGCGGCCAGGCCGGCGAGGATGATGTCGTCGGTGGTGACGGCATCGATGGTGCCACCGGCCATCTGGGTCACGCATTCGGCGTAGCCGGGAAGCTCCTGCAGGTTGACCTTGGAGGCGTACTTGTCCTTGACCTTGCGGGCCGAGGTCGAACCGGTGACCGAGCAGAGGTTCTTGCCGTTCAGATCTTCCGGCGAGGTGATGTTGCTGTCCTTCTTCACCAGCAGATCCTGGCCGGCCACGAAGTACGGTCCGGCGAAATCAACGACCTTCTTGCGCTCGTCGGTGATCGAGTAGGTCGCGAAGATCATGTCGACCTGCTTGTTCTGCAGCATGGTCTCGCGGTTGGCCGAGGGAGCCGAAACGAATTCGATCTTGTCAGCGGGGTAACCCAGCTCGTTGGCAACGTACTTGGCGACGTCGACGTCGAATCCCTTGTAGTCGTTGCCGTCCTTGAACCCAAGGCCCGGCTGGTCGAACTTGATGCCGATCTTGATCTTGTCTCCGCTGTCGCCGCCCGAGCCGCCGCCACAGGCGGTGAGGGTGAGGGCAGCTGCCGCCGCCATGGCTGCGAATGCATAGCCGGTCTTGCGCATGTGCTTCTCCTTGTGTTGTGTTCCGGGGGAGTGGGACCCGGAACCAGGTGCGGGTGTGGTGGTTAGTTGTTCGTGATGAGCTTGCCGAGGAAGTCCTTCGCCCGGTCGCTCTGCGGGTTGGTGAAGAACTCCGTGGGGGTGGCCTGCTCGACGATCTGGCCGTCGGCCATGAACACCACGCGGTCGGCCGCCTTGCGGGCGAAGCCCATTTCGTGGGTCACCACGATCATGGTCATGCCCTCCTTGGCGAGCCCGACCATGGTGTCCAGGACCTCCTGGATCATCTCCGGGTCCAGCGCCGAGGTCGGCTCGTCAAAGAGCATCACCTTCGGTCGCATCGCCAGGGCCCGGGCGATGGCCACGCGCTGCTGTTGGCCGCCCGAGAGCTGCGCGGGAAGCTTGTCCTTCTGGTTGGCCACGCCAACGCGTTCGAGAAGTTCCATGGCCAGTTTTTCGGCTTCTGCCTTCCTGACGCCCTTGACCTTGATGGGCCCCAGCGTGACGTTTTCCAGGATCGACTTGTGCGCGAAGAGGTTGAAGGACTGGAAGACCATGCCGACGTCGGCGCGGAGCTTGGCCAGCGCCTTGCCTTCCTCGGGCAGCTTCTCGCCATCGATGTGGATGGAACCATCATCGATGGTCTCCAACCGGTTGATGGCGCGGCACAGGGTGGACTTGCCGGAACCCGAGGGCCCCAGGACGACCACCACCTCGCCGCGGGCGACCTCCAGGTCGATGTCCTGCAGTACGTGGAGGGCGCCATAGTGCTTGTTGACCTTGGCCAACTGCACGACGGGGGCCCCTACCGTCGACTCGGTACCGGTGCGCGATGAATTGCTCATGGAAAGAACAGTAGTCGATGTAATGGGCGACACAATGGAGCGCCGAGTGGTTGGTGACCGAATCTTTACAAAAGTGTTCACTGTCCACGCGAAATAGGCCTCCGGGGCTAGGCTGAAACCATGCCAGACTCTCCAGACCCACGTCAGACGACGGAAGCGCTCCAGGAACAGGCCCGGCGCAAGGGCGCGGTCATCCTGCGCCGCGGCCAGGCCAAGGTCGCCCAATCGGACCAGCAGCTCCTGCAGTCCGGTCCGGCGGGTGAGGACTTCACCCATACCGATCCGTGGCGCGTGTTGCGCATCCAGAGCGAGTTCGTCGAGGGCTTCGGCACGTTGGCCGAGCTCGGCCCGGCCATTGCCGTCTTTGGCTCGGCCCGAACGCCGAAGGAATCGGCCAGCTACGAGCAGGCCGTCGCCGTCGGCAGGCTGCTGGGTGAGGCCGGATATGCGGTCATTACCGGCGGAGGTCCGGGAGCCATGGAGGCCGCCAACCAAGGGGCCTGCGAGGCCGGAACGGTCTCGGTCGGGCTCGGGATCGAGCTGCCCTTCGAGACCGGCATGAACGAATGGGTCGACCTCGGCGTCAACTTCCGCTACTTCTTCGCCCGCAAGACCATGTTCGTGAAGTATTCCCAGGGCTTCGTCGTCCTGCCCGGTGGCTTCGGGACCCTCGATGAGCTCTTCGAGGCGCTGACCCTGGTCCAGACGCAAAAGGTCACCAGCTTCCCCATCGTGCTGCTGGGGGTCGCCTATTGGAGCCCGCTGATCGACTGGCTGCGGGACACCGTCGCACACGAAGGGGCGATCTCGGTAGCGGACCTGGACCTCCTCCGCCTCACCGACGACCCGGATGAGGCGGTCAGGTGGGCCACCGGTGGCCGGAACGCCTCGGCGCGGCAGGCCTAGCCATGGAGTACCTGTTGGTGTTCGTCGGTGTGGTCCTGATCGGCGTGGTCGTCTTCCTCTCCGTGGGCAAACGGCGGACCGCTGCAGGTCCCGCGCTGCCCTCCAGTGGGCCGATCCTGGGCCTGGCCGAGTCGGTGCCCTCGCTGCCGCCAGTGCTGCTTCCGGAGCACCCCACGGCGCAGGACGTGGCACGGATGCGGCTGGGAGTGGGCCTGCGGGGCTACCGCTGCGACCAGGTCGATGAGGTGCTGGCAGTGCTCGCGGGGGAGATTGACCGGCTCCAGGAGGAGCTCGATGCGACACGGCGATGACCTGTGATTAGCGCCACGAACCAATCTCCGGAATAATATGAAGTGCAGGTTGAAAAAATGGGGGCGGCGAACTTCCCCCTCGTCAGAGACGATCCGCGGGCCCGGGTGGGACCGTGACATCCAGGAAGGAAGTCAGCATTAATGGCTGCGATGAAACCGCGTACCGGGGATGGCCCCATGGAGGTTACCAAGGAAGGCCGTAGCCTCATCATGCGGGTTCCGATTGACGGCGGAGGTCGCCTGGTCGTTGAACTGAATGCGGCCGAGGCAGCGGAGCTGAAGACCTGCCTGATGGGCGTCACCGACTGATCTCCACTTCCGCGCGAGGCTGGAGAACGCAGAAGGCAGGAACGACGGCGGTGGCCGTGTTCCTGCCTTTTGCCTGCCCAGGCTCTTGCCCGGCCCGGTGATCAGGCGGTGCGGACCGCCAGCAGCAGGCCGCTGCCGGTGGGCACCGTGGTGACCGCCAGGTTCTCGTTTTCGCGCAGCATGCGCCCGATCTGCCGGGCGGCGACGGTGCTGCGCTCGCGCACTGCCGGCTGCGGGACCTTGTCGCCGTCGAGGGCGTCGTTGATGATCAGCATGCCGCCGGTGCGCAGCAGCCGTACACCGTGCTCGGCGTAGTCCACGAGGTTGGGCTTGTCGGCGTCGATGAACACCAGATCGTAGGCGCCGTCGGTCAGGCGGGGGAGCACGTCCCGGGCCCGGCCACCGATGGTGCGCGTGCGGTTTGCCGGGATGCCCGCATCCAGGTAGGCCTGCCGCGCTGCATTGAGGTGGTCCACGTCGATGTCGATGGTCGTGAACACGGCCTGGGAGGAGAGCCCCCGCAGCAGGCTGACGCCGGAGACGCCGACTCCCGAACCGACCTCGACCACGGTGCGCGCCTTCGAATTGGCGGCGAGGACCTGGAGCAGTGAGGCGATGCCGGGTCCGACCGGCTCGACGCCGAGTTCATAGGCACGTTCGCGTGCCCGGGTGATCACGTCGTCCTCGACGGGCAACGCCTCGGTGTAGGACCAGCTGCTGTGCTTGTCGGAGCTCATGGGGTGGGAAGTTTCCTCGGGTTCGTGGGTGCGCGGCCTGGGACCGTGAAGGCCCCGATCCATCTTAGCGCCGCAATCGGGTGTGCTGGGATGGGGGCATCTGCCCAGTGGTTCTACAGGATGTTCACAGGATGATCCGGAAGAATCGACAACGTGATTGTCAATAGGAACCCCGAAGCCGGTAACGCCATCGAGCGCGCCGAACAGGACGAGGGCGTGCCCTCCTGGGATGAAATCGTGAAGAACCATTCAGCGAAGGTCTTCCGTCTCGCCTACCGTCTCACCGGTAACCGCTACGACGCCGAGGACCTGACCCAGGAAACCTTCGTCCGCGTGTTCCGTTCCCTGCACAATTTCACCCCCGGCACCATTGACGGCTGGCTGCACCGCATCACCACCAACCTCTTCCTCGACCAGGCCCGGCGTCGCAACCGCATCCGCTTTGATGCCTTCGCCGAGGACGCCGAGACGCGCCTGCCCGGCAAGGACCCGGGGCCGGAGCGCACCTTCGAATACAACAACCTGGACATCGACATCCAGGGCGCACTGGCCGAACTGGCCCCGGAATTCCGTGCCGCCGTCGTCCTGTGTGACCTGGAGGGGCTCTCCTACGAGGAGGTGTCCGAGACGCTGGGTGTGAAGCTCGGGACCGTTCGTTCACGGATCCACCGCGGCCGTTCGCAGCTGCGCGTCAAGCTCTCCCACCGTGCTCCGCAACCCGCCGCTGGACGCAACCGACCCAAGGTGGGGCCCGCGGTTTCCGAGGTGGGTTGATGTTCCATCGACACGCCCGGCGCATCGAGGACTACCTGGACGGTGAACTGGACGACCGCCAGCGTGCTGCCTTGGAACGTCACGTGCGCGAGTGCGCCGACTGCCGGCTCCAATTGGAGGACCGGCGCCGCCTCAAACGCCGTCTCCAATCGCTGAACTCCGTGGCACACGAGCAGGGCCTGCCCGACGATGCCCTTCTGGGCAAGCTGCGCGAGAGCCCGTGGACCCCGAGTTCGCCCACCGTGTTCTCCTCGGCCGCACTGGATGACCAATGGCACAGTTCACGGCTGCGCGCCATGGCACCGACCCTGGCCTCCGCCGCCGTCGTCGCCATGCTCGCCGCGGTCCTCTGCGCCGCCTGGATGCTCGGAGGGGCAACATCGGGCTCCAGCGACGGCCCCCTGGCCGAGGCCTGGTCCGAATCGGCGACCGAGCTCAACGCCACGGATCTCAATGCCCTGCGGGCCGCTGGCTGGAACTGCCCCACCATGCGATCTGCAGGCTTGGAGCTGGTCGGTGCGACCGGCCGGCGCATCAACGGCGTGGACCACGTCAGCCTCGAATTCGCCGGCAACGACGGGCGCGTGGAACTGACAGAATCGCGGACCCCCGGCGTCGCCCTGCTCAATGCCCCCTTGACGCGCACCGGAGGTGACGTGAAGCAGACGGCGGCGAACGTCATCGGCTCCCCGGCACCGCGCCTGCGCACCATCGACGGAGAGCGAATCGGGGTCGCCGAGCTCAACGGGGCCACGCAACTGGACATGCACACCGCCACCTACGCACTGCAATCGACCTTGGAGAACAGCGCCACCGAAGCCGTCGTGGCCCGCGTGGTCGCCACCGAACATGCCCGGCTCGCCCCGCAAACCCACGATGGCGAGGGGACGTTGAGCCGGCTGGGCCGGGGCATGTCGCGGCTTCTGGTCCTGGACACGGACCACTAGATGCGCAGCAGGCGAACGCCACATCCGGGGCGACGCACCGAGAGCGGCCCCCGGAGTTCGGGCCAGCGCCGTGGAACAGGTAATCTCTAGACGTGTTTGGAATTAACGGTGGCGAGTTCCTCATTCTCGCGGTGTTGGCGGTCTTCGTGCTGGGCCCCGACAAGCTCCCGGTCTATGCGCAGCAATTGGCGCGCCTGGTCAAGGAAGTACGCCGCATGGCCACCGGTGCCAAGGAGCAGCTCCGCGAGGAGGTCGGTGACGAGATCGCCGACCTGGACTGGCGCAAGCTGGACCCGCGGCAGTACGACCCGCGCAAGATCATCAAGGAAGCCCTGCTCGATGATGACGACGACGAGGCACCGACCGCGACTCCGTCACCGGCAGTGAAGCAGAAGTCGCTGCCCTCCCCGGCCACGGTGCGTTCAGGAGGCGACGTGCTCTCCGCCGGGGAACGGGCGCCGTTCGACCTCGAGGCCACCTGAGCCGCAGCTCCAGGCTCCACGCCTAGTGCGTGGGCGTCACGCCCAGGTTGAGTCCCGCCAACCCGCGCGGTGTATGTGACAGGGCACGGGCAATGGCGGTGATCTGACGGGCGGACGCCGTCCCCGGCGCAGCAATGACCACCGGTGTTCCGGCATCCGCCGACTCGCGCAGCAGCGGGTCCAGGGGCACCTCACCCAACAGGGGCACGTCGGTATCCAGCGACGCGGCCAGCCGCTCGGCCAACAGGGCGCCGCCACCGGAACCGAACGGATACATCCGCTCGCCATCGGGCAACTCCAGCCACGACATGTTCTCCACCACGCCGATGACCTGTTGTCCGGTCTGGGAGGCCAGGGCCCCGGCGCGTTCGGCAATCGCCGCGGCCGAGGCCTGGGGGGTGGTCGCCACGAGGATCGAGGAACCCGGCAGCAGTTGTCCCACGGAGATCGCCACGTCCCCGGTGCCCGGGGGCAGATCCAACAGCAGGACGTCCAGATCGCCGAAGTGCACGTCGGTGAGGAACTGCTCCAGCGCCCGGTGCAGCATGGGTCCGCGCCAGATGACCGGCTGGTTCCCTTCAACGAACATGCCGATGGAAATCACCTTCACCCCGTGGGCGACCGGCGGCAGGATCATTTCATCGACCCGGGTCGGTGCCTGGGTGATCCCCATCAGTCCCGGGACCGAGAACCCGTGGACGTCGGCGTCGATGATGCCCACGCGCAGACCGTCGGCTGCCATGGCGCAGGCCAGATTGACCGTCAGGCTCGACTTGCCCACGCCCCCCTTGCCGCTGGCGACGGCGATGACGCGGGTCAGCGAGCCCGGCTCGGAGAACGGGATGGTGGTGCGCTTCAGGCCCTCCTTGAGGGTGGCCCGCTGCTGCGGCGTCATGACGCCCAGTTCCACCTGGACCGCGGTGATGCCGGCGACGGAGCCCACGGCAGCTGCGGTATCCGCCTCGATCGTGCTGCGCAGCGGACACCCGGAAATGGTGAGCAGGACGCGCACCTGGGCCGTGCCGTCGGCGGTGACCTGGACATGGTCGACCATGCCGAGTTCGGTGATGGGACGGCGGAGTTCGGGATCCTGCACGGTGGACAGCGCGTCGCGGACGGCGGCCTCGAGGGTTCCGTCGGTACTGCTGGGGGCCAAGCTACTCGTTGCTCCCTTCGGTGCGGTCACCGGCGGGACGCCGGCGTTCCTGCCGCACGCGCGGCAGGGTGGTGGTGGCGTCGGAGACCTTCTCCTTGCGCCGCGGTGCCTTGCCGCGCAGCCGGATGTCCTCGCCGTCGTTCGATTCCACGAGCTCCTCCAAGGCGGAGCGCAACTCGCTGCGCACGTAGTCGCGGGTGGCCACATCGCGCAGGACGATGCGCAGGGCCGCGAGCTCGCGGGTGAGGTATTCGGTGTCGTTCAGGTTCCGCTCGGCCCGGTTGCGGTCCTCCGTGAAGGAGACCTTGTCCCGGTCGTCTTGCCGGTTCTGCGCCAGCAGCAGCAGCGGTGCGGCGTAGGAGGCCTGCAGCGAGAGCATCAGCGTCAGGGCGGTGAAGCCCAGTGCCGCCGAGTCGAAGCGCAGCGACTGCGGTCCCCAGGTGTTCCAGGCCAGCCAGAACACGCAGAAGACCGACATGTAGACCAGGAACGCCGGCGTGCCCATGAAACGGGCGAATCCCTCGGTGGCCTTGCCGAACGCGTCGGGGTTGGGGGAGAGCCGCGGCCACCACCGGGCCCGGGCTCCCAGCGGGGTGTCCAGGCCGGATCCCGTGCTTTTCTGCTCAGCCATGGCGCGTAGCCCCCTTCACTTCCGTCTCGTCGTCGTGCGTTCGCCAGTCCTCGGGCAGGATGTGGTCCAGGACGTCATCGACGGTGACCGCCCCGACCAGCCGGCCGTCGCGGTTCACCACCGGCAACGAGGTCAGGTTGTAGGCGGCCAGCATGCGGGAGACCTCGCTGATGTCGGCCACGTCGAGCACCGGTTCCAGATCGGTGTCCAGGATGTTGCCGACCGGTTCGGGCGGCGGGTAGCGCAGCAGTGCCTGGATGTGGACCATGCCCAGGTACTTGCCCGTGGGCGTTTCCAGCGGGGGCCTGCACACGTACACGCTGGAGGCCAGGGCCGGGCTGATCTCCTCCTGGCGCACATTGGCCAGCGCCTCGGCGACCGTGGTCTCGGGGGCCAGGACGATCGGCACCGGGGTCATCATCGAGCCCGCGGTGTTCTCCTCGTATTCGAGCAGGCGGCGGACGTCCTTGGCTTCCTCGGGCTCCATCAGCTGCAACAGGGCCTCCTGCTGGCCCTCGTCGAGCTCGTTGAGCAGGTCGGCTGCGTCGTCGGGGTCCATCTCCTCCAGCACGACGGCGGCACGTTCCATGTCCAGGGAGGAGAGGATCTGCACCTGTTCGTCGTCGGGCAGTTCCTGGAGCACGTCGGCCAGCCGGTCATCCTGCAGTTCGGTGGCGACCTCGACGCGGCGCTTGTCGCTCATCTCATGCAGCGCCTCGGCGAAGTCGGCCGGCTTGAGTTCCTCGTGGGCTGCGACGAATTGGGTGGCGGCCTGCGGGGCATCGCGGCTGTCGTGCTGGATCTCGTCCCAGGCGACCAGCACCCGGTGCCCGCGGGCCAGCCGGCGCAACGCCCGGAACCCACCTGCGGGTTCGCCACGGCGGATGTAGTAGTCGGAGAGCGCCCAGTCGCCATTGCGCAGCTGCTGCAGGCCGATGTCCTCCACGACCCCGGTGCCGGAGCCGTCGGTGAAGGCCACCGCGCGGTCGAAGAGCTCGGCCACGACCAGCGTCTCGGCGCCGCGTTGCTGGAAACGGCGCAGGTTCACCAGACCCGAGCAGATGATCTGGCTGGACTCCATGGCCTGGACGCGCGTCATGGGGACGAACACGCGTTTCTTCCCGGGCACCTCGACGACCAGGCCGACGCCCAGTGCCTGTTTTTGCGGTCCGCGATCGAACACGACGACATCCCGCAGTCGGCCGAGACGGTCGCCGAGGGGGTCGAAGACATCGAGGCCGAGCAGGCGGGCAATGAATACCTTGTTGGATGAGCTGCTCACCCTCCTAGGCTACTGCCTGCGGGGCCGCCGCGGACGGGCCGACGCGGGGAGACGCGAGCTGTGGTGGCGCGGTTCACCCGCAGCGATATGCACTACCTGGGGTGCCTCGACAAGGCAGAATGGGATCATGAGCTCTCCAACCGGCGCCACCCCGAACGCCTCCGCCCGCCTCGCGCTACCCCGTGGCGAGATCCTGGGCCGTTACGATTCCTACCTGGATGCCCAGAAGGTGGTCGACTACCTGGCCGACCACGACTTCCCCGTCGCCGGAGTGAGCATCATCGGCAACGACCTCAAGACCGTCGAACGCGTCACCGCGAAGCTGAGCTATCCGAAGGTCGCGCTGGCCGGCGCCGCACAGGGTGCCATGTTCGGCATCTTCGTCGGGCTGATCCTGAGCATCTTCGGCCCCAACGGCGGAGTGACGCAGATCCTCTCCTCCGTTGGCCTGGGCATGGCCATCTGGATGATCGTCGGCGTGGTGAGCTACTCGTTCCGCAAGGGCAAGCGCGACTTCTCCTCCTCCAGCCAGGTCATGGCCACCAATTACGACGTCGTCGTCGCCTTCGAACACGCGGCCGCGGCCCGCGACCTGGCCTCCAAGCTGCCCATGAGCCGGGGCGGCACCCAGCAGGTCAGTCCCGCCTGGGCACCCCCGCGCCAGCAGGGCCCGCAGCACGGTGCCGGCCAGCAGGGAACCCGTCCGGCCAACCCCGGGCACGACGCCGGCACCTCCTCGGCGCCGGCCCCCGGCTCCCAGCAGGGGCCGGCTTCCCAGCCCGCGGCAGCCGACCCGTCGGGCGAAGCCTCCACCGGTCCGTCGGCGCAGCAGGGCACCGGGGCAGCCTATTCCGACCTGCCCGATGGCCGGCCGCAGTACGGCATCCGGGTGGCCCCCGAGCAGCACCCCACGGTCCCGGCCCCCGAACAGGCCACCGGGCAGGCGCCCGAGGGCTCCGACGACGGGAACGAGGGGGACGCCCAGCGCGATGGCGACGGACCGCGCGGCTAACCGCCGAGCAGGCGCAGCACGTCCTCATCGGTGAGCTGCTCGTACCCCGCGTAGAACGCCCCGACCGCTCCGAAGTCAGCGGGTTGGCGTGGGCAGATGACCTCGTCGGCGACTGACGCCAGCTCCGCGCAGACCTCGGCCGGCCCGACGGGGGCGGCGACGATGACCCGCTCCGGATGGCTCTGGCGCACCACCTCGATCGCCGCGCGCATCGAGGCGCCGGTGGCCAGCCCGTCATCGCACAGGACCACCGTGCGTCCTGACAGGTCGATGCCGCGGCCGCGCAGGTAGGAACCCTGGCGCCGGATCAGTTCAGCGTGTTCCCGGTCCCTGACCTCATCGAGGGCTTCGCGGGTGCGCTCCTGCGGCGGAACCGAGGACAGGACGTTGTCCAGCCTGACTTCGGCCTGATGTGGACCGTGCGCCGCCAGCGCGCCGAAGGCCAATTCCTCCTGGCCCGGGACGCCGAGTTTGCGGACGATGAGTGCATCGAAAGGTGCACCGATGGACCGTGCCACCTCCGCGGCAATGGGCACCCCGCCGCGTGCCAGCCCCAGGACGACGACGTCCACTCGTCCCTGGTAGGAGACGAACTGGGTGGCCAGTTCCTGCCCCGCGTAGTGCCGGTCGGTGAAGGGCCGTGGTGCCCCGAATGAAGGTCCCATGCCACCAGTGTGGACGCGAATCAGACGGGTGGCCAGCCCCTGGCTATTGTCAGGACCAGAGCCCGATGCGCCGCCTGAAGTCGTCCACGACGGCCGGGACCACGCCGTCGCCCTCGAGGCATGCGCGCACGTCACTGGCCGCAGGAAGACTGATCCCCTCGGCCCAGGCGGCTAATTGGAGCAGTGGTGGAGCCAAGTCCGGACGGATCAGGCTCCACCGTTTGGCGCTGGTCATCCGGTCAGTCGTCCAGGTTGCATCGTGCACGCTGACCAAGCCGGCAACGGCCAGCAGCGTCTTGCGCGCGATGCGTCGCCCCAGGGATGCTGTGGCGCCTTCGGCCAGCAGCTGCCTCCAGCGCTCGAGGCAGCTGCCGATATCGCCGTTGAAGCCTCGCGCCGCCGCGAGGTCTCCCCGGAACGGCCCGACGTCTTCGGAAGTCTCCGCCCCGAGGAGTGGCAGGCAATAATGGCGCAGGAAGACACGGTTCCCGTAGGCGGCATCGCCGGTCCCCACGAAGTCCTCGGGCTGCGCGGCACCAATCTCCACAGCTCGACAGAGCCCGGCATGGCGCGAGGACAGCTGACGTGCCACCGCGGTGCTCACATCGGAGGGAAGCCCGATAGTGAACAGGTCGACATCCGAAACGCCGCTTACTGCCCGTCCCGTGGCCACCGACCCGTACAAGTAGAGTCCCGCACGTGCCTGGCCAGGCGCCACTGCGCTGGGCAGGGCAGACGACAGCCCGGCACACGCCTGGTCGAGGAGGGGTTCGAATGTCGGCGGTACCCGGTCCCGGCGCACACCGGTGGTGATGAAGCCGTGGGCATCGAGCCCTTCGAGTGGATCAAGCACCGACTACCTCCTGGGGATACAGCATGCGCGTGGAGTCCCCATCGTATGCAAGCCATCGCGGAACGGAGGTGAAACTCGTTAGCAACGGCAACTAAATGGTGGCTGCAGTGTTTGAATGGGCAGGTGACATCCACCGCTCCCACCCCCGAAACAGCCGACGCACCGGACCCCGGACGCTGGCGCATCCTGGCCGTCCTGCTCACCACCATGTTCATGTCCCTGGTGGGCGTGAGCATCGTCAATGTGGTGCTGCCCTCGATCCAAGCCGGGCTGCACGCCGATGACACCGACATCCAATGGGTGCTCTCGGGCTACGCGCTGACCTTCGGCGTGGTGCTGGTAGCCGCCGGGCGTGCCGGGGACATCGTGGGCCGTGCCCCGATCTTCCTGGCTGGCGTCGTCATCTTCACGCTCTCCTCCGTCGGCGCCGGGCTGGCCCCGGATCCGCTGACCCTGAACATTGCCCGCTTCATCCAGGGGCTGGGGTCGGGATTGCTGAATCCGCAGGTCGTGGGGATGATCCAGCACAACTTCCGCGGACGCGAACGGGGCCGGGCGTACGGTGCGCTAGGGAGCGTTGTCGGGGTCTCGGTGGCCATCGGTCCGTTGATCGGTGGACTGATCATCCAGCTATTCGGTGCCGAGACCGGCTGGCGGTGGACCTTCCTGGTCAACGTGCCCGTTGGCGTGGTCGTCATCATCCTGGCATTGCTGTGGTTTCCCCGGCCGCTGTTCACCCGCCGGCCGGAATCCCCGGCGTCCCACCCGGATGAGGGGGCCGAAACCCCGCCGTCCGTCGAGGCCGGACTGGTCGTGGAACCGGATGTGGCGATCACCGGCAGGGCGCGACGCCGTGGCCCAGGTGACCGTGACCTGGATCCGATCGGGGCCGTCCTGCTCGGGGTCGCGGTGCTGGCCCTGTTGTTGCCGTTCGTGCAGGGGGAGCCGACGCTTTTCACCTGGCTGCTGCTGCCGGCCGGCCTGCTGCTCATGGCCGCGTGGGTCGCATGGGAGAAGCGCTACCGGGCCCGCGGCCGCAGCCCCATGGTCGACCTGGATCTCTTCCGCACCGGGAGCTTCACCTACGGGACACTGATTGCCGGCCTGTATTTCCTCGGCGTGACCAGCGTCTGGGTGCTGGTGGCGCTGTACCTGCAGAACGGGTTGCACATGACCGCCCTGGACACCGGGCTGATGGGGCTACCGGCGGCGCTGACCTCGGCGGTGGTCTCCAACTGGGCCGGTAAGCGCGTCATGGACTACGGCCGCAAGATCGTCATCGGCGGCATCGTCGCCTCGTTCGTGGGCCTGGGGTTGAGCATCCTGGTCATCCAGCTGAACGCCCACACCGGCTTCGCCATCTGGTGGCTGGCGTTGGCGCTGCTGTTCATCGGCGTGGCCCAGGGGGCGGTCATCTCCCCGAACCAGACGTTGACGCTGACCGATGTGCCGCTGCGCTATTCCGGCAGTGCCGGCGGCGTGCTGCAGACCGGCCAGCGCATCGGTACAGCGGTGGGGCTGGCGCTGGTGACCGCGATCTTCTTCGCCACCCTTCAGGCCAGCGACTGGCAGGGGGCCTTCACCACAGGGTTCGCGGTGATTGCCGGCGTCGTGCTGATCACGCTGTTCGTCGCCCTGGCAGACCAGCGGCGGCGCAGCAGGAACTGACCTGCGGCGCCGCCGGTAGTCAGGGACGGACGAGGACCTTGAGCGCCTCGCGGTCGGCCATGGCCTGGTACCCAGTGGGGACGCCATCCAGTTCGACGGTCCGGTCGAAGACCTTGCCCGGTTCGATGCTGCCGTCGAGAACGAGGGGCAGCAGTTCCTCGATGTAGGCCCTGGCGGGGGCGACACCGCCGGTGAGTGTGATGTTGCGCATGAACTCGCCGAAACCGATCGGGACTTCCGAGAACTGCGGTGCGCCGACCCGGCTGATGACCCCGCCGTCACGGACGACGCCGATGGCCATCTCGAGGGCCGGTTTGAGGCCCACGGCTTCTAGCACGACGTGTGTTCCGTCTCCGTCGGTGAGTTCCTTGACCCGGGCGATACCCTCCTCACCACGCTCGGCCACGACGTCGGTGGCCCCGAATTCGCGACCGAGATCGGTGCGTGGCGCGTGCCGGCCCATGAGGATGATGCGCGAGGCGCCCATGAGGTTCGCGGCGATGACCGCGGAAAGGCCTACGGCCCCGTCGCCGATCACGGCCACCGTCTGGCCGGGGCGGATTCCTGCCTTCTGGGCCGCGTGGTATCCGGTGGACATGACGTCGGAGAGGCTCAGCAATGACGGGATCAGCTGCTCGTCGAATCCTGCAGGTACCACCACGAGGGTCCCCGATGCCTGCGGAACCCGGGCGAACTCACCCTGTCCGCCGTCGTTGGGGCCACCCCAGTGCGCTCCGTGGCGGCACGAGGTCTGCAGTCCTTCCCTGCAGAAGTCGCAGGTTCCATCGGAGGCGACGAAGGGTGCGATGACGAAGTCGCCGACGGCCAGGCCCGTGGTGCCGGAACCGAGTTCTTCGATGACGCCGACGAACTCATGGCCCATCCGGGAGCCTTCGGCCGAGTCCGGCATCGAGGCAAAGGGCCAGAGGTCGCTGCCGCAGATGCAACCGGCGACGATGCGAACGATCGCGTCGGTCGGTTCCTGGATGGTGGGGTGGGGGACGGTCTCGATGCGCACGTTTCCTGCGCCGTACATCAGTGCTGCTCGCATGGTGGGGTTCCTTACTGTGTTGGTGGTCAATGGGCGGGTTCGGCCTCGGGGGCTGGCACCGCGGCCCGGGAGGTCCCGCCGCGCCGTGCCGCCAGGTCCGCGGGCAGGATGAGAATGGCCGTCACGGCCAGGGCCAGGACAAGCAGGACGCTGCCCGTGGTGAGTGCGGCGCGGACCTGCGCGGCGAGGTGCACTGCCGGCGGACCGTCGGTGGTGACTGTCGTTGCGGCGGCGACGGCGATGCCCAATCCGAGGCAGGTCCCGACCTGGTGGAAGGTGTTGACCAGTCCAGATGCAGCACCCGCGTCGGCAGCCGGGGCTCCGACGATTCCAAAGGACGTCAACGGGGCGAAGGCGAGACCCTGGCCGGCGCCGATGAGGACCATCGGCAGGGCCACCGAGCCCAGGTAATCGGCTCCGACCCCGACCCGGCTGAGCCAGAACATCCCGACCAACGTGATCAGCACGCCGGCCGTGAGCGGAAGGGATTCCGGGATATTGCGCAACAGACGTGGCACGCCCATGGCGACCGCGAAGTTCACTGCGGTCATGGGCAGGAAGCCCAGGCCCGCCTGCAGGGGGTTGAAGCCCAGCACCTCCTGCAGGAATTGGGTTGTGAAGAAGAAGAACGCAATCATCGCGCCCAGGTACAGGAAACGGGCGACATAGGCGCCGGATCGGCGTCGGCTGGCGAACAAACGCAGGGGCATGATCGGCTGCGTGGCCCGGCGCTCGATGAGCACGAACGCCACGACGAGGACGGCTCCTGCAATGAGAGTCGTCGTCGTGATCGGGGAAACCCAGCCGTGCTCTGCGGCATGGACGATGCCGAAGACGAGTCCGCCTACACCCAACGTTGCGCTCAGGGCACCGAACAGGTCGAAGCGGCCACGGAGACGTCCCGATGCGGGGAGGAAGCGCGGGGCGAGTGCGATCATGGCGATCCCGAGGGGGACGTTGACGAAGAATCCGGCCCGCCAGGAGATCCAATGGGCCAAGGCTCCGCCGATCACCAGACCCAGACTGGCACCGATCCCCGCCGTCGCACCGTAGAGCGCCACCGCCCGGGTGCGCTCGCGTCCTTCCGGGAAGCTCGCGGTGAGCAAGGACAGCGAGGCAGGCGCGACGATCGCAGCGCCCATGCCCTGGATAGCACGACCGGCGATGGCCCACCAGCCGGTCGGCGCCAGCCCAATCAGCAGTGAAGCGAGGGAGAAGACGACCAAACCGAAAACGAAGACCCGTCGGCGTCCGAGCAGGTCTCCGGCCCGGGCGCCGAGCAACAACAAGCCACCGAAGACCAGCGTGTAGGCATCCTGGACCCAGGCCAGCCCGCCGGCGCCCAAGTGGAGGTCTGCCTGAAGGCTCGGCAGGGCGGTGAAGATCACCGAGTTGTCCAGGAGGATCATGAAGTAACTGGCGAGGATGATCGCCAGGATCGCGGCAGGGTGCGACGCAGTGGTGGGTTCGGTTTTCATGTTTTCCATCGAACCGCGCATCGACGGCTGCCGGGAGTCACGGCCGTTCCGGGTACTGACAGTGCCTCCCACGTTCCGAGGTGGCCGAGTAGCGTGGAAGCCATGACACACCGTGATGACGTGCGGAAGTTCCTGACATCCCGCCGTGCAAGGATCACCCCGGAGGAGGCCGGACTGCCCGCCTACGGGGGAAACCGGCGCGTGAGCGGACTGCGCCGCGAGGAAGTGGCGATGCTCGCCGGGATGAGCATCGAATACTACATACGCCTGGAACGCGGCAACCTCTCCGGAGCCTCGGATAGCGTGCTGGAATCCCTCGGGCGCGCCCTGAAACTCGACGATGCCGAAACGGCGCATCTGTTCGACCTGGCCCGCGCCGCCACCGCTTCGCCGCGTGTGCGTCGCAAGCGCAGTCCACAGACAGTACGACCGAGTGTCCAGCGGGTCATTGACGCGATCACCACCGCGCCGGCCTGGGCCCGCAACGACCGCGGCGATGTGCTCGCCTCCAATGAATTGGGCCGCGCGCTCTATTTGGATTTGATGGCCGAAGAGGTCAAACCGCCGAACAGTGCGCGGTTCACCTTCCTGAACCCAAAGGCGAAGGTGTTCTTTGCCGACTGGGAGCGTGCCGCCGATGACATCGTCGCCGTCTTGCGGTCCACGGCCGGGAAGAACCCGTATGACAAGGACCTCACGGACCTGATCGGCGAACTCTCAACGCGGAGCGAGGAGTTCAGGACGCGGTGGGCCAAACACGATGTGAAATACCACCGCGCGGGCAGCAAACGGCTCCACCACTCGATCGTCGGGGATCTGGAACTGAGCTTCGAGGCCATGGAACTCCCGGCCGATCCGGGCTTGCGCCTGAACGTGTACACGGCAGAGCCCGGCACGCCCTCCGAGGACGCACTGAAAGTGCTCGCCAGTTGGGCCGCGACGCAGCAGCAAGCCGCGGCATCCGGGGCGGGGAAGACGGAGGCGGCGACTGCCAGATCGACGCCGAATGATGGTCCTACCTGACAGCCACTCGTGAAGGCGTCGTCATCATCAGCGGGGGACGGCAGGCCGCCGTCTTGGCGATGTGAGGGGGCACTTGCCCCGCGGCGGCAGGGGGACAGCGTGATCCGGATCCGACGCTCCCTGTGCAGGCAACGGACCACACAGCCAATCAGAGACGGAGCTTCGGCCCCCACGGGCCCGAGTCATCCTGCGAAAAGGGGAACATCATGAAAACGAGTCCACAGAAACCGCTCACCGTACTCGTAGTCGGTGCCACGGGGAGCGTCGGCCGCCACGTCGTCGCCGAATCGGTACGTCAGGGCTACGCGACGCGGGCGCTGGTGCGCAATCCATCGCGCGCCGGTCGGCTGGATCCCGGTGCCCAGCTCGTCATCGGCGAGTTGACGCGTCCCGAGACCCTCGCCGAGGCCGTCGCCGACATCGATGCAGTAGTCTTCACCCAAGGATCTTCCTATGGGGATGCGGCAGCGGCTGAAGCCGTCGATTACGGCGCCGTCAGAAATGTGCTCCAGGCCCTCGGCGGACGGCCCGTACGCATCGCGCTGATGACTTCCATCGGGGTGACGGTTCCCGGCAGCACGCACGATTGGAAGCGCCGCGGTGAGCGACTCGTCCGAGGCAGCGGAAACGCCTACACGATCGTGCGCCCCAGCTGGTTCGACTACAACGACGCAGACCAACTGGAAATCACGCTGCTGCAAGGAGACGAGCGCCGCGCAGGGAGCCCCGCTGACGGGGTCATTGCCCGTCACCAGATCGCCCGCGTATTGGTCGACAGCCTCGCCTCCGACGCTGCCGAGCACCTGACCTTTGAACTCGTGGCCGAGCATGGACCCGCCCAGGACGACCTCGAACCGGTTTTCGGGGCGTTGGATCCGGACGTGCCCGGTTCACTCGACGGGGTACGGGACCAGGCAAATATGCCGGTCGACGATGAACCCGAATCCGTGCGCCGGGATCTTGGGGAGTTGGGCGACAGCCAGTCCGATGAACCGATCCCCGCCACCTGAAGGCTGCAACCCAGAATCCACCACTCACGACCAGGAGAAACAGACATGAGCGAAAACACCTTCGACAGCATCTTCCCGCGCGGGGAAAAGAACGCCGCCTACGCCCAATACTTCATCGGGCAGAGCTACCTGAACATGCTCACCACCGAAGGCGTCGCCCTGGGGAACGTCACCTTCGAGCCCGGGTGTCGGAACAACTGGCACATTCACCACGCCTCATCGGGCGGTGGCCAGATACTGCTCGCGACGGCCGGCAGCGGCTGGTACCAGGCCGAGGGCGAGGAGCCCGTCAGCCTGGAGCCGGGCATGGTGATCCAGGTTCCGGCGGGGACCAAGCACTGGCATGGCGCCAAGGCGGGCTCCTGGTTCGCCCATATTGCCGTGGAGGTTCCGGGCACGGACACCCGAAACGAGTGGCTGGAACCGGTCACCGATGAGGAGTACGGCAAGCTGAACGAGAAGGCGAGCAACGCATAGTCCTTGACGAGAACGGATCAGCGCCTCCGACCAGCTGGCGCTGCAGACAAAAACCTCGATCGACGAACGAAGGAATCACCACATGACGGATACGATGCGCGCCCTCGTGTCAGGACGCGGGCCCGAGTGGGTGCTCGCGGAAGTGCCAGTGCCGCGCCCCGGCCCCGGAGAGGTGCTGATCCGCAACCGCGCCGCCGCGACCAACAACGCAGACCTCCCGATGCTTGCGGAAGCAGACCCCACGAACGACGGTCACGGGCAGGAGTTCATCGCCGGCTTCGAGTACGCCGGTGAAATCGCGGCGTTGGGCGTCGATACCGGGACCTGGCAGGTCGGGGACCCCGTCATGGGGTCGGTCCCGCACGCCTTTGCCGAGTATGTGGTCGCGGACCACCGCTTCGTACTGCCCCGCCCCGAAGGGCTTGAACCAGACACCGCCTGTGCCTTGCCGACCGGGCTCCTCACCGAGCACGGCGCGCTGACCGCAGCCGGGTTCGCCGCGGGGCAGAGCGTGCTGATCACGGGTGCCTCGACCAGCATCGGGTTCATCGGCGTGCAGCTGGCGAAGGCGCTCGGTGCGTCGACGGTCATCGGTACCACCCGCAGCGCTGACAAGCGGGATCTCCTCACGTCGGCCGGCGTCGACACGGTCATCATCACCGGGGAGCACGACCTGGCGGAGGCAACTCTCGCCGCGACCGGGGGGAGGGGCGCCGACGTCGTCCTCGACCACCTCGCGGGTCAGGCTTTCGCCGAGTGCCTGCCGGCGACAGCGGAGGACGGGCACATCGTGAACATCGGCCGCCTCGCCGGCCCGGCGTCGACGATCGACCTCGATGCCCTCTCCTACCGGCACCTCACGGCCCACGGCGTGTCTTTCGGGTTCACCCGCGACACGGAGATGGCTGGCATCATCGCCGGTCTGCTGCCCGCAGTGGTCCCGGCCGTTGCCCGTGGCGAAATCCGGCCCATGATCGACCGCACGGTGGACGTCGCGGAGTCCCGGGAGGCCGCGGAGCGGCTCCGCTCGGGACAGGCAGTCGGCAAGGTCGTCTTCAGGCTTCCGGAAGAGGCCTGACCACCGGTCCCAGACGACAGGCGGCGCCGCAGGCAATGACCTGCGGCGCCGCCGTCGTACCCGGGAACCGGGATGCTGCATCGTGCCGGGGACTAGAGCTGGTGGCCCATCTTGAAGCCGATCTCTTCGCCCGGCTCGTCCTCGACGGCGTCGCCCGGGGCGCGGGTGTAGGAGAAGCCGTCGGCGCCGACCGTGACCGCCATCTCCGACTTGTCCTCGCGGACCACGACGTCGCGCGGGTTGCCGTCCAGGTCCAGGACCAGGGAGGCCTCGGTGTACCAGGACGGGACCACGGGGTTGCCCCACCAGTCGCGGCGCTGGTTGTCGTGGACGTCCCAGGTGATCACGGGGTTGTCCGGATCGCCGGTGTAGTAGTCCTGGGTGTAGATCTCGATGCGGTGGTCGTCCGGATCCAGGATGTACAGGTAGAACGCGTTGGAGACGCCGTGGCGGCCGGGGCCGCGTTCGATCCTGTCGGAGATGCGCAGGGCGCCCATCTTGTCGCAGATCTGGATGATGTTGTGCTTCTCGTGGGTGGCGAACGCGACGTGGTGCATGCGGGGGCCGTCGCCGCCGGTCAGGGCGGTGTCGTGCACTGTCTGCTTACGGTGCATCCAGGCGGCGTAGGTGACGCCGTCGGAGTCCTGGATGTCCTCCGAGACGCGGAAGCCCAGGCCCTCGAGGTATTCGCGGCCGCGTGGCACGTCGGGGGTGACCTGGTTGAAGTGGTCCAGCCGGACGAGCTCGCCGGCACCGTAGAGGTCGTAGCGCTGGTGCAGGCGTTCGACGTGCTCGACGTCGTAGAAGAACTCATACGGGAAGCCCAGCGGGTCCTCCACGCGGACCGAGTCGCCGATGCCGCGCACGAACCCTTCCGTGCGGCGTTCGGTCCGGCAGCCGAGCTCCTTGAAGTACACCTCGGCGGCGTCGACCTCCTCGGGGGACCTGACCCGGTAGGAGAACGCGGCGACGGCGGCGACGGGGCCCTTGCGCAGCACCAGGTTGTGGTGGATGAACTCCTCGAAGGAGCGCAGGTAGATGGCGTCGTCGTCCTCGTAGGTCACGTGCAGGCCCAGCAGGTCCACGTAGAACTTCCGCGAGCGGGCCAGGTCGGTGACCACGATCTCCATGTAGGCGCAGCGGACGATGTCCGGCGCGGGGACCGAGGTGGTGGTGGTCTTGATGTCCATGATGTTTCCTTAGCGTGCGAGGGGGGGGAGGGGGCTCAGGCCTTGCCGAAGACGGGGTTGTGGACCTCGCCGAGGTTGATGTGCACTGCCTGCTGGTCGGTGTAGAAGTCGATGGAGCGGTAGCCGCCCTCGTGGCCCAGACCCGAGGCCTTCACGCCGCCGAACGGGGTGCGCAGGTCGCGGACGTTGTTGGAGTTCAGCCACACCATGCCGGCCTGGACGTCCTGCGAGAAGTTGTGCGCCCGCTTCAGGTCGTTGGTCCAGATGTAGGCGGCCAGGCCGTACTTGGTGTTGTTCGCCAGGGCGAGCGCCTCCTCGTCGGAGTCGAAGGGGGTGATCGCGACGACGGGGCCGAAGATCTCCTCCTGGAAGATCCGCGCGTCCGGGGCGACGTCGGCGAAGACGGTCGGCTGGACGAAGTTGCCTTCCGGGAACTCCTCCGGACGGCCGCCACCGGCGACCAGGCGGGCCTCGGACTTGCCGATTTCCACGTAGGACATGACCTTCTCGTAGTGCTCCGGGTGGACCAGGGCACCGACCTCGGTCTCCTTGTCGTGCGGCAGGCCGACCTTCACGCGCTTCGCCTGGGCGGCGTAGCGCTCGACGAACTCGTCGTAGATGCCGCGTTCAACCAGGATGCGCGAGCCTGCGGTGCAGCGTTCGCCGTTGAGGGAGAAGACGCCGAAGATGGTGGCGTCGATGGCGGCATCCAGGTCAGCATCGGCGAAGACGACGGCGGGGGACTTGCCGCCCAGTTCCATCGACAGGCCCTTGAGGTACGGTGCGGCGTTGGCGAAGATCAGCTGGCCGGTGCCCGATTCCCCGGTGAAGGAGATCAGCGGCACGTCCGGGTGCTTGACCAGCGAGTCGCCGGCGAAGCCTTCCTCGCCGTACCCGTGCACGATGTTGAACACGCCAGCCGGCAGGCCGGCCTCCTCGAAGATGCCCGGCCACAACGACGCGGACAGTGGGGTGAATTCGGCGGGCTTGAGCACCACCGTGTTGCCGGTGGCCAGCGCCGGCCCGAGCTTCCAGGACTCGAGCATGAACGGGGTGTTCCAGGGGGTGATGAGCCCGGCGACGCCGATCGGCTTGCGGTTGACGTAGTTGGCCTGGCGGCCCGGGACCTTGAAGGCGTCGTCGTGTTGGGCAACGATCAGGTCGGCGAAAAACCTGAAGTTCTCCGCCGCGCGGCGGGCCTGGCCGAGCGCCTGCGTGATGGGCAGGCCGGTGTCGTAGCACTCCATTTCGGCCAGTTCCTGGCCGCGGGACTCGACGATGTCGGCGATCTTGTGCAGCACGCGGGAGCGTTCGCGCGGCAGCATGGAGGGCCACGGGCCGTTCTCGAAGGCGTCCTTGGCGGCGGCCACGGCTGCATCGACGTCGGCGACCTTTCCGGAGGCAGCCTGGAGGTAGGCCTGGTTGGTGACCGGGTCCAGCACGTCGAAGGTGTCGCCGTCGATGGAGTCGACGAGCTGGCCTCCGATGTAGTGCTGCAGGTGGGTGGGCAGGTTCTCCGGCACGAAGTGCTTGCTCATGGTGGTCCTTTCGTGGTGGAACAGGGATTCCGGGAGTGGGGGTCTCAGATGGCCGAGGGCGGTTGTCCCGCGGCGGCCAGGTAGGCGTTCAGGGTGTTGGTGCGGTGGGTCCGGGCGGCGTGTTCGATCTCCGCTGCCGGGGCGCCGGCGGCCAGGAGGTCCAGCAGGCCGTCATGTTCGGCCACCGAGTGGTGGGCCCGGCCCGGGACGTGGTCGAACGAGGAGGTGCGCATGGCAGCCAGCCGCGCCCAGCCGCGGTGGACCAGGTCCAGGATGTGCGGGTTCGGGCAGTTCTCGTAGAGCACCGTGTGGAACTGGTTGTTCAGCTCGGTGAAGCGGCGCGGATCGAAATCCTTCAACGTGCGCCGCATCGATTCGTTGATGACCCGGGCCCGGCCCAGGTCCTCGGCGGTCAGCAGCGGTGCGGCCAGCGCGGTGGCGGCGCCCTCGATCACCGAGAGCGTCTGCATGGTGTGCAGATACAGCTCGGTGTCGACGGAGGCAACGGTGGCCCCGACGTTGCGTTCGAAGAGCACCAGCCCCTCGGCCTCGAGCTTGCGGATCGCCTCGCGCACCGGAACCACGCTGCAGCCCAGTTCGGCGGCAATGGTCCCGAGCACCAGCCGGTACCCCGGGACCAGGGCCCCGGAGGCGATCCGGTCGCTGAGCAGCGTGTAGGCCTGCTCGGATTTGCTGGTGGTCATCATCGGGTGCCTACTGGCCCACCGTCGAGTGGCCGGCCGCGAGCCATTCGGCGTACTTGGCCTTCCACCCGGCGTTCATCGGGAACAGCCCGTCGACGGCGTGGCCCTGGCGGACCTGCTCGAAGACGTATTCATCCATGCGCTCCTGCTCCAGCGCCTCGTCGGCGACCTGCGCGGCCATGACCGGCGGGATGACCAGGATGCCGTCGTCGTCGGCGACGATGATGTCGCCCGGTTGCACGGTGGTCCCGCCGCAGGCGACGGTGATATCGGTATCCCACGGCACATGCTTGCGGCCCAGCACCGCGGGGTGGGATCCGCTGTAGTAGGCGGGGATGTCCAGTGCGGAGACCGCCGTCAGGTCGCGCACTCCGCCGTCGGTGATGATGGCCGCTGCGCCGCGGACCTGGGCGCGCAGGCCCAGGATGTCGCCCAGGGTGCCGGAGCCCTTCTCGCCGCGGGCCTCCATGACCAGGATCTCGCCCTCGTTGATCGAGTCGATCGCCTGCTTCTGGGCGTTGAACCCGCCGCCGTGGGACGTGAAGAGGTCCTCGCGGTTGGGCACGAAGCGCAGCGTGCGGGCGGTGCCGATGACCTTGCGGCCGGACTTGGTGCCCCGCAGCCCGTCGATCGAGACGTTGTTCAGCCCGTGCTTGCGCAGCGTGGCGGAAATCGTCGCGGTGGCCACGGCGTTCAGCTTGGCCTTCAGTTCATCGGTGAGCACGACGGCGGTGCCCGGCTGGGCGGCATCGGCTGCCGAGGTGGGGGAGAGGGCGCCGGCGGCGGAGGCCGCCTCCTCGGAGCCGTAGGCGTCGATCAGGTCGGCGTCGGTCAGGCGGGGCTGGTTCCCGAAGGAGGCCATCGCCGTCGTGCCCTGGGTGACGGGGGTGGACAGACGACCGGTGGTCAGGCCGGAGGCGGGGTCGTCGACCTCGACCTCGACGGTGTCGCCGGGGACGATGACCGAGGAGCCCGCGGGGGTGCCGGTGAGGATGACGTCGCCGGGCTGCAGGGTCATCAGCTGGGACAGGTCGGCGACGATGCGCCCGAAGTCGAAGATCAACCCGGCGGTGGTGTCGTCCTGGACGAGTTCGCCGTTGACCCAGGTGCGCAGGCGCAGGGCCGCGGGGTCCACTGCGGAGGCCGGCAGCAGGGCGGGGCCCATCGGGGTGAAGCCGTCGCCTGACTTGGAGCGGATGTTCGATCCCTTGTCCGCGTACTTCAGGTCGTAGACGCCCAGGTCGTTGGAGGCGGTGACCCAGCCGACGTGGTGCCAGGCGTCCTCGGGGGAGACCCGGCGGGCGGTGGTGCCGATGACCAGGGCGACCTCGCCCTCGAAGGCCAGGGCGCGGGTTTCGGCGGGGCGCTCGACGGGGGTGCCGGAGACCGAGAGCGAGGAGGCGGCCTTCATGAAGTAGGACGGGTGCTCCGGGGTGCGGCCGCGCTGGGCGGCCCGGGACGCGTAGCTGAGGTGGACGGCCAGGACCTTTCCGGCGGCGTCCAGCACCGACTGGTCGACCGGTGTAGTGCTGGCTGCGTTGTTCGGCTCCATCGCCACGGTTCCTCCTGTGATGTACGAAATCGTATACGATCCATCATGCCGTGTGGAGCCGGTCACGTCAAGGGGTGCCACGAAGGGTCCCGGGTGGGCCGGTGCCATACTGGTGGCTACCCCGACCCGCAGTCCCCGCCAGGAGGTTCCCCATGCAGGAGATTGGCCCCATCGACCACCCGGAGCCCGGGGTCTGGACCCAGGTGGCCGACGCCTCGCAAGTGGAGGGGCAGCGGCCGGCCGGCGGGCAGTTCGCGCTCGCGGTGAAGTCCAACATCGCGGTAAGCGGGTTCCGCCGCTCGGCAGGCTGCCAGGGCCTGGATCTCGGTCCCGAGGACGCGGACGCCCCGGTCGTGGCCGCATTGCGGGAGGCCGGAGCCGTCGTCGTGGGCATCACCAACATGCACGAACTGGCCTTCGGCATCACCTCGAACAACGCGGCCTTCGGCCCGGTCCGGAACCCCGTCGATCCCACCCGCGCCGCCGGCGGCTCCTCGGGCGGCAGCGCAGCAGCCGTGGCGCGCGGAGATGTGCCGGTCGCACTGGGTACCGACACCGGTGGATCGGTGACGATTCCGGCCAGCCTGTGTGGTGTGGTCGGATTCCGTCCCAGTGCCGGCCGATGGCCCGGAGGCGGTCTGGTCGGCCTGTCGTGGACGCGGGACACCCCCGGCCTGTTCGCGCGCACAGTGGAGGAAATTGAACGTCTCGACGCGGTGATTGCACCTCAGAACGACGACGGCGCTGCCCCCTCCCGGCCACGGCTCGGCATTCCAGCAGAACTCGTGGAGGACCTGGACCCGGCCACTGAGGCCGCCTTCGCCGCTGCCCTGGAACGGTGGGGAGATGCCGTTGAGACAGTGGACCTGGAGCTCGGTCGCGTGCTGGACCTGACGCATGCCGCGGAGATGCCGATCGTGCTGTGGGAGTCGCACCGCCTGCTCGCCGACGTCGCCGCGAACGCCTTCGGCATGGCCCCCGATGCCGCGTTCGCACGCCTGGTCGAATCCGTGTCCAGTCCCGACGTACGTGCCGTCCTCGAGGCCGAACTGGTGCACCCGGTGACTTCGGAGGAATATGCGCGGGCCCAAAGCGAGGTGGCCCGGGCGCGCACGGCCTACGCCGGGTTGCTCGCCGGGCAGGGCCTGGACGGGCTCGTCTTTCCGGGGACTCCTGCGCCGGCCCCTCCGCTGGGCCAGGATGAGACGGTCGAACACCTCGGTGACCAGGTCTCCACCTTCGGCCTCTATACGCGCAACACCGGGCAGGGCACGATTCTGGGAGTGCCCATGCTCACGCTCCCGGGGCCAGTCCCGGACGGCGGACTCCCCGTGGGGATCACGCTGCAGGGGCCGCGCTTCGACGACCGCAGGTTGCTGTCCCTGGGGCGACGGCTCGAGGCAGCTGCGGCGCGGTGAGGTGGGTATGACTCAACCGTGATGCGTTGTGATGCGAGATGCCTGAGCGTATCATTGGAAGAATGGAAGCCATGGAGCGGAACACCAGCATGGACGTCGTGAGGGAACGAGTGTCGCGGGCGTTAGCGCATCGCCACTCCTCGATCTCCGCGGACGTCGTCCTAGACATTTTGGACGAAGCAGTCGGTACATCGGAGACGCTGACGGCCGGGGAACAGGAGTTCCTCACGGAGCACGCTGGGGCCACGAATGCCGACTTCATGCCGGAGGCAGGACGCCTCACGCGACTGGAGATCACCCAACGACAGTCAGAGGCCGCGGAACAGATGCGGAGCAGGGCGTTGACGACTTCGGACGTGGCTCGGCTCCTGGACCGGGCGCCGTCGAACGTGCGTCGTTCACTGTCGACCGGAAACCTCTATAGCGTAGGTTCCGAGTCGACGAGCAGGGAGCGGCTATTTCCGGAATGGCAGTTCACGCAGGACGCACGGATCATTCCAGGACTTCGGGAAGTCTTGGAGGCCCTTCCTGATGACTATCACCCCCTAGACGTCGAGGGTTTTATGGTGACTCCCCAAGAAAGTCTGCGGGGACGTTCCCCGGCCGCGTGGTTGTCCGGAGACGGGGATGTGGAAGCGGTGGTCAGGATCGCCGACGAGCAGGGTTGGGCGTGACAGCCAAGAATCCGCGTCGACCGGATCGGCCATTAACGTTGGACGTCGCCGATATCCACCGGTGCTCAGGGCCACTCTGGCGGATTCATCGCTCGGTCGGGACCCACCGGATGGAATGGAACGGACTTCGCGAGTTTGGCCCGCTTCCTCAGTTTCGATGGGAACCGCACCCCCTGCCGATGCAGAATCACCCCGGGGTGGGCGTTTCCTACACGGCCGCCAACTACGTCACGGCTTTCGCCGAGGTGTTTCAAGAACGCCGCGCCATCACCCTGACCGAACAGCACGTGTTGGCTGCTTGGTTGCCGTCCCGGACTTTGGAATTGCTCGATCTCAGCGGGAACTATTGGGCGCTGCATCATGGTGCGTCCGCTTCATTGCCCGGAGCGCCGAAAAGCACCTGCCGAAACTGGGCGGCAACCATCTTCGCCGAGTTGGGAAGCCAGATCGACGGACTGTATGTTCCGTCGACCGTGACCGGCGATCCCATGGCGGTGTTGTTCGCACGGGCGGCCACCGCCTTTCCCCCGGCTCCAGGCTTCTCGCGCCCCTTGACGCACGTCTCCGTGGAGAAATTGGCACTTCAGGCTGCAGACACCTTGAGGTGGCCAATCCGCTGAGGCCGTGGCCCTACCAGGGGTTGCTTTGACATGACGATGAAGACCGCCCCTCGAGGGACGGCCTTCAAGGAGCACCGGATCAAGGCCGCCTCAGCCGTTGATGAACTCCACGGCGGCCTGCTTGAACGCACGTGAGGTGACCGCGTTGGCGTGGGTGCGCGCCGGCAGGATGAGCTCGCGGACATGCGCGTCCGATCCCTGGTGCCCGCGGGCCAGTTCCATCAGCGTCGGCAGCGTCTCCGCCAGGTCATCGCGCTCGCCGGCAACCAACAACACAGGCATCGACGGGACGGCCTCCTCGGGGGAGAACGGTTCGGTCTTGATGGCCTCGACGAGGGAGAGCAGCGAGAACATGTTGTTGGTCGGCACCAGCTGAGCCATGCGCACCAGTTCCGCTGTGGTGGGATCGGCGATCGGCTCCCCTCCGGAGAGCTGGGTCTGGGCCGCCTCCAGGTCGAAGGTGGCCAGCGGGTCGGTGCTCGCCGGCCCGCCGAGGACCACCCGGTGCACCAGCTGTGGCTGTGTTCCTGCGAACTCCCAGCCGAGCCGGGCGCCCAGCGAGTAGCCCAGCACGTCCACCCCGGAGGACGCATCGCCCTCGGTGAGGGGGTGCACATGCTGGTCCTGCAGGATCTGCAGCAGCTCGGCACGGATCCGGCTTGGCGTGTACGCGTCCAGGTCATCCGGTGCAGGGCTCAGCCCGTGACCGGGGAGGTCGACGGCGATGACCTTCCGGCCGGCGTCGTTCAGTGCGGTGATCCAGCCGGTCGCCACCCAGTTCATCTCGGTGGAGGAGGCGAACCCGTGGATGAGCAACACAGGGCGCGCCCCGGCGTCGTCCTGCGGCGTGAAGATCCGTACGGCGAGCGAGTTGGCGGTGCCCTCGACCCGGTGTTCGGCCTCGTGGTGTGCGGTTTCGGCCCCGGCCATGATCAGTCGTCGTCCAGGTTGGCCGAGAGGCGCACGCGGCGCTTCGGGGCGGTGTCCTGCGGGACGGTGCCGACGATTCCGGCGCTGTCGTCGGCGACCTCGAAGACGATCAACTCGTCGCCCACGTTGATGGTCTCGCCCGGTTCGCCGTTGATGCGCAGCACCTTGCCGGCCTGCGGGGAGGGCAGTTCCAGCGAGCTCTTGGTCGTCTCGACCTCCACGAGCGGCTGGTTGCGCTCCACCTGGTCGCCGGGGGCGACGAGCCATTCGAGCACCGTCGCGTCGATCAGGCCCTCACCGAGGTCCGGAAGCGGGAAGGAAAGTTCAGCCACGGCGGTACTCCAATACTCGTTGAATCCCGAAGAGAATGCGGTCGATGTTCGGCAGGTACTCCGCCTCGAGGCTACCCGAGGGGAACGGCACATCGAAGCCCGTCACGCGCTCGACCGGCGCTTTCAGCGTGCCGAAGCAGGCCTCGGTGATGGTCTGCGCGACCTCGGCGCCGAGCCCTGCAGCGCGCGGTGCCTCATGCACGACGACGGCGCGGCGCGTCTTGGACACCGAAGCCGCCAAACCGGCGGCATCGATGGGCTTGAGCCAGCGCAGGTCCAGCACCTCGACGTCGATCCCGTCCTCGGCGGCCAGCTCGGCCACCTGCAGGCAGCGGGCGACCATGCCGCCCCAGGCCACCAGGGTCAGGTGCTTGCCGGGGCGCACGACCACTGAGCCCTCCAGCTCCCCGGGGGTGTCGAAGTCGACGGTGTCCTTCTGCCAATAGCGGGACTTCGGCTCCATGAAGACCACCGGGTCCGGGCGCGTCGCCGCGTGGCGCATCAGGTGGTACGCCTGGTGCGGGTTCGATGGGCAGACGACCTTCAGCCCGGCGACGTGGGCGAAGATGTACTCCAGTGATTCGGAGTGCAGTTCGGGGGACTGGATGCCTCCGAAGCTGGGGATGCGCAGGGTGATCGGCATCGGCAGGGCGCCGCGGGTGCGGAAGTTCATCCGGGCGATCTGGGTGACGATCTGGTTGATCGCCGGATAGGTGAAGCCGTCGAACTGCACCTCGGGGATCGGGTGGTAGCCGGCCATGGCCAGCCCGGCAGACATGCCCAGGATGCCGGACTCGGCAAGCGGGGTGTCGAAGACACGGTCGGCGCCGAAGCGCTTTTGCAGGCCGTCGGTGATGCGGAAGACGCCGCCAAGCTGGCCGACGTCCTCACCGAGGACCACTGCCTTCGGGTTTTCGGCCAGCACGTCGGCCAGAGCGGCGTTGATGGCCTTGTTCATCGACAGCGTCTCGCTGCCGGTGCGCTGCACGGTGTCCATGGCGTCCCCTGCGGTGGTGGCGGGCGCCGTGCCCGTCGGTTCGATGGTTGCTGTCGGGTTAGACATGCTCGGACTCCTCCCGCCACTGCGTGGCCTGCTGCTTCAGGGCCTCGGTCTGCTCCTGGTAGACGTACTCGAACATCTCGGCTCCCGGGCGAGGACCCTGCGCCTGGACGGCCAGACGCGTCGATTCCTCAAACTCGGCGGCCTCGGCCCAGATGGACTGCACGGCTGCCGTGTCCAGCGTGCCGTCGGCCAACAGGCGATCGCGCAACGACTCGATCGGGTCGGCGCCGGCATCGCGGCGCTCATCCTCGAGCGTGCGGTAGCGTCCCGGATCATCCGAGGTGGAGTGCGGTCCGCGGCGGTAGGTCATCGCCTCGACGATCGCCGGGCCCTTCCCGGAGCGGGCATGTTCGACGGCGGCGCGGGTCCCGCGGACCACTGCCTCGACGTCGTTTCCGTCCAACCGGATGGCGGGGATCCCGTAGCCGGCACCGCGGGCGGCGACGGAACCGCCGGCGACCTGGGCCTCGGTGGGCACCGAGATGGCCCAGCCGTTGTTCTGCACGAAGAACACGACGGGGGTCTTGAAGATCCCTGCGAAGTTCATGGCCTCGTGGATGTCGCCCTGCGAGGAGGCGCCATCGCCGAGGAAGATCAGAGCGGTGGGCAGGTCGGTTTCCGGACGGCCCTCGCGGATGGCGTCGAGCCGCTGGCCGTGGCCCCATCCGACGGCGTGCAGCGCCGAGCCGGCGATGACCGTCTGGATCGGGGTGAACCGGTACTTCGTCGCGTCGTACAGGCCGCCGTTCCAGGTGGCCTTGTGGGTCGCCATGAATTCTGGCATGTCCACGCCGGCTGCCAGGGCGGCGCCCATTTCGCGGTAGGTCGGGAAGACGAAGTCGCGGTCCATGTCCATGGCGCGGACGCTGCCGACCTGGGCCGCCTCCTGGCCCTGCATGGGGGCGTAGCCGGGCAGGATGCCCTGGCGCTGCCAGGCGATGGCGGAGGTGTCCAGGTGGCGGACCTTCGTCATGAGGCGGTACAGCTCGACCAGGTCGTCGGCGGCCAGCGCCTCCGGGTGTGGCTCAAGCCGGGGTGCTTCGGTCATGTTCGGCTCCCAGTAGTTCGGATGGATCTTCTGGGTGTGACGGTAGTTACCCGCCGGAATCTGTGCAATCTCCCGCCGAAGGGTGCTGCAATCTGCACATTGTGTCTATGCTGAACGACATAGCACCATACAAACTGTTAGGCATCGAGGACGGCATGAAGATCGACGAATTGGACGCCAGGATCCTGGATGAGTTCTCCTCGGACCCCCGGATGTCGGTTCTGGAGGCATCGCGGGTCCTCGGCGTGGCCCGGGCAACAGTGCAATCCCGTTTGGACAAAATGACGCGCGAGGGCGTGGTGACCGGTTGGGGGCCGCACCTATCGGCAGAGGGGCTGGGTTATCCGGTACGGGCGTACTGTGCCCTGGTCATCGACCAGGACGCCGGGCACGACGGCGTTGCCGCCGCTCTCTCGGAGGTGCCAGAGGTGCTCGAGCTTCATACGGTGTCGGGCGAGAGCGATCTGATGGCCTGCGTGGTCGCCAAGTCCAACGACGACCTACAACGCGTGCTGGATGCGGTCATTGCGACGCGGACTGTCTTGCGGACATCGTCCCTAGTGGTGCTGAACTCGCCGATTCCGTTGCGGCTACTGCCCCTGTCGCGGGCTTCCGCACAAAGGACCTAGATCTTGAGCGGTCGGCGCGAGCGTCCCCAGGGTCATCCGCCGGCTTCGAGGCGCGGTGGTGTGCCGGGGTGTCTCTCAAGAGGCCGGTTCGTAGCCGATCAACCAGTGCAGCCCGTACTGGTCGATGACTTGCCCGTCCGAGGCGCCCCAGGGCTTGGGCTCCAGCGGGGCGACGACCTGGCCACCGACGGCGAGCTTGTCGAACCACTCATGGAGAACCTGCGGTTCCGCAGTGCCCAGGAGGGAGAGCATGAGGCCCTCGAACTTAACGCTCTGACCGCCCGGCGACGTATCGGATCCTGCGACCGAAACCGTGCCGCGGAGCTCACCGTGGGCGATCGCCTCCGGGGGTGCTTCGACGTTCCCGAATTCTTTATTTGTGTAGACGGAGAGCTCCCCACCGAAGATTTCCGCGTAGAAGCCAAGGGCCTCCCGCGCCGTTCCGGGGAAGCTGACATAGATCATCGGTGAGGCCATGCGCTCACGGTACAGATAGGGCAGCGACATCGGTAGGGAAGGCCATCAGTAAGGTCGAAGTTGTCGCCTACGACCAAAGGCCCCACGCATATTGCATTGCGTAGGAGCGACGGAGCCACCCTCCGTTACGTGCCCGCGCTCTTGGGACTATGGTGTGGGCATGCCCACTAGGTGCGTGGGTCAGTAATGCCGAGCCCGAACTTTAAAACGCCGATGGAATAGCAAGGGTCCATAGGGTGCGGCTGGGAGAATTGGGGGTATGGATACCAGTTCTCCCGGCCCCGATGGTTTGTTCGATGAGTCCCTCGTCGAGCGCGTCGAACCCGGCCCCGATGACCGGATGGATGCCAACGGCGGTGCCAGGAAACGGTTCAAGGCATTCGAGCCCGACGCGGTGATGCTGGTGCCACCCTCGTTGGACGAATGGTTGCCGTCCAACCACCTGGCGAGGTTCATCGCCGAGCTCGTGGAGAACGAGCTGGACCTGGACCGCTTCCATGCCTCCTACCGCAAGGCCAAGGGCCAGCCACCGTATGATCCGCGGTTGATGCTGCGCATCGTGCTCTACGGCTACTGCGTCGGGGTGAGGTCCTCGCGTGAGTTGGAGAAGGCCTGCACCGACGTGGTGGCCTTCCGCTGGCTGGCCGCCCAGCAGGCCCCTGACTTCCGCTCCGTCGGGCGCTTCCGCGAACGCCACCTGGCCGCGTTGGCGAACGTGTTCCTCCAGGCCCTGGAACTGTGCCGGGCCGCGGGCATGGTCAAACTCGGCCAGGTCGCCCTGGACGGGACGAAGGTCCGCGCCAACGCCTCCCGGCACAAGGCGATGTCCTACGCCCGGCTCACGGCCAGGCAGAAGGTCCTCGCCGATGAGATCAGCGACCTCATGGCCGAAGCCAAGACCGTGGACGCCGAGGAGGATGCCCGGTTCGGGCCCGGCAAGCGCGGGGACGAGTTGCCCGCCGAACTGGCCGATCGCCAGCGTCGTGCGGCCGCGATGGCCACCGCGCGGGCATCGATCGAGGCCGAAGCCGCGGACAAGGCCCGCGCCGAGGCCGAAGCGAAGGCCCGGGACCGCGGGGACGATGATGACGACGTGACCGGGGCCGGGGACAAGGCCGCCGGCAAGGCGGTGCCGAAGCCGAAGGCCCAACGCAACTTCACGGATCCGGATGCGCGGATCATGAAGACCGCAGACGGGTCCTACCACTACTGCTTCAACGGCCAGGCCGTCGTCGATGCCGGCCACCAGGTCATCATCGCCGCCGAAATGAGCGCAGCCGCCAACGACTACGGGCAGCTGGCACCGATGGCCGAAAACGTCCACCGGAACCTGGGCCGGATGCCCGGGCAATTGTTGGCCGATGCCGGGTACTGCTCGAAGGCGAACCTCGAACACGCCCGCAACCTGGAAGCCGAGCATGGGACCGGGTTCCTGATTTCCACCCGCCGCATGAAGCACTCCACCCCGATCCCCGAGGCACCGCGGGGCAGGATCCCGGCTGCTGCGACCCTGGGCGAACGGATGGCCCGGAAGCTGAAGACGAAACCGGGCCGGAAGGCCTATGCCAGGCGCAAGGCCATCGTGGAACCGGTCTTCGGGCAGATCCACACCCGCCAGGGCAAGCACGTGCTGCTGCGCGGGCTGGAGAAGGCCACCCATGAGTGGAAGCTGCTCGCGGCCTGCCACAACCTCATGAAACTACACGCATACCAGGGGAATCCGGCCACCTGATTCGGAAGGGGCAGGACCGCCAAGCCCTGCCCGCTATCGAGGCCTTCGGGCAGCCGTGGAATGACCGACAGCGGCAACCGGCCTGGGAATCCGTGCCCTGGATCATTGGGCGCTGTCGTCGGTAGCCATTCCGCCGGAAACACTAGTCGGCATCAAAGCATTACCGACCCATACACCTAGGTACCACGGACGGCTGGCCGTGAGACATTGACGCCGTCAAGGACCACTACCCACAGGAGAGTCGCCATGCGCGCAGTTGTGTTCGAGAACTACCAGACCTTCCCTGAAATCAAAGAGGTCGACAAGCCGGTGCCAGGTCCCGGCGAAGTTCTGCTGAAGGTTGCCGGTGCGGGTGCTTGCCATTCCGACGTCGCAATCTTCCAGGACTTCGTGGATGGGGCCCCCGGAGCCGTGCCGCCGGCTTTCATCCTGGGCCACGAGAATTCAGGCTGGATCGAGGAGCTGGGTCCCGGCGTGGAGGGTTTCGCCCGAGGAGATGCCTATCTGGTCTACGGACCGATCGGCTGCCAGCGCTGCCGCGCTTGTTCACGCGGGCAGGATACCTACTGCGAAAACGCCGCGACGATGCCCTACATGGGAGTGGGCCTGGGACGAGATGGCGGCATGGCCGAGTACCTCCGGGTACCAGCCCGCAATCTCGTAGCCCTGGGCGACGCCGATCCCGTAGCCGCCGCAGCCCTGTCCGACGCCGGCCTCACGCCTTACCACGCTATCAAGCTGTCACTGCCGCACCTCAACGGCGGCGGCAAGTACGCCCTTGTGGTGGGGTTGGGTGGGTTGGGCCTGCTGGCGGTCCAGATCCTCAAGGCCTTAACGGGAGCCACCATCATCGCCACGGACATGAAGCCGGAGGCCATGGCCGAGGCCGAAAAGCTCGGTGCCGTCACCGTGTCCGGTGGCGAGGGCCAAGTCGAGCGGATTCGCGAGATCACCGGTGGCAAGGGCGTGGATGCCGCCTTTGATTTCGTCGGCGTAGCGCCGACTGTGATGACCGCCATGGGATCCACTGCTCGCCAAGGACGTTGCACCATCGTCGGCATCGCCGGCGGATCCTACGACTGGTCGTTCTTCACCGCGCCATATGAAGTTGAGCTGACCAGCACCTACTGGGGCACGATCGAGGAGCTGTACGAGGTCGTCGATCTGTTCAAGGCCGGACAGATCCAGCCGCTATACACGACGTACCCGATGGAGCGGGCGCTGGAGGCCTACCAGGCGCTGGTAGACGGGAAGATCGCCGGCCGAGCCGTCGTCGTACCGCATTCCTGAGCTGGATCCCTCGGGGGGACGGGGCAGGCGGGTGTTTCCGCCGGGTAGGAGCGGTGGCTGCGGGCCGCCCAAAGGAACTGGCTTGCCGGGGGCTCCAGTACGCTCGAACCCATGGGAGCCACGCGTGCGGCCGGCAAGTTGCGCCGCAATGCGCCCTTCGTCAGGTTCTGGGTCGCCTCGACGGTGTCCGACTTCGGCACCTACATCACCTCCGTCGCGCTCGCCGTTTTGGTGCTGGTCACCCTCGGCGGCACCGCCCAGGACCAGGGCCTGGTCAGCGCCGCACGATGGGCGCCCTACCTGCTGTTCGGCCTCGTCGCCGGCATCTGGGTCGACCGGTTCAGCCGGCGCGCCGTGTTGATTACCGCGGACCTGGGCCGCGGGCTGCTGCTCACGGCGCTCTGCGTGGGCGGGGTGGCCGGATGGCTGACGCTGCCCGGGGTCGTCGCCGCGATCTTCGCGTTCGGGCTGCTCTCGATGCTCGGGGACGCCGCCTACCAGTCGTTCATCCCGCAGCTGGTGCCCCGGCCGTTGCTGGTGCGGGCGAACGCGCGGCTGCAGCAGAGCGACACCGTGGCGCAGACCGTCGGCGGTGCCGTGGCCGGCGGGCTCGTCGCCCTGCTCACCGCGCCGTTCGCCCTGCTGCTCGACGCCGCCACCTTCTTCCTCTCCGGCGCCACCATCGCCAGCCTGCCCCGCCGTCGTGCTCCGGAACAGGTGGGCGGACGGCGGAAGCTCTCCACGCGGATCGGTGAATCGCTGCGCTGGATCTACGGCCACCGGTACCTGGGCCCGCTGGCGTGGGGCACCCACGTCTGGTTCATCGGCTCGGCCATGCTGGGGACCGTGCTGCCGGTGTTGGTGCTGCACGACGCCGGGCTGGGCGCGGTCGCGCTCGGAATCGTGCTCAGCTGCGCCGGGGTGGGGGCCGTCGTGGGCACCAGCGTGTCGGATCGCTGCGGGGAACGCTGGGGGACCGGCCGGGTGATCATCGTGGCCCGCGGCGCCGAGGCCGTGTCCGTGGCGCTGCTGGCCGGGGTTGCCGCGTTGCTGCCGTGGATGCACGACGCCGGGGCGGGGCCTGTATTGCTCGTCGCCTGCCTGGGCGCCGCCCAACTGGTGTGGGGGATGGCCATGGGGGCGGAGAGCCCGCTGGAAATGGGCTTTTGGCAGGCCCTGACACCGGAAACAATGATCGCCCGGATGAGCTCCGTGCGGCGCTCGGCCAATCGCGGGATGATCGTGCTCGGCGCGCCGCTGGGAGGGCTGATCGCGACCGGCGCCGGCGTCGCGGTCGCCCTGTGGGTGGCCGCCGGGTTCGTGGCGGTGGGAATGGTCTTGCTGGCGGTTTCCCCGTTCCGGAGCGTGCGGATCGAGGACGCGATGCTCGACGACGAGGCGGCTTCGGGATAGAGGACCGAACGCGAAACCACCTCTGGCGCCCTGGGTGGCGGCTGGTGTTGGATGGTGGCGAAGCGTGTCCCGGGTCATAACCACCCTCCGCTATCGTTGTGAGAACGGGCACAGCCAAACCAATCGTGGAAACGGCCGACGTTGAGGAGGTTCGCGTGTCAAAGTTAGCTCGAAGCAAGTCAGTTGTTTCTTTCGACGAGCAGGCTCCGGGAAGCTTCGCAAAGTGGCAGGCCCTGGTCGGCGGGGCGTTTCCGCCCCTGCGTATCAAGACCCGGGACCCGGGGCGCTTCCATGGGCACGTCAGCGCGGCAGGACGCGATCGTCTTTTCATCACCCGGTTGGATTCTTCCGGGCATGAGATTGCACGATTGCCTGAACTGATCTCGCGGCACGACGACGGATACCTCAAGTTGTCGCTCCATTTGGCAGGAAGCAGTCTGATGGTCCAGGACCAGCACGAACAGGTGCTTGGGTCCGGTGACATGACCCTTTACGACACTTCGCGGCCATATTCGATGATCCACGACGAGGACGTCTCCTTCCTGGTCGCCATGTTCCCCCGCGATGCCATCCAGGGAATTGCCCCTGATGCCCGGTCCCTGGCCGGCACCAAGATCGACGGGACGGCAGGCCTCGGGGCCGTCGTCGCATCGTATTTCCGCGGGCTGGCCTCCAATCTCGACGCGCTCGCTAATTCTTCTGGGGATCGCTTGTCCGGAGTGGGTTTGGACCTCATCGGGGCGATGATCGCCGAGGAATGGGGCGCCGAGTCACTGCAGCCGGCCTCGGTACTGCTCCACAAGGTCTACCGACACATCGAGCAACATCTAGCTGATCCCGGCCTGTCACCCGCGTCCATCGCGGAGGCGCATTTCATCTCCGTGCGGCATCTGCATGCGCTGTTCCAGTCCGAGCCCCAGACCGTCGCCGAATGGATTCGCCGGCAGCGCCTCCAGCGCTGTCGCGTGGCGCTCCGTGACCCACTCCAACTGCACCGGTCCGTGACGGAACTGGCCGCAGAATGGGGTTTCGCCGACTCGGGGTATTTCTCCAAGCTCTTCCGCAAGGCCTATGGCATCACGCCATCATCGATTCGTCCCCGGCTGTAACCCGGCACAGCCGTGGGCAGGCGGCACCAGACGCCCGGCGGGGGATGAGCACGCGATTCCCAGACCCTTGCACGGGATTACCGGTTGCGTGAGCGCCGTCACACCACACTGTTTACATAACGCCTGATGGGCGGCCCACTCCGGGATCCGATTGCAGGCCTGTACGAGCAGCGTGAGAGGACGATCATGACAACTTCCGAACTCGGTCAGATCATGGAAATGATGAAATCAGGGGGGCCTGATTTCAAGGACGACGCCGCGAAGGTCCGCAGCGACTTCGAAGCCCTATTGGCGTCACTGCCAGTTGAAGAAACCCTGGCCTTCGAAACACGTTCGTTGGGCGGCGTCGAGGGCGTGTGGCTCGGACCAGCGCCTGCATCCGATGGAGTTCTCCTCTACCTGCACGGCGGCGCGTATGTCGTCGGCACGGCGTTCGGCTACCGTTCGCTGGCCGCCGGAATCGCCAGGGCGGCCGGAGTTGCGCTCTTTGCCCCCGAATACCATTTGGCACCTGAGCATCCTTATCCCGCTGCCCTCGATGACGCGTTGGCCGCCTACCGCGGCCTCCTCGAAGACGGCTACACGCCCGGGCAGATCGTCGTGGCCGGTGACTCTGCCGGTGGCGGTCTCGCGGCGGCGCTCCTGGTCGCGATCAAGGAAGCCGGCCTGCTTCAGCCTGCCGGTGCGTGGCTGCTGTCGCCTTGGGCGGATCTCGCCGTCGAAGGTGGCTCCGCGGTCTCCAAGGCGGACGAGGACCGGCTGCTGGATCGGGAAGGGCTGCTGAAGCGGGCTGCTGACTACCTGGCGGGCAATGATGCCCGCACACCGCTGGCCTCACCCATCCACGCGGACCTGTCAGGGATCGCTCCGCTACTAGTCACCGTCGGTTCCGCCGAGATCCTCCTGGATGACGCCCTCCGCCTCGTAGGCCGCGCCGCAGCGGGCGGCACGAGCGTCCGGTTGGAAGTCGGGCCGCAAATGTTCCACGACTTCCCGCTATTCGCCTTCATGCTCAGCGAGGGTCGCGACGCGATCGCCACGGCCGGGGAATTCCTTGCCGCACGCCTTGTGGCCCAGCAGCCGGCAGCGGTCTAGGAGGATTCGTGATGGAACGCAACATGGAAACGGACGTCGTCATCGTCGGAGCCGGCTGGGCCGGCATGTACGCCCTGCACCGCATCCGCAACTTGGGCCTGGCCGCGGTCGTCCTTGAAGCCGGGGATGACGTTGGTGGAACCTGGTACTGGAACCGGTACCCGGGGGCACGGTGCGACGTCGAGAGCTTGCACTACTCGTATTCCTTCGACGACGAGCTGCAGCAGGAATGGAACTGGACCGAGCGTTACGCTGCCCAGCCGGAACTACTGGCCTATGCCCGCCACGTCGCGGAACGCTATGACTTACGCAAGGACATCCGCTTCGGAGTCCGCGTGGCCGCCGCCGACTTCAACGAACAGCAATCGCGCTGGACGTTGACCAGCACGGACGGAGCCACGTACACGGCCCGCTTCTGCATCATGGCCACTGGCGCGCTCTCCACCCCGAAGACCCCCGAGATCCAGGGCCTTGAAGGATTTGAAGGCAACGTCATCAATACCTTCGATTGGCCCGAGGGGCACGCCGACTTCACCGGACAGCGCGTCGCGGTGGTCGGCACCGGCTCCTCGGGGATCCAGGTGATCCCGGAAATTGCCAAGACCGCCCGGGAGCTTTTGGTCCTGCAGCGAACACCCAGCTACAGCCTGCCGGCCAGGAACCGTCCACTGCGTCCCGAGGAGGTCGACGCAGCAAAGGGCGACTACGCAGCCCTGCGCGAGGCCGCACGCAACTCACTGGACGGACTGGCGTTGGAAAACACCGGAAAATCCGCGCTCGACGTTGACGCCGGGGAACGGGAGCGTGTCTTCTCCGAGGTCTACGAGGAAGGGTCCCCCTTCAAGTTCCAGGGTATCTTCACCGACCAGATGACCAACCTCGAGGCGAATGCCACGGCCGCGGAATTTGCGGCCAGGAAAATTGCAGAACGCGTCGAGGACCCGGCGACCGCGAAGACACTCACGCCGTCGGGCTACCCGATTGCCACCCGCCGCCTGTGCATCGACACCGGCTATTACGAGGCCTACAACCGACCGAACGTCACGTTGGTCGACCTGCTGAACGACCCCCTGGAACGTATTGCGGGATCGGCCGTCCAGACCGCCAACCAGAGGTACGAGGTCGACACCATCGTCCTGGCGACAGGATTCGACGCGATTACCGGCGCTCTGACCAGCATGGATATCCGCGGGAGCGACGGGGTCCTGCTACGTGAAAAGTGGCATCACAAGATCTCCAGCTACTTGGGCCTCATGGTCCATGGCTTCCCCAACCTCTTCACGGTCACCGGGCCGCTGAGTCCATCGGTGCTCAGCAACATGATGGTGTCCATCGAGCACCATATCGAATGGATCACCGAGTGCATCAGGTTCCTCGACGAGCGGCAAGTCGAGCGGATCGAGGCCACGGCGGAGGCCGAGGAGGCCTGGGGTGAGCACGTGAACGAGGTCGCCGACTTCACGTTGTTCCCGCTGGCCAACTCCTGGTACCTCGGCGCCAACGTCCCCGGGAAGAGCAGACAAATACTGCCCTACGTCGGCGGCGTCGGGAACTACCGGAAGCACACCCTGGAAATCGCAGCGGACGGGTACCGGGGCTTTGCCCTCGGCAGCCTGGCCGCAGCCAGTCCAGCGGTCTAACCAGTGGCTCCCTGAAAACGGCAACCCCAGCGACTCCCACCCGAGAAGAGACACCATGACAACGCAAACAACCCACAAAACGTTCACCACCGATGACTTGCTCACCGCGATCGAGCCCGTCACGGGCGGCCGTCAGATCAAGGACCCCGCCACCGGAGGGCCGGTGGGTCGGGCTCCGGAGCACACGGACGCCGACCTTGAGGGGCTCGTCGCGGAGGCGGCTGCCGCCCAGCCCGGATGGGCCGCCCTCGGCCACGCAGAGCGCAGCGCCTACCTCAACCGGGCGGCGGATGCCATCGAGGCCAATGCGGAGGCCCTGGCCGTCCTGCTCTCACGAGAGCAGGGCAAACCACTGAACGGACCGAACGCCCGCTTTGAGGTCGGTGCCTGCTCGACCTGGCTACGTGCGAACGCCGGTTTCGAGCTCGAGCCGGAGTTCGTGGTCGACGACGACGGCGGCCGTGCAGAACTGCACTACCGCCCACTCGGCGTCGTCGGTGCGATCGGCCCGTGGAACTGGCCCATGATGATCGGCATCTGGCAGCTCGCTCCGGGCCTGCGCATGGGTAACACGGTGGTCATGAAGCCCTCCAGCTCCACCCCGCTATCCGTGCTGGCCCTGGTTCACGTGCTGAACACCGTCCTGCCCGACGGTGTGCTGCAGGCCATCTCGGGGGACCGCACGGTGGGCAACCGCCTCGTGGAGCACCCCGACGTCGCGAAGATCATGTTCACGGGGTCCACCAACGCCGGCAAGACAATCATCCGCAACTCGGCAGAGACCGTGAAGCGCCTGACCCTGGAACTCGGCGGAAACGACGCCGGAATCGTGTTGCCGGACGCCGACCCGACCGCGATCGCCCAGGATCTGTTCTGGGGTGCCTTCATCAACACCGGCCAGACGTGCGCCGCACTGAAACGCCTGTACGTTCACGAGGACATCTACGAACAGGTCATTTCCGAACTGGAGCAAACTGCGTCCCAAATGCCGATGGGCGTTGGCCTGGACGAGGGCAACGTGCTGGGCCCGCTGCAGAACAAAAACCAGTTCGACATCGTCGCCGGCCTGGTGCAGGCAGCCAAGGACGCCGGTGCACGCATCGTCATCGGCGGAGACCCCGATCGGGACCAACCCGGCTACTTCTACCCGGCCACCCTCGTCGCGGACATCGCCAACGACAACCCACTCGTCGCCCAGGAACAGTTCGGCCCCGCCTTGCCGATCATCAAGTACTCCACGGTCGACGAGGCAGTAGCGATGGCTAATGGGCTGGACGTCGGCCTCGGTGCGTCTGTCTGGTCCTCCGACATCCAAGCCGCCCGGCAGGTCGCCGCCCAAATCCAGGCCGGGAGCGTCTGGATCAACAAACACGGCACGGTCGACCCGCGCGTCCCCTTCGGCGGGGCCAAGCAATCAGGTTACGGCCTCGAATTCGGCATCGAAGGCCTCAAGCACCTCGGGCAACCTCAAATCATCAGCTACTAGGCGCTGGCCGCCACAATCACGAGAGAAGACCACCCATGGAGTTCGACTACATCATCGTCGGTGCCGGTTCGGCCGGCTGCGTCATCGCCCGCCGACTGGTCGATGCCGGCAAGCGCGTCGCCGTCCTGGAGGCCGGTGGCGAGGACACCAATCCCGTCATCGCCAACGTCGCCGAGGCCGGGGCCCTGTGGCACGGCCCGGAGGACTGGGACTACCACACCACCGAACAGCCCGGCTGCGACGGCCGCAGGATGCACCTGCCACGCGGCAAGGTCATGGGCGGATCCCACGCCCTCAATGCCACCATTTGGGTTCGGGGTGCCAAACAGGACTACGACACCTGGAACTACCTCGGATGCCCCGGGTGGGGATGGGACGACGTCCTGCCGGTCTTCACGGGCATCGAAAACTATGACGGCGGTGCTGCCGACAGCCGTGGCATCTCCGGGCCGCTGGACGTCGTCAAGGACTACCCGATGAACCCGGTCCAGGAGTCCATCCTCGAAGGCGCCGTGGAGATGGGGTTGAAGCTCAACGAGGACTACAACTCCGGGGACGTCGAGGGGGTCTCCAAGATGCAGCTCAACGTCCGCAACGGCAAGCGGTTCAACACGTGGCACGCCTACCTCAAACCGGTGGCGGAGAGCGAGAACCTGGAAATCCTCACCGGCGCCCACGTCCAGCGGCTGCTGACCGAGGGAGAGAAGGTTATCGGAGTGGAGTTCCTCCAGAATGGAGAAAAGAAGTCCCTGCGCGCAGGCGAAACCATCCTGACGGCCGGCGCAATCTCCTCGCCCGAGTTGCTGCTCCGCTCCGGGATCGGACCCGCCGGGGAACTGCGAGAGGTGGGTGTTGAACCGCTCAAGGACCTTCCTGGCGTCGGGAAGAATCTTCATGACCACCTGTTGTCACCGGTCATCTTCACCACCACGAAGAAGGAAGTCCCGGCCCCGGAGGTCGCCGCGGCGGAAACGCACCTCTTCTGGAGGAGCAGCCCCGACCTTGCCGTGCCGGACACCCAGCCCATCAACTTCTCCCTGCCCATGTACTTCCTCGATTCGATGTCCGGGCCGGAAAACGGGTTCTCACTTGTGGCGGGCATTGTGCGCCCACTGAGCCGTGGCGAAATCACGCTCACCGGGCCGGAGCCCAGCGATCCGCTGCAGATCGATCTCGGAGCCCTGAGGGACCAGGCAGACGTTGATTCGCTGGTTGCATCCGTTCGCCAGTGCCGCGAGCTGGGGCGGACCCAGGCACTGTCCGAGTGGGGACCGGAAGAGGTCTACCCGGGAGTCGATGTCCCCGACGAGGATGCGGATCTTGAGCGCTACGTGCGCGAGACCGCGGTGACGTACCACCACCAGGTCGGCACCTGCAAGATGGGTCTGGACGACATGGCAGTGGTAGATCCTCGCACCTTCGAGGTCCACGGGCTCACCGGTGTACGCATCGCCGATGCTTCCATCATGCCGCTCATTCCCACCGGCAACACCAACGCGCCAACCGTCATGATCGCCGAGCGTGCCGCCGCAGTTCTAGTTGGCTCGACGCCGGGTGAGTAGAGGTCTGACGGCCACGCTGGCTTGAGCCAATCCGACGACGGGTGAACCCGCCTCGTTCCTTTCCTCGCGCAGGTGAACGGGGCGGGTTCCGCTCGTTTAGGAAATGTGGAACCAGCAATAGCAAGATGTTTCTCCAATCCGTTCTCGGGAGTCGGCCCCGGGGATTTCCTTGCAAAAGTAACCCGTAGTCCGGATAGGCCGCGCAACTGTCGGCAATCCGGACGGGGCAGGGCCCGACACATGCTTGGAATCCTGCAGGGGTGAGGAGTAGCATCAGTTCTTGTCGAAGTGACAATAACTAATTCGTTCGGTTGGAAGGAGTCGCCATGGAGTTCGCCAATGTCTCCGAACGCCAGGCGCTGAGCCCCGAACTGGCGGTCTCCACCGTGATCTTCTCGCTGCGCGATGAGCTGGCCGACGGGGAGCCGACCGGACGCAAATCGCTGTGGGTGCCGCTGGTGCGCAGAACCCGCCAGCCCTTCCGCGGCCAATGGGCGCTTCCCGGCGGTCCGCTGGCCGCCCGGCAGACGTTGCAGGGTGCTGCCGCCGCGAACCTGCGGGCCACCACCGGGCTGGCGCCGAGCCACCTGGAACAGCTCTATGCCTTCGGCGGGCTGGACCGCTCGCCGTCCCAACGCGTGGTCTCGATCGTCTACTGGGCGCTGGTCCGCGAGGAACACCCCGGCGCGGCCCGGCTGATCGAGGACCCAAACGTGGCCTGGTTCCCTGCCCGCGACGATGCGGTGCTCGACGCGCTGGCGTTCGATCATGCGGAAATCGTCCGGTACGCACTGTGGCGCCTGGGCAACAAGGTCGAATACGGGTCGATCGCCCACCGGTTCCTCGGCGAGCGCTTCACCCTGGCCCAGGTGCAGGAAGTCTACGAGGCAGTGCTGGACCGCCGCCTCGATGCCGCGAACTTCCGCCGCCACCTGCGCGGCACCGCAGACATCGAGCCGACCGACGAGTACCTGCTCGGAGGCAAGCACCGCCCACCACGCCTGTACCGGTACACGGGGGACACCGCCGTCGTACCGGTTCCAGCCAGCTCGACCCACAAGGCACCAGCTGGCAACACCGCCTAGCAAGACCCGCCCGCAACGCAGCCACCCCCACGGAAGAACAACGGAGATCCTCATGACCAGTGTCAGCAACACGATCGCCCGCCTCACGCTCACCCCGGTGGGAGAGGCATCTGCCGGCGGGTCCGCCGACGGGGTCTGCACCACTGACCTGGTGAAGTCCCCGTGGGACCTGGATACCGGGCTGCCCTCCTACGGGCCCGGTTCCTCGATGGACGACGTCGCGCCGGCCACCACGCCGCAACAGGGGGTCATCCCCGAGGAATACCGGCTGGCCTCCGACGCCGAACTGGATGGGCGCATCCGTGCGGCGAAGAAGACGCTCGGCGAGCGCGTGGTGGTGCTGGGGCACTTCTACCAGCGCGACGAGGTGGTGCAGTATGCCGACTTCGTGGGCGATTCGTTCCAGCTGGCCAATGCGGCGCAGACCCGTCATGAGGCCGAATACATCGTCTTCTGCGGGGTGCACTTCATGGCCGAGACCGCGGACATCCTCTCCCGCGACAACCAGGCGGTCATCCTGCCCAACCTGGCCGCGGGTTGCTCGATGGCCGACATGGCGGATGAATCCTCCGTGGAGGAGTGCTGGGAGCAGCTGATGGAGCTCTATGGCACCGAGGCCGACGCCGAGGGCCGGGTCCCGGTCATCCCGGTGACCTACATGAACTCCTCGGCCGCGCTGAAGTCGTTCGTGGGGCGCAACGGGGGGATCGTGTGCACGTCGTCGAACGCGGCCACCGTGTTGGAGTGGGCGTTCGAGCGCGGACAGCGGGTGCTCTTCTTCCCCGACCAGCACCTGGGGCGCAACACCGCCAAGGCGATGGGGATCAGTGTGGAGCAGATGCCGATGTGGTCCCCGAACCAGCCCCTGGGCGGCAACACCGCCGAGGCGCTCGCCGACGCGAAGGTCATCCTGTGGCACGGGTTCTGCTCCGTGCACCGCCGGTTCACCACCGCCCAGATCGATAAGGCCCGGGCCGAGTACCCGGGGGTGAACGTGATCGTGCACCCCGAATGCCCGATGGAGGTGGTGGACGCCGCGGATTCCGCAGGGTCCACCGACTTCATCCAGAAGGCCATTGCGGCGGCCACCGAACCGACCACGTTCGCGATCGGCACCGAGATCAACATGGTCAACCGGCTCGCCGCCCAGTACCCGCAGCACACCATCTTCTGCCTGGATCCGGTGATCTGCCCGTGCTCCACCATGTACCGGATCCACCCGGGCTACTTGGCGTGGGTGTTGGAGGAACTGGTCGCCGGCCGGGTGGTCAACCAGATTTCCGTTCCCGCGACCGACGCCGCGCAGGCCAAGGTGGCGTTGGAGCGCATGCTGGCGGCCCGGCCGTGAGTGCCGCGACGCAGGGTGTGCCGACACCGGAAACTCCGAGGGTGACCCGCGACCTGGTCATCGTCGGCTCAGGGGTGGCGGGGCTCTATGCGGCGATCACCGCCGTCGAGCACGGGCACCGGGTCACCCTGCTGACCAAGGACGCGCTCGCCGACTCGAACAGCTGGTACGCCCAGGGTGGGATCTGCGCGGTGGGCCCCGCGGGTGAGGTTGCCGGGGATTCGGTCGCCAGTCATATCGAGGACACGCTCATCGCCGGTGCCCGGCTGAACACCGTGGAAGCGGTGCGCGCTGTCTGCTCCTCAGCGTGGGGGCATATCGAGGCGCTCGCCGACCTGGGTGCCGCGTTCGACCGCGACGCCACCGGGGCCCTGGCCCGGGGGCTGGAGGCAGCCCACGCGTACCCGCGGATCGTCCACGCCGGGGGAGACTCCACCGGACGCATCGTCGCCTCCGCCCTGATCGCCGTGGTGCGCCGGCTCGCCGCCGCGGGACGACTGCGCGTGCACGAACACTCCTTCGTCACCGACCTGGTGGTGGAGGACGGAGTCGTCACCGGGGTCGGCTACCTCCCCGCGGGAGGTGGGCGGCCCGCCCGCCTGCGTGCCGACGTCGTGCTCCTGGCCACCGGGGGCATCGGCTCCCTGTATACGTGGACCACCAACCCCGCAGGCGCCACCGCCGACGGCGCCGCGCTCGCCTGGCGGGCCGGGGCGCTGATCGCCGACGCCGAGTTCATCCAATTCCACCCCACGCTGGTGCCCTCCGGGCGCTTCATGATCTCCGAAGCGGTCCGCGGGGAGGGCGCCGTGCTCATCGACTCCACGGGCCGGCGGTTCATGCCCGACGTGCACCCCGACGCCGAACTGGCGCCACGCGACGTGGTTGCCCGCGCCATCCACCGCATCCGCGCCACCGGCTCCGAGGTGTACCTCGACGCCCGGGCAGTGGAAGCACGCCGGGGCGCAGGATTCCTCGCCCGGAGGTTCCCGGCCATCACCGAACACCTGGCCGCCGACGGCATGGACCTGGCCACCGCCCCGGTCCCCGTCGCCCCGGCCCAGCACTACTGGATGGGCGGGGTATTCGCCGACGCATGCGGGCGCACCACCGTCCCCGGACTGCGCGTGGCGGGGGAGACCGCCTGCACCGGCACCCACGGGGCCAACCGGCTGGCGTCCAACTCGCTGCTCGAGGCGCTGGTGCACGGCTTTCATGCCGCCACCACCCTGCACGACGGCGATGCCCTCCTCGCGGGGGAATCCACCGAACTCGAACATGTGTTCGAATTGCCTGTGAGTGGGGATGGTACGCAGGCAACGACTGCGGGGGAGGGATCCCGCGGATCGGCGGGGGTGGTGTTGACCCTGGACGCTGTCCGCGACCTGGCCACCGCCCACCTGGGGGTGGAGCGGACCGGCGAGGGGCTGGCGCTGGCTGCTGCGGCGCTCGCCGGCGCCCTGGCTGCCGGGGAGGGGAAGACACCCACCACCCGCGCCGACGCCGAACTGCGCAACCTCACCATGGTGGGACGCATCATTGCCGAAGCGGCCCTGTCCCGTACCGGGTCCCTCGGCGCCCACTACCGGCTCGACGCACCCGCCGATCCCGCAGGTGGGGTGGGCGGCCGCACCGGCTTCGTCCGCGCCGCCACCCGGGCGGCTGCCCCCGACCCGGCCACCGCACGAGCACAGGCCGACCGTCTCCTGATGGGGAGCACCCACTGATGAGGACCGAGATGAGTACGCAGACCATAGGGACCCTTGACGGAGAGACACCTACCGGAGAGAGCTGGGCCCCGGCACGCGACGACGCCGTGGCGCTCGCCGTGGACCCGCTGCCCGTTCCATACCGGGTCATCCGCGACATCGTCGAGGCGGGCCTGGCGGAGGACAACCCCACCGGGGACCTCACGGGCAACGTGTTGCTGCCCGCCGACGCCACCGCCACCGCAGATGTGATCGCCCGTGAACCGGGAATCCTGGCGGGGCTTGGCGTCTTCGAGGCCGCCATGACCCTGACCGACCCGGCCGCCGCCGTGACCACCGCGCTCGCCGATGGCCAACGATTTGCCGCCGGGGACGTGCTCGCCACGGTCACCGGCCCGGCCCGTGCGGTGCTGGCCGGGGAACGCGTGGGACTGAACCTGCTCCAGCGGCTCTCCGGCATCGCCACGGCCACCCGCGCCTTCGTCGACGCCGCGGCTGGCACCGGCACCCGCATCGCCGACACCCGCAAGACCACTCCCGGGCTGCGCGCGCTGGAACGCTATGCCGTGCGCTGCGGCGGCGGGCACAACCACCGCGGCACGCTCTCCGAAGCCGTGATGGCCAAGGACAACCACCTGGCCCTGCTGGGGACCGGCGACGACCTGACCCGCGCCCTGCGTGCGGCCCGCGCCCGGCTCGGACACACCGTGCACTTCGAAGTCGAGATCGACTCACTCGACCAGCTCGACGCCGTGCTCGCCGCCGGGGTCGACACCATCATGCTGGACAACTTCTCCCTGGCCGACCTGGCCGAGGGCGTCCGCCGCATCGCGGGTGCCGCCCTGGTGGAGGCGTCGGGCAACGTCCGGCTGGACACCGTTGCCGACATTGCAGCCACCGGCGTGGACGTCATCTCCTCCGGGAGCCTGACCCACTCAGTCCGCGCCCTGGACTTGGGGCTCGACGTGCGCATCACCGATGGCCGGGCTCCCGTCGGTGGACGGTCCGGCACCGGGGACCCGCAATGATCTACCTCGATGCCGCAGCCACGACGCCGGTCAAGCAGGAGGTGCTGGATCTCATCTGGCCGCTGATGGCCAGGGACTTCGGCAACCCCTCCAGCCACCACGGCCCCGGCGAGACAGCGGCCCGCGCACTGGACTATGCCCGGACCGCCGCGGCGTCCACCCTGCGCGTGCGCACCGGTGACATCGTCTTCACCTCCGGCGGCACCGAAGCGAACAACCTGGCCATCATCGGCCTGGCCCTGGCCACCCCGCGCGGCAAGCACCTGGTCCGCTCCGCCGCCGAGCATTCATCGGTCCGCGAGGCCTGCGACTACCTCGCCCGCCACCACGGGTTCGCGGTCGACGTCGCCGGCGTGGACCGCGCCGGCCGGGTGGACCCCGCCGAGCTGGCAGCTCTGCTGCGCCCGGACACCACGCTGGTCTCCGTCATGGCCGTGAACAACGAAGTCGGCACCATCGAACCCGTGGCCGAGATCGCCGCGGCGGCGCGCACGGTCGGCGCGCTGATGCACACCGACGCGGTGCAGGCCGCCGGCTGGCTGGACGTGGCCGAGCTGGCCTCCCATGTCGACGCGCTGTCCGTCTCCGGACACAAACTCGGCGGTATGAAGGGCGCCGGACTGGCGATGATCCGGGGCCGGCTGCCGCTGGAACCGCTGCTGCACGGTGGCGGACAGGAACGCGGACGCCGTTCCGGCACCGAAAATGTTGCCGGCGCCGTCTCCACGGCCACCGCCCTGCGCCTGGCCGCGACCGGCACCGGGGAATTCGACGCCGCCCAGCGCCGGGCCGCCTATCTCATCGACACGGTCCTCACCGGGCTGGAGGGCCGCCGCGGGCAGGGCACGACGGCGGCGCTGCTCACCGGGGATCCGGTGCACCGGGTGCCGGGCATCGTCTCCTTCGTCTTCCCGGGCACGCACGGGGAGGCCATCCTGCTCGAACTCGAACGCCGGGGAATCGTGTGTTCCTCGGGGTCGGCCTGCGCCGCCGGGTCCACCGATCCCTCGCCGGTCCTGCTGGCCATGGGATACGAACCCGACGTCGCCCTGACGGCGCTCCGGCTGAGCTTCACCGCCGAGGCGACCGAGGTCCAGCTGACGACGGCGGCGCGCGCGGTGGTGGCCGCGGTCCAGGCCGTAGCCACGGAGGTCGGTTCGGCGTAGGTTGGCCCACCGTCGATGACCGGCCGATGTGGGGCGTATGGCTCGGCGGAGCTACAGGCCCGTCTTGCTCACCCCGTATTCGGCCTGCGATCGGCTGAAGCCCTCGAAAACCAGCTGGTTGATGAGGCCGGAACGGGAAAAGGCGGTGAAGTCCAAGTAGTTCGCGGCCGACTTGGCTGCCTGCTCTTTCCAATTGACCTTCACCCGGTCGACAGCCCACGTGGCGTCGGCGTTTGAGTACTTTTCGAAGACGAGTTGTTTGATCAGCCCGCTGCGCGAGAAAGCCGTGAATTCGAGGTAGCTGCCTGCAGCGCGGAGAGCGTTCTGCTGGCTGATGGTCCCGGCCTCGGCCTTGGCTTTCGCCGCCGCCTTGGCTTTCGCTGCGGCAGCTGCTTTGGCTTTGGCCTGGGCCGCGGCTTCTGCCTTGGCGGAGGCCTTGGCCGCTGCCTGGGACTGGGCCGCGGCCTCGGATTCGGCAGCGGCTTCTTCTGCAGCGGCTTGGGACGATGCGGCAGCTTCGTCGACGGCAGCTTGGCTGGCTGCCTTCGCCTCCGACGACCGATCCGCATCGGTTTTTTGGGCGGTGGAGGGGGCCGCCTTCGTTGCCGAAGCCGAAGGTAGTGAGGTTGCCGTTCCGCCTCCGCAGCCTGCCAGGCCCAGCGTCGTCGCTAGCGCGATGGCGATCACCAGTGAATTGTTCTTCTGGGAAATCATGGTCGTGATCCTTTGGCTCACAGGAACGCCCGACGGAACTGGCGGGCGAGGACTGCGGCGCCCGTCAGGGCGGTCCGCAGTTGCTACATGGGATATGTATATCCCGCCCTGGGGACAGTTTGACCCCGCATTCGGTAACGATCGTGTCAATCGTTCGATGATTCACGATCTGTTGGACGAGTGTCCGGGCCCGTTCCTTGACGGAGTAGTCCGTTCCCGCTGTGACTGCCGTTGCCACGGCGGTTGGCTGGGCGTAGCTTGAAGGGAGTAGCGGTCCTCGGTGGTGCCGGGGCATTGCCGCTGCGCAGCATGACGGGGCGAGCCGCGAGAACGACCCACACCCGCTCGAGTGATGGGAGTCGGACATGGCACGCACAAAATCCACCCAGGAGCACCACGATCACACCGGGGTCGCCTGGTTCTCCCTCGGCATCGCGATGGTTGCCGTCTATTTGTTCTTCATCCTCATGGGCACGCACCAGGATGTGGATACCCACTCGCCGATTTGGTTCGGCGTCCTCATCGGCGGCGTCATGATCATTTTCGGGCTCGTCGGCATGACCAAGCGCCGCCACCCCGGACACGTCTGACCGGTCGGCCCAGCTCGGGAAATGGACACCGACGATGGCTGAGGACAAGGCCCTCGGCCGATGGCTACGCGCCTGCGCCCGGGTCGGCAGCCTGTTGGGTGACGCGGAACCGGATGACGACGGGTACGATGCGATCGCCCGCGAGGCACTCGAGGCCGCCGACGCGGCGCTGGCCCTCGTCCTGGTTCCGGTGGGCGAAGACCACCACCGTGTGGTCGGGGCCGCTGGCGGGCTTGCCGCGGCCCTGCACGGTGACGTCTTCCCGACCCCCACGACCCGGGAGCCAGGATTCTTCGACACGTCCCGGGGAGCTCCCCGCGTGCAGGTCCTGACGGGTGCCCGGCTGGCCGCTGCCCTCGACACTGCCGAACCGGGGCAACCCTCCCATGTGGGACACGCGGAGACGATCCGTGCCGCGCAGCTGCTGGTGGCAGGACTGGGACACGAAGCGGGACATGCCTCCGGGAACCAACGCTTCCTGGTGCTGGCACGGTTCGCCGGGGCAGCCGGGTTCACCGCCATCGACCAGCAACTTGCCGGCCTGCTGGCGGCCCAGATCGAACAAGGCATCGGCAGGGCACATATCGGTGCCCTGCACGAACAGCTCGCGGTGTTCTCCGAACGGGACCGGATCGCCCGGGACCTGCACGACGTCGTCATCCAGCGGCTCTTTGCCGCGGGGCTGGGCATCCGTTCGCTGTCGCGCAAGATCACCGACCCCGCCGGCCGGGCGAGGGCCGAGGAGATCACCGGCGAGCTCGACGCCACCATTGTCGAGCTGCGGGACACCATCTACGCCTTGCGCCGCGGCGTGGGGGAGGACGAACAACTGGGCACCTCGATCCTGCGGGCCGTGCGGACCGCCAGCGAGCCGCTCACCTTTACCCCGAGGCTTCGGCTGGCCGGACCGCTGGAGCAAGTGCACGACGAGAACACGATCGCCCATCTGTTGGCCGTGCTGAGCGAATCGCTGAGCAACGCCGTCCGCCACGCCCAGGCCAGCCGCATCTCGATCACGGTCGCCGTGACCGACCACCAGCTCAGCCTGCGGGTGAAGGACAACGGGCACGGCATACCGCATCAGGTCCTGCGCAGCGGGCTGGCCAACATGGACCAGCGTGCCGCGGAACTGGGCGGCACCTGCCACGTGGACAGCAACCGCCGGGGCACCCGCGTGCAATGGAGCGTGCCGGTTCGGTGAGCCCTCCCCGGTGGCCGCGCATGCCCCGGGGTGCCCCGGAATCTCAGGTACCGCCGTCGTGCCCCGAAGCGGCGGGGCGCGAAATGTAGACGGCCGCCTGGGTACGGCGTTCGAAACCGAGCTTGGCCAGCACCGCGGAGACGTAGTTCTTCACGGTCTTCTCGGCCAGGTGCAGCCGCGTGCCGATCTGGCGGTTGCTCAGCCCCTCACCGATGAGTTCGAGCACCCGGCGCTCCTGCGTGGTGAGCGAGGAAATGCGTGGATCCGAGCGCGTGGGATTCGCCAGCCCGTGCAGGATCGCGGCCTTCAGCCCCGGGGTGAACAATGATTCCCCGCGGGCCGCCCGGCGCAGGGCCTCGAGCAGTTCGGAGCCCTTGATCTGCTTGAGCACGTAGCCCAGCGCCCCGGCGAGCACCGCCCCGCGGACGGCTGCCTCGTCGTCGTAGCTGGTCAGGATCAGGCAGTTCAGTGACGGGTCCACGGATCGCACGTCGCGGCAGACTTCGATCCCGGTGCCGTCGGGCAGGCGCGCGTCGAGCACCGAGACGTCGGGGCGCAGCGCGGGGATCCTGCGGCGGGCCTCCCCGGCGGTGCCCGAATCGCCGATCACGTCGAACCCCTCGCCCTCGAGCAGCTCGCGCAGGCCGCGCCGGACCAGCTCGTGGTCGTCCACGATGTAGACCGTGATCGGCGGATCCACGCCCGAGGCCTTTTGAGCGTCACGGGGCACTACCGCGGGGCTGGTGGGAGTGCTCATGCCCCCAGCATGGACCCGCCCGGCGGAGCGGACAAGGGTCCTTCGGCCCGGTGTGGACAGCGCCCAGCGGCGCACCCAACGGGACCTTCGGCCCTAGTGGCCCCGTGGCGGCGGGTGCACGCTGGAGGCAGGGCGGATCGCGGAGACACCGCGGACACCCCGCAGGACAAGACATAAGGAGAAGTGCCATGAAGAAATGGACTCGCTGGCAGGACTGGGTGGCCGTGGTCGCCGGTCTCTATGTCGCGCTCTCCACGAGCTGGACCGAGCCCGCGGGAGCATCGATGTCGCTGATGGTCATCGGGGGCATCCTGCTGATCGTCGTGGGGCTGGTCAACCTGTCGATGCCGGGCATACCGGTCGCGGAATGGGTGCAGGCCCTGATCGCCTTGCTGGTGGTCGCTGCCCCGTGGATGGGCGGCTACTACGACACCATGGGCGTGGCCTGGAGCAGCTGGATCCCGGGCATCGTCGCCCTGGTGGTCACCGCGCTGGCCATCAAGCCGAGCACCGTGGAGCACCACCATCACGCGGTAGCCCACTAACCGGTTCCCACCGGTACGACGCCGGGGCACGCCACCTGAAGCAGGCGGCTGGCCCCGGCGTCTCACTGTGTTGGTTGCCAACCGACGAACTTTTGGCGAAGGCTTCTTCTGAACGCCGACCGATCGACGGTTTTCTTGAGTCGTGGGCAACAATATGGGGAGACACTGGGAATCAGTTCCCCGGCAAAGCCGCGCCCACTCGAGCCAGGAGCAAACGATGGACAACGAGATTCAGCTGATCAGTGATGGGGAGGGCCTGGCTGTGATCGGCGAACCATCAGCAGTCGACCGCTTTCTCGCTGTAGAGGGTTTGCCGTCGAGGGATCTTGGCCTGCAGCGGCTCAATCACGTTTTCGGCGCCAGCGCGGGGATCGCGCAGGCGGGTTCGGAAATTGCCGCCAATTCGGGGCGTTGGGTGAAACTGACCGAAAAGTCCGCCCAGCAGATGAAGAAATACAACATGATGAAAGGTTCCAGCGGCGATGTCAGCCGTGCCATCGTGATGGATGACGGCAAGATCAAGGGGATCCTGGAATTTTCCAAGGGCGCGGGTTCGCTGGTATCCAATCCGGCGGTGCTGGCGGGCGCCGCGGGCATCATGGCACAGGTCGCGATGCAGCAGACCATGGACGAAATCACTGACTACCTGGCCGCGATCGACGAGAAGATTGACGATGTTCTGCGCGCGCAGAAAGACGCCGTCTTCGCCGATTTGATTGGAGTGGGCGAGATGATCGATGAAACCATGACCATCCGTGAACAGGTGGGCTGGGTTTCGGAAGTCACCTGGTCAAAGGTCCAGACCTCCTCGATGACCATCGCACGTACCCAGGGCTACGCATTGCGCCAGCTGGATGCGCTGGCAGAGAAGCTGGAAGGCAAGACAAAAATGGGGGAGATTGCCAAGGCGTCGCACGAGGCGGAGACCAAGGTCCAGGATTGGCTCGCCGTCTTGGCCCGTAGTTTCCAGTTGCAGGAGGCGATCACGATTCTTGAACTCGATCGGGTTCTGGAAGTTTCGCCGAACGATGTCCAACGACACCGGGAGGCGTTGCGGACGGCGCGACAAAACCGACTGGAACGCATCGCGCGAAGTACTGAACAGTTGATGGTCCGCATGGATGCAGCTGCCGGCACCGCGAATGCACGAGTGCTCCTTCACCCGACGATGTCTCGGGCGGTGGTGAACTCCAGCAACTTCGTGGCGACAGGCGTCGTTGAGTTCCACGAACATCTGGGTATTGAACGTGGCCGCGAGTCGCTGGACGCGAAACGTTGGACTGAGGCTGCTGTTGAAGTGCGCGATCGGGCATTGGAAACTGGAGCAGACGGGGTGGACGCGGCGCGGCAGATCGGGAGTGATGCTTTCAGTCGAGCCAAGTCGGCGACTGACAAATTGTCCAGCAAATTCACCGAGCGGGCACTTCGCCGTCGCGGCACTGAGGATCCGGCAGAAGACGAATAGGCCACCTTTGGCGTCTACTGAGTCCGACCATTGTTGGCTCGACATGCCAGCACAGCGTTCTTTCAACGGTTGCCGAGCGGCTGCTTTGGTGTCGGGGGATCGGCGCCTTCGGGGCAGGTTACTGAGGACATTTGCCGCCTGCGACTCGTCCAGGACTCAACGCTCATTTTTGGGGTGGTTCGGATAGGCCCGGCGGAGATAGTCCCTGACCACTTTGCCCGGTCGTGATTCGTCGTGATGGCCGAGTAAACGTGCGAGTTCCGCGGGGTCATCAGGTGCCATGAAGCAGTGTCTAGTGGGACGTGGCCGCCACCGTTGCCGGCACAGGATTCAGTGGGCGCCGAGCTGGGTTAGCGCACCACGTCGACGGCGATCCGCCCGGCGTCCACGCTCCAGCGTTGGTCCAGCCTGACGTTTTCCAGCAACCGCCGGTCGTGGGTGACCAGCAACAGGGCGCCCGTGTAGGACTCCAGCGCCTCCTCGAGCTGTTCGATCGCCGTCAGGTCCAGGTGGTTGGTCGGTTCGTCCAGGACCAGCAGGTTCACCCCACGGGCCTGCAGCAGTGCCAGCCCGGCACGCGTGCGTTCACCGGGTGAGAGGTCCCCGACCCGGCTCGCCGTCTGGTCGGCCTTCAACCCGAACTTCGCCAGCAACGTGCGCACCTCCCCGGAGGCCAGCTCGGGGACCACCGCCTCGAACGCGTCACCCAGCGGCATGTCCGCGGCCAGCTGCCCGCGGGCCTGGTCGATCTCCCCGACCGCCACGCTGGTGCCCATCGACGCGGTCCCTGCCTCGGGGGTGGCCCGGCCCAGCAACAGCCGCAGCAGGGTGGACTTGCCCGCGCCGTTGGGCCCGGTGATCCCGATCCGATCCCCGGCGTTGACCTGCACGGAGACCGGCCCCAGCGTGAAGGAGCCCTGCCGCAGTACGGCCTCGTTCAACGTCGCCACCACGGACGACGACCGCGGCGCCGAACCGATGGAGAACTGCAGCACCCACTCCTTGCGCGGCTCCTCCACCTCATCCAACCGGGCGATCCGCGACTCCATCTGGCGCACCTTCTGCGCCTGCTTCTCCGAGGACTCCGAACTGGCCTTGCGGCGGATCTTGTCGTTGTCCGGCGCCTTCTTCATCGCATTGCGCACCCCCTGCGAGGACCACTCACGTTGCGTGCGGGCGCGCGAGACCAGATCGGCCTTCTTGTCGGCGAACTCGTCATACGCCTCCCGGGCATGCCGCCGCGCGACATCGCGCTCGGCCAGATAGGCGTCGTACCCGCCGTCGTACACGGCCACCTTTTTCTGCGGCAGATCCAGCTCCACGATCCGCGTCACGCAGCGGGCCAGGAACTCGCGGTCATGGGACACCAACACGACGCCGGTGCGCAGCCCCCGCACGAAGGTCTCCAAACGCTCCAAACCCGCCAGATCCAGATCGTTCGTCGGCTCGTCGAGCAGCACCAGGTCGAACCGGCTCAGCAGCAGCGCCGCCAGGGCCACCCGCGCGGCCTGCCCACCGGAGAGGGCAGTCATCTCCGTCTCGGCATCCAGCTGAAGGCCCAGTTCGGCCAGCGTCGCGGGGATCTGGTCCTCCAGATCGGCAGCGCCGGAGGCCATCCAGTGCTCGAACGCATCGGCGTAGGCATCATCGGCCCCGGGCGCACCGGACCCCAGCGCCTCGGCGCTCGATTCCATCGCGGTCGTCGCCGCAGCGCAGCCGGTGCGCCGCGCGAGGTAGGCGTTGATCGTCTCGCCGGCGACGCGCTCATGTTCCTGCGGCAACCAGCCGATGAACGCGCCCTGCGGTGAGGCTGTGACCGTTCCACCCTGCGGGGTGTCTATCCCGGCCAGCAACTTCAGCAACGTGGATTTTCCGGCCCCGTTGATGCCGACCACGCCGACCACGTCGCCCGGGGCGACGGTGAAGCTCAGATGCGAAAACAGGGTGCGGTGGGCATGGCCTCCGGAGAGGTCCTTGGCCACGAGGTGGGCGCTCATCCTCCCATTCTAGGGAAGCAAACAGGTCCACCTCGGACACTGAAACCGACATAGTTGAGAGAATCAAAATATTGTCACCATGAACCCCCATGAATCGACGCGCTATGCGATCATCCTCTTATGGGATCTGACCTTACGCGGGTACTCATGAAGTCGGCCTCAAACTTCCTGGGACGGGCATTGGGCTATGAAGCCGTGTTTGGGACTGTCAATGACGCGATAGATATCTCAGGTGCATTCTCGTCAGCACCGAAAAGCTACCAGACATTCTTTTCAGCTAAATCACTTCAAGCAATGAGCAACTCCGTGAGGTCCTATTGGTGTGCAGAATATACCGATTTGACTACCAATGACCTGGACAATTCGTGTCGGCTCATAGCCAAAACGTTTGACGACTGCGTAACTGATGAAATGGCGCTGTCAGCCGTATTGAACCCTAATGAATTGGCCCGGACGTTAATTTCGACTGTCTCCTGGCAGGACGAAGTGCTAACTATGTCGGAGGTTGCGGAACAAGCGTCTGTAGCGCTTTTGCAGTTCAGCTGCTTTGAACTTGCCATGAACGTAGAAAAAGACCCTGCATTTGAAAAGTTGGTATCCAAACGCATCATGGGTCGGATTGATGAAATGGCAGAGGCCGCCGAACGGGCTGAAGCTCGAAATCATACAGCCGCAACTGGGTTGCGAAAGCAGATATATGAGTACACGCAATCTTACAACGCTGCTGCCGTTGAATTACTCAACCATTCCGAGTTGCAAGGTATCGACGTAGATTTTAGTCGCCGGTTCTACCCTCTAGGTCAGGTTTTCGTGCAGCCAATGCTGTGGGTTGCTTCGCCGGGCAAAGCGCCGAGGCAGCGAACTATCGAGGAATCGTTAGATTCCTGTGAATCCATGGTGATCGTCGGAAACGTTGGAGAAGGAAAAAGCACGCTGGCAAGATGGATCGCGATCCAGCAGGCTAAGACAAACCTAAAGTTTTCAGCGGTCTCCAGGATGCGGATTCCGTTCCTTCTGGAGCTGGAAAACAGACGGTCACTTCCGTCGTTAGAAGACCTAGGGGAAGCCCTGACCGAAGGAATACCTCGCACGAAGCCGCAGAACTGGGCAGCTGACATCATTGGTGCAGGAAGAGCTCTTATTATCGTCGATGGTCTTGATGACCTTGACGTTGCCAAACGTCGCACCTTGGTTCACTGGTTGAAGAACCTTGAGCATGGTTCCTCGTTGCCAGCTTCGAAGACGATTGTCATGACCCGGCCGGGTTCCGAGGAATTACTGAGTGGATACCAAGAAAATGTTCATCATTTGGTGGCAACTGATGACGTCGATTTTGTTGGTGGAGTCGTATCACGATGGTTTAGAACCGCTATTCCGACTGGTCACGTGCGTGGCTCCACCGCGCGAAAGTTTTTGGAACGAATAGAAGAGGACCCGGCGCTGCGCCGTTTGGCACAAAACCCCATGCTCTGTACGACGATGTGCGCTGCGATAGTCGAAATTGGTACCCCGAGTTCTGTGCAGACGGGGCAAGTTCTGGAGGCGATAGTAGCCATGCTATTACAGCGGCGGCATTTGGTTAGTGGCCTACCCCCAACTCTCATTCCAAAATATGCTCTCCAGGATCTCGTTGGGTTCCTTGCATTCAGCTTCTTCTCGTCGGGAGGAAGCACGAAAAGTCGGCGGGAAGTTCGAGACCTAGTGGGAGAGTTCTCCCTAAAGCCGGAGTATGGAATGCTTCGCGGCTTCTCGGAGGCGGAAATATTTGATTCCTTGGTGACAAGAAGCGGTCTCCTTGATATCGATGTATCTGGGAGGGCTTACTTCAAATCATCGACGCTATTCGCATACTTAGCTGGTCGCTTTTATTCGAGGCACGACTTGAAATCCGATTTGTTCGCTGCCACGGATAATCCAATCTGGCATGAGGTATTCCGTTGGTACTTGTTCGATCAATCGAACATGGCGCGACAGGAGAGCTTGACGGAGCTTTGGCACCACGTCGAATCTCGTGCTGGAAGTGGCTGGCAAAAGAAACGTCTTGCTGCAGCATTTCATAGCGCAAGCTATAAATATCTGGATCCGGGATTGCCGCTGGCCGAGAACGGGGCTGGAATATTGCGGGCTCTGATTGATCCGCTCGATGTGAACAACTACCCGCTAATCATCGAGACGGGTGAAGCAGCAGTCGAATTGCTCTATTCGGCTTTGTCTCGTGCGACAAAAAACGGGCAGCGAGCTGTGCTTGTTGAGCTGCTGGCAAGGATTTCCGGACCAGAGTCGTATCATGCTCTGAGAAGTCTTTCGCCCCTTGAATTGGCCAGCTACATGCCGGTGCTGGTTCCTGCCTGGCAGAAGCGAAATATCGAGCTTTACGGGGAGCGACTGTTCGCTCCTCGGGGGGTGCCATCCGCCACCAACTTCGGCCCCGTGTTAACACTTCGTTATCTACGCCAACTTGCGGTAATCGACGAGCTTGCGGAGTCTATGACAATCAACATTGACTTGAATCGAAAGAGATTTGATTGGTCACTCGTTCCGCGAACGACGAGACGGATTGCCTTGGCCACACTACGGGGCTTTTCAGGGCAAGATATTTCGGAATTTCTGAGTCGATTCCGCTCGATACAGAAGCTGAAGCTAGTTGATGCAAAAAACCTACACGATGTTCACATCGATGAGTCGACTGAAGTAAGACACCTCTGGATCTCAGCGGAAGGGAGCATTGCGACAGAAGTAAGTGACAGCTTCTTCAATACTTTTGAGCGCGTGCAGTCCCTTTCATTGGCTGGGAAAGTGAAATTGGAACTTGGTTCGTCGTTAGCATCACTTCCGCAGCTGCGCGCTCTTAGGCTATGGGATTTAGATGAAGAACCGGATGGATCATTTTGGACACGCGGCATAGAAGAGTTGCTGCTATTCGAATGGCCCGGGGACACGCTTTTGAATATAAGTCCGGTATCTTCATTGCGCTACTTGGAAATTTCGGATTCTCCGAATTTAGACGATGTCCGGGCCGCAAGACTACTTCCGGAACTGGAGAGACTTACTTTCGTAGACTGCCCGAATGTCGGTACCTCGGCTTCGTTAAACGACATCCTTGATGTACCAAGGATAAGCATTGACGGCGAGTGGATAAGCGATTTCGGTCCCCTGGCAGCAGCCGCAGACGCCGACCTGCGGGCGAGCGAAGCGGACATGGACTTTTGGGATGACGATGTAAGTGACACTGAGGTGCCACCTGCATCGCCATCAGAGATGCTGATCAGTGAGTACGGCCGTCAGACAAAAAGCCCCTTCGGAGAAGGGCTGGTCCTCGACCCGAATAGTTTCATAATCGAGGACGGTGATCAGTGGGAAACATTGCCGGACCGTGAAGCTATAGCGGACGAGGAGCGAACAGCTCCGCTTCGGCGTTTGACCACCGTTCGGCGAGCAATTTGGCTTCAGGCAAAGGCCCCCGAAACGAAGCACCTCATAAGTAATCCCGTCGAGTTTTTCGAGTTCTTCCAGATGGTTTCATTGTTGAGTGCAGCCTTCGGCGGTGGTGACGACGCGACGCGGGTAAGCCATGCGGCGGACGACGTGCTGAACACCATGCGAACCTTCGACGTGCTGGATGAAGGAGACCTGTCCATTGACCTCAACGAATTTTTCGAGGCCGTTGGAAAGGCCGCTCCTCGTCAGGCAAATGCGGTCCGCAGACTAGCCGAAGGCCTACACCAAGAAGTGGTCGCCAAATGGTTAGTTTCTCAGATGTGGGTTACCGCAAATGGTAGCCAGCAAGGGGAAACCCAACATAACAGTACGGTGCACAAAGAATGACTGGATTGGCTAGCTGCAATCCTTTCCAACTATCGAGAAGTTGCACCTATGTACATCCAGAGCAAAGGACGTCTTCGAAGTTCTTTTGGATCGTGGGGAATGCATTGCTAATGGCAGCATAGCGGTACAGATCGCCAGATTGACGCCGACCACATCGCCCGGGGCGACGGTGAAGCTCAGATCCGAAAACAGGGTGCGGTGGGCATGGCCTCCGGAGAGGTCCTTGGCCACGAGGTGGGCGCTCATCCTCCCATTCTAGGGAGGCAAACGGACCGCCCCGAACCGCCGGCGGGCGGAACGGGGCGGTCCGGGGGAGTGCGGGGCGTCAGCCCTGGGCCTGCACCGCACTCCCGAGCTTGCGGGTGAGCCGGGTGAGTTCGGCGAACTCCTCCGCGTCCAGCCCCGAGCCGATCAGCTCGTGGATGTGGCGGACGTGTTCGCGGCCGATCTCGCGCTGGATCGCACGGCCCTCATCGGTCAGCGTGAGCAGCACGGCGCGCTGGTCCAGCGGATCGCCGCACCGGCTGATGAAGCCCTTGGCCTCCAGCCGGTCCACCATGCGGCTCAGGCTCGGCTGGCTCAACAGCACGTTCTCGTTGAGGGCGCCGAGGCGGATCCCCTGGTTCGGGCACTTGCCCAGGGTCACCAGCACGTCGTACTCGCGCATGGTCAGTTTCTTGAACGCCGGGTGGCGTTGCAAGCGGCGCATGATCGTCACCTGGGCGTTGAACAAGGACTCCCAGGCCTGTGTCGTTTCGCGGAGCGAGGCCGGCTTAGGCATGGGACACCTCGGCGGCATCCAGCGGTACCGGGACCTCGTTGCGGGCCGTGGCCGGCTTGATGCCTGCCCGGCGGGCGGCGACCAGGTTGGCGTGGGTCGGCGGCTCGGGGTGGTCGGCCGGCTTGCGCTTGGCGTACTCGGCACGCAGTTCCGGCAGGACCAGCTCGCCGAACATGTCCAGCTGGTTCAGCACGGTCTTCAGCGGCAGCCCCGCATGGTCCACGAGGAACAGCTGGCGGTGGTAGTCGCCGAAGAACTCCTGGAACGAGAGCGTCTTCTCGATCACCTGCTGCGGGCTGCCGACGGTCAACGGGGTCTGGGAGGTGAAGTCCTCCATCGACGGCCCGTGTCCGTAGACCGGGGCGTTGTCGAAGTATGGGCGGAACTCGTTGACCGCGTCCTGGGAGTTCTTGGCCAGGTAGAACTGTCCGCCCAGGCCCACGTACGCCTGGTCGGCACGACCGTGGCCGTAGTGCTCGAAGCGCTGGCGATAGAGGTTGATCAGCTGCTGGTAGTGCTCCTTGGGCCAGAAGATGTTGTTGGCGAAGAATCCGTCACCGTAGTAGGCCGCGATCTCGGCGACCTGTGGGGTGCGGATGGAGCCGTGCCAGACGAAGGGGGCGACGTCGTCGAGCGGGCGCGGGGTGGACGTGAAATTCTGCAGCGGGGTGCGGTGCTTGCCCTGCCAGGTCACGGAGTCCTCGTCCCAAAGGCGGCGCAGCAGGTTGTAGTTCTCGACGGTCAACTCCACCGAGTCCTGCTGGTTCTTGCCGAACCACGGGTAGACCGGCGCGGTGTTGCCGCGGCCGAGCACCAGATCCGCGCGTCCGTCGGAGACATGCTGGAGCATCGCGAAGTCCTCGGCGATCTTCACCGGGTCGTTCGTGGTGATCAGCGTGGTCGCCGTCGAGAGCGTGATGTGCTCCGTCTGGGCGGCGATGTAGGCCAGCGTCGTGGTGGGGGATGACGAGAAGAAGGGCCGGTTGTGGTGCTCGCCGATGGCGAAGACGTCCATGCCGATCTCTTCGACCTTCTGGGCGATGGCGATTTCCGCCTTGATGCGCTCGTTCTCGCTGGGGGTGTGCCCGGTGGTGGGGTCGGTGGTGATGTCACTGACCGAAAAGACGCCGATTTCCATGCTGTGCTCCTTCGTTCTCTTGGCTCCCATTGTGCCAGAGATTATATGCATTTGCATATAAGAGCGTCGGTGTGGCGGCGATCATTCCCCGGAGGCCATGTGAAGTCACTCACGACGACGGCGTCGGCGGGCACTCGAGGTGAGCCCCGCCGTCGTACATGAAACAGGGATGGCCCCCGACCTGAGCGGTCGGGAGCCATCCCTGGGGTCCGCGGGGTGCCGCGAGGGGCCGCCAGCGGGGTTACTTCAGGCCGAGCGCCTGGTTGGTGGCCGCGGTGACCTCGGCCAGCAAGTCGGGGTTCTCGTTGAGCTTGGTGCCGAAGCTCGGGACGATCTCGGTCAGCTTGGCTTCCCAGCCGGCGAAGTTCTGCGGGAAGCAGCGGCGCAGGACCTCGATCATGATCGGTGCTGCCGTCGAGGCGCCCGGGGAGGCGCCGAGCAGCCCGGAGATGGAACCGTCGGCGCTGGTGATGACCTCGGTGCCGAACTGCAGGACGCCTCCGCGCTTCTTGTCCTTCTTGATGACCTGGACGCGCTGGCCGGCGGTGATGAGCTCGAAGTCGGCGCCGTCGGCGTTCGGGTAGTAGTCGCGCATGGCGGAGTTCTTGCCCTCGCGGGACTTCAGGACCTCGGTGACCAGGTACTTGACCAGGCCCAGGTTGTCCTTGGCGACGGCCAGCATCGGGATGAGGTTGTTGGGACGGACCGAAGCCACGAGGTCCAGGTAGGAACCGGACTTCAGGAACTTGGGGGAGAAGCCGCCGTACGGGCCGAACATCAGGGAGCGCTTGCCGTTGACGAAGCGCGTATCCAGGTGGGGGACCGACATGGGCGGGGCGCCCACCGACGCCTGGCCGTAGACCTTGGCGTGGTGGCGGGCGATGACGTCCTCGTTGGTGCTGCGCAGGAACTGGCCGGAGACGGGGAAGCCGCCGAAGCCCTTGGCCTCGGGGATGCCCGCAGCCTGCAGCAGGTGCAGGGCGCCGCCGCCGGCGCCGACGAAGACGAACTTGGCGTTGACGGTGCGCTGGTCGCCGGTGGCGTTGTTCTTCACCGACAGGGTCCAGCCGGTGCCGTTGCGGTCCAGGCCGGTGACCTTGTGGCCGAAGTTCAGGTCCACGCCGTCCTCGCCCAGGTTGTTGGTCAGCTGGCGGGTCAGGGAACCGAAGTCGACGTCCGTGCCGCCGACCACGCGGGAGGCTGCCACGCGCTGGCCGGGGTTGCGGCCCTCGGCGACGAGTGGCGCCCACTCGGCAATGGTGTCCAGGTCCTCGGTGTGCTCCATGGTCTCGAACAGCGGCTGGGTGCGGAGCGACTCGAAGCGGGTCTTGAGGTAGTCGGCGTGGTCATCGCCGATGACGAAGCTCATGTGGGGCAGCGGGTTGATGAACGAGCTGGGGTTCGTGATGCGCTTCTGGTTGACCAGGTGCGTGTAGAACTGGCGGGAAACCTGCCACTGCTCGTTGATGCCCACGGCCTTGGCGGGGTTGACCTTGCCGTCGGCGCCCAGGGGGGAGTAGTTCAGCTCGCAGAGGGCGGAGTGCCCGGTGCCCGCGTTGTTCCAGGGGTCGGAGGACTCGGTGCCTGCCTGGTCGAGGTTCTCGAACAGGGCAATGGACCAGCTGGGCTCCAGTTCCTTGATGAGCGTTCCCAGCGTTGCACTCATGACCCCACCGCCGATCAGTGCGACATCGACATTTGTTGAGGGGGTTTGGCTCGGCACAGGATTCTCCATCCGACGACTCTGGTGGCTTATGCCAAGGTTAGCGCGGTGGGTTCACCCCGATGAAATCAGCGGGGCCTTCCAGCGGGCTCAGGTGGTGAGCGTCACGCGATCGAAGGGTTCGTCCAGGGTCGGGCTGGTGGGGTAGCGCAGCACCGAATCGTCGGCGGCGACCGCGGAAATCGGGTACGCCAGCGGCAGCGCGGGGATGTCCTGGGTGAGCTGTTCGCCGATCTCCTGGTAGACAGCGGCCCGCGCGTCGCCATTGGGCATGGAGCGGGCGGTGACGATCTTGGCCCGCAATGCCGGCGCCTCGTAGGTGAACTCCGAGGACGTGGTGCCGAAGAGCGTCCCGATGAAGTTGTCGGGGTCCCGGTAGCCGCCGTTCCAACCCAGCAGGTGGAACCCGGGATCGCGTCCCTTCGTGACGCTCTCCAGGTAGCCGTCCTCCCAATCGATGGGATGCGGTTCGATGTTGAATCCGACGGCGGTGAGCTGGGCGCTGAGGGTCGCGTAGATCTGCTCGGGGAGCGGGAGATACGCGCGGGTGACGTTCAGCGGGTATGAGAAGGGGATCGATTCGCCGTCGTACGTCGATTCCTTCAGCAGTTCGGTCGCCTTGCTGGGGTCGTACCCGTAATAGGTGGGCCCGTTGGGCACGCCCAGGCTGGGCGGCACGAAGCTCTTGGCTTCCTTGGTTCCGGCGATGAAGTACGTGTCGATGAGCTTCTGCCGGTCAATGGCGTGGGCCATGGCCCGGCGGATCTTGTCCTGCTTGAGCAGTGGATTCGCCCGGTTCACCCCCAGATACAGCACGGAGAACGGATCGCGTTGCAGGACCTGCTGTCCCTCGCGGACCAGATCGCGCAGTTCCCCGACGGTGACCATGTCGTAGGCGGCGACCGTGCCCTGGCGCAGCGCCAACAGGCGGGAGAGGGGATCGCGCAGGACGTGGAAGCTGGCCTTGCCGATCTGGGTGCGGTGCCGCCAGTGCTTGGTGTTGGCCACCAGCTCCGAGGAGCTGCCATCGCCCGAGCGGTATTTGTAGGGGCCCGTGCCCACGGGATGCTTGCCGAACCGGGTGACGATCCGCCCGGCCTTGTCGTGGCTGGCCTCATCCGCTTTGAACTTGCGCAGGGCCGAGGGGGATGCGATGCCGAAACCTGGCAGCGTCAGCGCCTGGATCAGCGCGGTGATCGGCTTCGTGAGGGTCAGCACGAACGTATACGTGTCGGCTGCCCGGCAGGTCTGGTAGTAGCTGGCGCTGACGGTCTCGACCTTCTTGCCCGCATCGGGTGCGTCGGCCGTATCGGCCTTTTTGCCGGTGCTCGGCGCGTCCGATGCCGGAGCGTCGGATGCGGTGGCCGACTTCGTGTCCGGTGCCACGCTGCTGTCTTCGGCCGGCTGCACCTCATGGTGGTGGAAGACCGCCTCGAAGGCCCGGCCGGGTTGTCCGCCGAGGTCAGGCGGCAGATCGGCCCAGCGCTTGAAGTTGTACACCACGGCATGGGCGTTGAATTCCGTGCCGTCGTGGAAGGTCACGCCCTGGCGCAGGGTGAAGGTGTAGACCAGACCGTCATCGCTGGTCTTCCACTCGGTGGCCAGGCCGGGAGTGGGCGCTCCGGTATCCGGGTCCACTCCCACCAGCGATTCGAAGACCTGCCGGGTGATGCGGAACGACTCGTTGTCCGCGGCGAGTGCAGGGTCCAGGGTGGCCGGGGCGGCGGGGGTCCCGAAGCGGAATTCCAGGTCCTTGACGATGGTGGCCGACGGTGCCGCGCTGCTGGGAAGATCCTCGGGTGTCGTGGCCTTCGTGCAGCCCGCCAACCCGGCAACGGCCAGTGAACCGAGCCCCAGGACGGTCCGTCGCGACGGACGGGTGGTTCCCTCGAGGCCCGAAGGTCCCTGGGCCCGGCGGCCTACGGTGTCCTGGGGGACATCGGTGGACTCCACGCTGGTGTGCTCCTTGCCTGCGGGGCTCCCGCGGGATCTTGCGGGTCGGCCATGGTTTGTGCAACGTGCAGACCTGCTGCGTGCGTCGTCTGCTGGCCCCATCACATCGTGCGAGCGGGGGGACTTGAACCCCCACGTCCGAAGACACTGGAACCTAAATCCAGCGCGTCTACCAATTCCGCCACGCTCGCTAGCACCATCCGCGCACGGAAGGCCTCAACCAGTGTAGCGGAACGGGTTGCACGTTCCGTGGAACCGGTGGCGCGGAATTACGCGGCGTCAAGCCCCAGATCGCGGCGCAGCTTGGCGACGTGGCCGGTGGCACGCACGTTGTACTGGGCCAGTTCGACGGTCCCGTCCTCGCCGACCACGATCGTGGAGCGGATGAGCCCCTCGTAGGTGCGTCCATAGTTCTTCTTCTCGCCCCATGCCCCGTAGACGGCGGCGACCGAGTGGTCCTCGTCGGCCAGCAGCGGGAAGGTCAGTTCTTCCTTGTCGGTGAACTTGGCCAGTTTTGCCGGGGCGTCGGGGGACAAACCCAGCACCTGGTAGCCGGCGGCGGCCAAGGAGCCGAGCGAGTCGCGGAAATCGCACGCCTGCTTGGTGCAGCCCGGGGTCATCGCTGCGGGGTAGAAGTAGACGACCACTTTGCGGCCGGCGTAGTCGGAGAGCGAGACGCTGCTGCCATCGGCGGCCGTGAGCGTGAATGCGGGGGCGGTGTCGCCGACGGCGAGTCGCTGGGCAGTGGTGGTCATGGCTTCCTCCAGGTGTCCGGATATACAGAAGGAGGCCAGCCTTGCGGCCGGCCTCCTTCATCTGATGTGCACCCCCCGGGACTTGAACCCGGAACCTACTGATTAAGAGTCAGTTGCTCTGCCAATTGAGCTAGAGGTGCATTGTTGTTTCCATCCGATCCCTTGCGGGACCGTGCTTTGCAACGACATGAAACATTACCAGCACTTTTCCGACCGCGCAAAACAGGATCCGCGATTGCGGTTGACGTCACATTTCCAGCGGTTTCCGCGCCGGATTCGCCGAGGCGCCGGCAGGGAATCCTAAGCTGGGGGAATGGAGCCCATCACCGCATTCACCGTCCCTGACCAGTCACTTCTCGATGCCTGCTCGCCACTGCCCGACGGCGTGCGGTGCGGCATCTGGGATCTGGAGGGTGACCCGCAGGGAATCGGCCTCGACGAGATCCAGGCCGTGGTCCTGCCCTACGCGATGCACTCTCAGGATGTACTGCCCCGGGTGCGCCGTGCGTCGAACCTCCGGCTGGTCCACACCCAGTCAACGGGGTACGACGGCGTCCGCGAGCGGGTGGGCGATGACATCGCCATTGCCTCTGCCCACGGAGTGCACGCCGCCGCGACAGCCGAACTTGCCGTCGGGCTCGCCCTGGGCGCCCTGCGCGGCATGGGCCAGGCCGCGCAAAACCAACTGACCGGCACCTGGGACTCGAAGCGTTGGCCCGGTCTGGCCGACCGCCGGGTCGGCCTGCTCGGTGTGGGCGGCATCGGCGAGGAGATCCGTCGCCGGTTGGATCCGTTTGAGATCGACCTGGTGCGTATCGGCACCCGCGCCCGCACCGATGAGCATGGTGAGGTCCACGGCATGGACGAGCTGATGGACTTGGCGCCGGGGCTCGAAGTTGTCATCGCCATCGTGCCGCTCAACGATTCCACCCGCCACATCATCGGCCAGGAATTCCTGACTGCACTGCCCGATGGCGCAGTCGTCGTGAATGTGGCGCGCGGTCCCGTCGTCGACACCGACGCGCTGACGGCCGAAGTCGCATCCGGCAGGCTGTACTGCGCGTTGGACGTCACCGATCCGGAGCCGCTGCCAAGCGACCACCCGCTGTGGCGTCTGCCCAATGCGTTGATCACCCCGCACGTCGGCGGCAATACGGAGGCGTTCCCGCCCCGTATCGCGAAGCTCGTTCGTGAGCAGTTCGCCACGATGGCAGCGGGGGAGAAGCCGAAGAACCTGGTTCACGAGGGAGAGCGGCTTCTCTGAGGGAGCCGTTCACGTCTCCGGGGACGGCCTGCGGTGTGGGCAGACTGATTCCTACTTCGACGTGGACTTCTCCTTGAGGAACGGTGAATCGCAGGCAGGTCCGTCTGGGTTCTCCACACAGTTCCGGTCAACCAGCAGCTTCTTGGTCCGCCAAACGCTCATCGGCATCGGCTCGCTGGGTACATTCGCGGTACCCAGAACTGGTTGCCAAGGGGCGCCATCGACGGAGTACTCGCCTAGGTAAACGGTGCTGAGCCGGATTTGGTAGTCGCCTGTTTTCGAATAGACGTGGCTAGTGTCCGTGACTTGGTCAAACGTGTGGTTCGGCATGGGCTTCCCGGGGCTCACCGTACGCTTGCTCTGCCCATCGCCGTAGTTCCAGACATACGATGCAGGCGTCGCGCGAATTCTGACGGGCTCCTCATAGATGTCTACATCGAAAGTCTGCGGGTTCGGCACCGCATACATGTGCGCGTTGCCATTTCGAAGCGAAAACCCCTTCGGCTGGCTTAGGACCTTAGATGGCTGAATGGGAAAGCTCTGGAAATCTGCAGGAGATACCTCGATGACCTTTTGCATCTGTATGGCCCGAACGATGTCGGCAGGATTCCCGGTTGAGTTTTGGGGCAGTTCAGGTGATGGCTCGATGCTGCAGAACGCGTCCCGCGCGACTAGTTTGCCTGACAGCGTCCGTATGGTCCGGACTCGGAGCGGGTCATTGTTCGGGCAAGGGGGTTCATCGAATGTGAAGCAGTTTCCTTTGCCGTTGGTAGTAGCAACGCAAGTCGTGGAGTAGGAGACCTTATATTTTGAAACCAACTTTTTGATTTTTTGTTCTCGCCGATGTACTCCGGCTGCCTCTTTGTGCTTTGCCTCAAGGGCTTTCCTTTGTCCTTTCGTGCCATGCCGGGGCGGTTGCGCGTTTTTGGAAGCTGCAGCCCGAACAGCTTCGACTTTTCTAGCGTTGAGGCCGACATCTTGAGTTGCGCCGGCATCCTTTTTTTCGGATGGCAAAGCCAACGCCTGGGGTGAGGACCCGATTGAGAGCATTACAAGTATCGCGCCCGTCGAAGCAAATTTTGATAAATCGGAAAGTTTGAACATGGCATTCTCAGCTACGTGGTCGCAAGCTCGACTGAATTTACTTGCCACCCGTGGTTCCATTCCAAGTAGAACGAACCGACTACGGGGTCTGAAGTCTCGTGCAAGATCCGGTTGAGAACCTTGTCGGGGTCATACACGCGACTCTCGTCTTGGAGATACTTAAACGAGACCCATACTTCTTTGGTGCCTTCCTTTTGGGCGGAGCTAATACTGGGGTGGAATTTCCCGCCAGTGATCCAACCGCCATTCTTCGCATTTTCGATGGCGGGCTTAATGATGTCGTTTTGGCATAAGTCGCAATCGGATGACGATACTTTCCGGATTGGTGCGGATTCATTTGTGACGGAAGTGTATTCAATGAGCTCAAAGTAATATTCGGAAAACGCTCCGGCGCCTTTGAGCGTGTGCTTCTTGGCGGCCTCCGGCATTTTGGGCACGGGCCAATTCTTTGCGGGGCCCTTTGAACTGGCAGGAATCGGCGTCGGGGACGCGCTCTTCGATGTGGGGGCCGGGGAACTTCCACCGGCTACCGCAGACGATGATGCCGCAAGTGTTCCGGAGCCCGAAGAACTCGGCCCATCAGAACCGTTCGAGGGGGAGCACGCGCTTAAAGCCAGGGCGAGAACTCCGGCGATGGCGAGACCGGCACGGGTTCTGCGAGTGATCGTGACCGGCATGTTGCCTCCGGATTCGACGGTGAATAGTGGGCGTTCGAACACCCTAACCCGAAAATCAACTCGTTTGAATAGTTATCCACAAGCCGTGCTGTCGGAGGATTTCAAGCCCCAAACGCTATTCGGGAGCAGTCTCTTCTGTATCCCCGAAGCCGGAAACCAAGGTCAGGAATTCGTCGAAGAAGTCGGAGAAGTCCGCCGCGTCATCATGTTGGTTCAGGCGGACGCGCGTCTCAGGATGGCTGGTCGCCGACGGCGGTGCGTCGATAGTCGTCTCCGGGGCCACCTCGAACCTGAAGACCCGACCGGTGCTGGTTCCGACCTCGTGGCCTCCGGCGCGGTCCTCTGCCAAATGACTGAGATTGGTGAGGTTGATGGCGGTTGCCGGCTCGAGCGATGCCAACGTCCAGGCGTGCAGCGGGGCGACGATGATTTCCATCGGCTGGCGGCGATATCCCACGACGTACTTGCCACCTTCGCCGGCGCGACCCGTCGCATAGACCAGGTTGTAGCTGCCGAAATTGGGGATCTGGTGGTCGAAGGCGTGGTGTAGGTGGGCTTTTAGCGTGCCGTCTTCTTCGGGCATGCTGGCGCCGTTGTCTGCTATCCCCATGTTTTTCAGTCTAGGGGGAGGGCCCTGATAGTTCGGCACAAATGTTTCATCAGCAGGTCACGGGTTCGTTGCGGTTGGTGTGGAGTTCTAGACTCGGATCTATGAGCCAGGACAGCACCATTGACATCAAGCCACGCAGCCGCGCCGTCACCGACGGCATCCACGCCGCCCCGGCCCGCGGCATGTTCCGCGCGGTCGGCATGGGGGACGACGACTTCGCGAAGCCGCAGATCGGCGTCGCCAGCTCGTGGAACGAAATCACCCCTTGCAACCTTTCCCTGAACCGGTTGGCCCAGGCCTCCAAGGAGGGCGTCCACGCCGGCGGCGGTTTCCCGATGCAGTTCGGGACCATCTCCGTCTCGGACGGCATCTCCATGGGCCACGAGGGCATGCACTTCTCGCTGGTTTCCCGCGAGGTCATCGCCGACTCCGTGGAGACCGTCATGATGGCCGAGCGCATCGACGGCTCCGTGCTCCTGGCCGGTTGCGACAAGTCGCTGCCCGGCATGCTGATGGCCGCGGCCCGCTTGGATCTCGCCAGCGTGTTCGTCTACGCCGGTTCGATCATGCCGGGCACCGCCAAGCTCGAGGACGGCACCGAAAAGGAAGTCACCCTCATCGACGCCTTCGAGGCAGTCGGGGCCTGCGCAGCCGGCAAGATGAGCGAGAAGGACCTGGACACCATCGAGCGGGCCATCTGCCCGGGCGAAGGCGCCTGTGGCGGCATGTACACCGCCAACACCATGGCCTGCATCGGCGAGGCCCTGGGCATGTCACTGCCGGGCTCCGCAGCCCCGCCCTCCGCTGACCGCCGCCGCGACATGTTCGCCCGCAAGTCCGGCGAAGCAGTGGTGGAGATGCTGCGCAAGGGCATCACCGCCCGAGACATCATGACCCGCAAGGCCTTCGAGAACGCCATTGCCGTCACCATGGCCTTCGGCGGTTCCACCAACGCCGTCCTGCACCTGCTGGCCATCGCCCGCGAGGCGAACGTCGACCTCAAGCTCGAGGACTTCAACCGCATCGGCGACAAGATCCCGCACCTGGGTGACCTCAAGCCCTTCGGCGACTACGTCATGTACGACGTCGACAAGATCGGCGGCGTGCCGGTGGTCATGAAGGCCCTGCTCGACGCCGGCCTCATCCACGGCGACTGCCTCACCGTCACCGGCAAGACCGTGGCCGAGAACCTCGCGGACATCAACCCTCCGGAACTGGACGGCAAGGTCGTGCGCAAGCTGGACAACCCGATCCACGCCACCGGCGGCATCACCGTCCTCACCGGCTCCATGGCCCCCGAGGGCGCCGTCGTGAAGAGCGCCGGCTTCGACGCCGACGTCTTCGAGGGCACTGCCCGTGTCTTCGAGCGCGAGCAGGGCGCACTGGACGCGCTGGACAACGGCGCCATCCACGCCGGCGACGTCGTCGTCATCCGGTATGAAGGCCCCAAGGGTGGACCGGGCATGCGCGAAATGCTCGCCATCACCGGCGCCATCAAGGGTGCGGGACTGGGCAAGGACGTCCTGCTGCTCACCGACGGCCGCTTCTCCGGAGGCACCACCGGCTTGTGCATCGGCCACGTGGCACCAGAGGCCGTCGACGGCGGCCCGATTGCCTTCGTGAAGGACGGCGACCGGATCCGCGTGGACATCGCCGCCCGTTCCTTCGACCTGCTGGTCGACGAGGAGGAGCTGGCGTCCCGCCGGGAGGGCTGGGAGCCGCTGCCGGCCAAGTTCACTACCGGTGTGCTCGGCAAGTACGCCAAGCTCGTCAACTCCGCGAGCACGGGAGCCTACTGTGGCTAGCTAATACGGCAGGACACGGCGTCCAACGAGGCAGAGATGTCCAAGAGTTGGACGCCGTGTCCATATGCTGAGACGGCCAGTGTGGTCCGTTGACAGTCCCCCCGCCTCCGGGGAAACTGAAGACATGCAGATCCGAACCGAAGTCCTACTAGTTACACAGCGCGGAGCCTAGCCCTCGTTTGTAGGACACGGTGACGCGCGAACCCCACTGAAGCCACGAGGCCAGCGGGGTATTTTTATGCGCAGAACTAGAGAAGAGAAGGATTATCCGATGAGTAACGGAACACCCATCAGCCCGTCGCTGGTGGCCGCCAAGGCCGCCGGCCGTGCCAAGGATCAAGCTCCTGTCTCTTCCAACGTGGATGCCTCGAGCCCGGTACAGGGTCCGAACAACACCGTGGCACCCACAGAGATGACTGGCTCACAAGCCATCGTCCGCTCGCTGGAAGAACTGGGCGTCACAGACGTCTTCGGGTTGCCTGGAGGGGCCATCCTGCCCCTCTACGACCCACTGATGGACTCGACCAAGATCAACCACATCCTGGTCCGCCATGAACAGGGCTCCGGCCACGCAGCACAGGGCTACGCCATGGTCACCGGACAGGTCGGGGTGTGCATCGCCACCTCCGGCCCCGGGGCCACCAACCTGGTCACCGCCATTGCCGATGCCCACATGGACTCGGTTCCCCTGGTGGCCATCACCGGCCAGGTCCACTCGGCCTTCATTGGCAGCGACGCCTTCCAGGAAGCAGACATCGTCGGCATCACCATGCCGATCACCAAGCACTCCTTCCTGGTCACCAACCCGGACGACATCCCGCGGGTCATGGCCGAGGCCTTCCACATTGCAGGTACCGGCCGGCCCGGCCCGGTCCTGGTGGACATCACCAAGGACGCCCAGCAGGGCACGGGCAGCTTCGCCTGGCCGCCGAAGATCGACCTTCCCGGGTATCGCACCGTCACGCGTGGCCACGCCAAGCAGGTCCGCGAGGCGGCCAAGCTCATCGCTGCGGCCCAACGCCCGGTCTTCTACGTCGGTGGCGGCGTCATCAAGGGACACGCGTCAGTGGAACTGATGGAACTGGCCGAACTTGTCGGTGCCCCCGTCGCCACGACGCTCCAGGCCCGCGGCGCGTTCCCGGACTCGCACGAGCAGCATGTGGGCATGCCCGGCATGCACGGTGCCGTCTCAGCGGTCACCGCGCTGCAGCAGTCGGACCTGCTGATCACCCTCGGCGCCCGTTTCGATGACCGGGTCACCGGCGTGCTCTCCACGTTCGCGCCGAACGCCAAGGTCATCCACGCCGATATCGATCCGGCCGAGATCTCCAAGAACCGCACGGCAGATGTGCCGATCGTCGGTTCGGTCAAGGAGATCCTGCCCGAACTCACCGAGGCCTGCAGGGCCCGGTTCGCCGAGGACGGCCGCCCGGATCTGGCTCCGTGGTGGTCCACCCTGAACCGCCTGCGCGAGACCTACCCGATCGGCTACACCGAAACCGAGGACGGCCTCACCGCCCCGCAGCGCGTCATCGAACGCATCGGTGCCCTGACCGGGCCCGAGGGCGTCTACGTTGCCGGCGTCGGCCAGCACCAGATGTGGGCCGCCCAGTTCGTGAAGTACGAGCGCCCCCACCAGTGGCTGAACTCCGGCGGCCTGGGCACCATGGGCTACTCCGTCCCGGCGGCCATGGGCGCGAAGGTCGGCAACCCCGACCGCGTGGTCTGGGCCATTGACGGCGACGGCTGCTTCCAGATGACCAACCAGGAACTCGCGACCTGCGTGATCAACAAGATCCCGATCAAGGTCGCGATCATCAACAACTCCTCGCTCGGCATGGTGCGGCAGTGGCAGACGCTGTTCTACGACTCCCGCTATTCCAACACCGACCTGAACACCGGCCACGGAACCGCACGCGTGCCGGACTTCGTGAAGCTCGCCGATGCGTACGGCTGCGCCGGACTGCGTTGCGAACGCGACGAGGACATCGACGCCACCATCCAGCAGGCGCTCGACATCAACGACCGCCCGGTCGTGATCGACTTCGTCGTCAGCCGCGACGCGATGGTGTGGCCCATGGTCCCCTCCGGCGTGAGCAACGACGCGATCCAGATCGCCCGCGGCATGACCCCTGAATGGGAAGAGGAGGACTAGGACCATGGCACGCCATACCCTTTCCGTGCTCGTGGAGGACGTCCCCGGCGTCCTGACCCGCGTGTCCGGCCTGTTCGCCCGCAGGGCGTTCAACATCGATTCACTCGCCGTCGGTCCCACCGAAGTCCCCGGGATGTCCCGGGTGACCGTGGTGGTCGACGCCGAAGGAGACTTGCTGGAACAGGTGACCAAGCAGCTCAACAAGCTCATCAACGTCATCAAGATCGTGGAATTGACCCCCGATACGTCCGTGCAGCGCGACCACATCCTGGTCAAGGTCCGCGCGGACGCGGCAACCCGTCTGCAGGTCACCCAGGCCGCCGACCTTTTCCGGGCCTCGGTGGTGGATGTTTCCACCGATTCACTGATCATCGAGGCCACCGGAACCGCCGAAAAGCTGGACGCGCTGCTCGCCGTCCTCGAGCCTTTCGGCGTCCGGGAAATCGTCCAGTCCGGAACCCTGGCCGTCGGCCGTGGTTCCAAGTCGATGTCGGACCGCGCGCTGCGATCCGCCTCCGCCTGACCTGCACCCACCAGACCCAACACACCTCACACACGAAAACCAAGGAGTTATCACCGTGACCGATATGTACTACGACGACGACGCAGACCTCTCGATCATCCAGGGCCGCAAGGTAGCCGTCATCGGCTACGGCTCCCAGGGCCACGCCCACGCGCTGAGCCTGCGCGATTCCGGCGTCGACGTCCGCATCGGCCTCAAGGAGGGCTCGAAGTCCCGCGCCAAGGCCGAGGCCGAGGGCCTGCGCGTCGTCTCCGTGGCCGATGCCGCCGAGGAAGCCGACGTCATCATGATCCTGACCCCGGACCAGGTCCAGGCCAAGGTCTACCAGGACGAGATCGCCTCCCACCTGAAGGCCGGCGACGCCCTGTTCTTCGGCCACGGCTTCAACATCCGCTTCGGCTACATCCAGCCGCCGGCAGATGTCGACGTCGCCATGGTCGCCCCCAAGGGCCCGGGCCACATCGTCCGCCGCGAATTCGAAGCAGGCCGTGGCGTTCCCGACCTGATCGCCGTGGAGCAGAACCCCTCCGGCACGGCCAAGGAGCTCGCACTGTCCTACGCCAAGGGCATCGGCGGCACCCGCGCCGGCGTCATCGAGACCACCTTTACCGAAGAGACCGAAACCGACCTCTTCGGCGAGCAGGCTGTCCTCTGCGGCGGCGCTTCGCAGCTGGTGCAGTACGGCTTCGAGACCCTGACCGAAGCCGGCTACAAGCCGGAGATCGCCTACTTCGAGGTCCTGCACGAGCTCAAGCTCATCGTCGACCTCATGGTCGAGGGCGGCATCGCCAAGCAGCGCTGGTCCGTCTCCGACACCGCAGAGTACGGCGACTACGTCTCCGGCCCGCGCGTGATCACCCCGGACGTCAAGGAGAACATGAAGGCCGTTCTCGCCGACATCCAGTCCGGTGCGTTCGCCAAGCGCTTCATGGACGACCAGGCCAACGGCGCCAAGGAATTCCTCGAGCTGCGCAAGAAGGGCGAGGACCACCCGATCGAGTCGACCGGCCGCGAACTGCGCAAGCTGTTCTCCTGGATCGAGAACAACGACGACTACACCGAGGGCGTCACCGCGCGCTAACCCGCACGCAGACGTTCCGGGGGAATCCCCACCGAGTACGACGGCGATGGCCTGCACTGTTTCGACGGTGCAGGCCATCGCCGTGTCCGGGAGGGGCGGCAGCTGGACGTGTTGATCAGACCCTGCTGATGCCTGCCATGGTCCATTGGCATTCCTGCTGCTACTGTCGGTCAAATATCGGGGTACCGGAGCGGGGGAGCTGTGGAACAAGATCCAGAAGCGTCAGCTGAACTAGAGGAATTCACTGTCCTGACGGACGCATCCTCCATTGAACTGGCGCCGGAGCATGAGGGTACTAACGCCTCGCGCTTCGCGATCATGGCAACGCTTGGAGCCGGTGCCCACCGGGGGCTCGACGGTGAACTGGCAGGTGTGACTCCGTCCAATTTGGAGCGTTTCGGCATCGATCCGGAGGTGGCCTACAGGGGTGAAGGGCGTGGAGGCTATGAAGCCTCCTTCGCTGAGGCGGTGTACCTGCTGGAGGCCTTTGCGAGTGGTTGGAGTCCGGAAGAGGTTCGCTACCGCGCGTTCAGGGCACTCAATGAGGATCAGCAGACCGCGGCGCGTCTTCCGTTGCTGGCAGCTGGATTGAGCAGCCCACTGGAACGGGAATCAGCCATCGCCGCATCGGCGCTCATGAATTCGGTGTCGCCGTTCCCGGAAGACACTGAGGTGTCGGGCGAATGGCGAGGCTGGCCGTTCCGTTTCATGGACCGCAGGATCGATACGTATCGTCTGGGAGGTCCCGCACTACTCCGTCCGGTCGATGACGAAGACGGTACACCGGGCACGCCGTTGCCGTGGGTGGGTGACGAATGGCGGAATTACTGCACCTACTGGCTACGCGACGTCTTCTCCGAGGGGAATCCGACGTCCGTTCTTGCGGCCCTTCACTTCCTTGCGGCCGTTCGGGTGGACCTGGCACTGCGCTCGGCCGATCCCATCGTGCGCGAGTTGGGGCGGGCCGCCTCCTTCAGTGGGACGGACGACGGGGACAGTGATCCCCGGGATGGATCAGCGGGGCCCCTGGATGGGGATCGTGAACGTGTTTCGACCATGGTCCACGGCACGTGGGGATGGAAGGGAAGCTGGTGGTACCCCGGTGGCGACTTCCATGGATATGTACAGCAAGGTCACCGGCCCGGCCTGTACGACGAAGGCCAGGAGTTCTCCTGGTCGGGGGCCTATAGCAAGACGCAGCGGCGCCTCGGTGGTCGACGATTTGAGCGTTGGGCTCGCTCTGCCGGCGGCGCCAGCGGCCTCGAGACCGTCTTTGGCCACAGCTACGGCGGTGAAATCGTCGCCCATGCCGTGAACGCCGGCACCCTGATCGACGAGGTCGTGTTGCTCAGTGCGCCCATCCACGCAGCTCACCGGCAGATGGTTGGCCAGGTACGCCAAGTCCTTGACGTTCGTCTCGATTTCGACATCGTCCTGACCGCAGCACGTGCGGCCCAGTGCCTGCCACTGGCGCCAAATGTCGTCGAGCACCGAATCCTCAGTTCGTTCTGGAGCCACTCGGCCACGCACAACCCCACCGTCTGGAATAGCGAAGGCATCGCCGTGGCTATTGGCTTGTAGGTGGTGGCGTGGCCGTTCCTGTTCGAGAGGTAGGTGGGATAGGGCGCGCGCCGAGGCGTACCCGCCCGTAATATCCGTACGCCAACAGGCGGGACCCGGCCTCGGGGCGATATTCTGGCGGCTGGGGGCCGGAGAAACCCCGGCCCCGAACCAGCATCCGTCAATCGCAAAGGTGCCACCTCAGTGTCAGAAACCAAGCCCGTTGTTCTCCTCGCCGAGGAACTTTCGCCAGCTACCGTCCAGGCGTTGGGTCCTGACTTCGAGATCCGCAGCACCGATGGTTCCGACCGTGCCCAGCTGCTCGCAGCCATCGCCGACGTGGACGCCATCCTGGTCCGCTCGGCCACGAAGGTCGACGAGGAAGCCATCGCAGCGGCCAAGAACCTGAAGATCATCGCCCGTGCCGGCGTCGGTCTGGACAACGTCGACATCAAGGCCGCCACCCAGGCCGGTGTCATGGTCGTGAACGCCCCGACCTCGAACATCATCTCCGCCGCCGAGCTGACCGTGGGGCACATCGTTTCCCTGGCCCGCCGCATTCCTGCTGCCAATGCCTCCCTGAAGGGTGGCGCCTGGAAGCGCTCGTCCTACACCGGCGTCGAACTCTTCGAAAAGACAGCGGGCATCATCGGCCTGGGACGCATCGGCGCCCTGGTTGCCGCCCGCCTGCAGGGGTTCGGGATGGACGTCGTCGCGTACGACCCGTACGTCACCAGCGCCCGCGCGCAGCAGATGGGCGTGCGCCTGCTCGAGCTCGACGAGCTGTTGGCCACCTCTGACTTCATCACCATCCACATGCCCAAGACCCCGGAGACCCTGGGCATGCTCGGGGCCGAGGCGTTCGAGAAGATGAAGGACAGCGCCTACGTCATCAACGTCGCCCGCGGCGGACTGGTCGACGAGGACGCCCTCTACACCGCGCTGAAGGAGCAGAAGATCGCCGGCGCCGGCATCGACGTGTACGTCACCGAACCGAGCACCGACCTGCCATTCTTCGAATTCGAGAACGTCACCGTCACCCCGCACCTGGGTGCCTCCACCGATGAGGCGCAGGAGAAGGCCGGCGTGTCCGTCGCCAAGTCGGTGCGCCTGGCGCTGTCCGGCGAGCTGGTCCCCGACGCGGTGAACGTTGCCGGTGGGGTCATCGACGAGTCCGTCCGTCCGGGCATCCCGCTGATCGAGAAGCTGGGCCGCATCTTCACCGCCCTGACCGTCGATTCGCTGACCTCACTGGACGTCGAGATCGCCGGGGAGATCGCCGAGCTGGACGTGAAGGTCCTGGAGCTCTCCGCGCTGAAGGGTGTCTTCCGCGACATCGTCTCCGACCAGGTCTCCTACGTGAACGCCCCGGTGCTCGCCGAGCAGCGGGGGATTACCACCCGCCTGGTCACCACCGCCGAATCACCGGAGTACCGCAACGCCTTGACGCTGAAGGGTGCGTTGTCCGACGGGCAGCAGATCTCCGTCACCGGTACGCTGACTGGCCCGAAGCAGATCGAGAAGCTGGTGGGCATCGGCGGCTACGAACTCGAGATCCCGATCGCCGAGCACATGATCGTCCTGGTCTACCAGGACCGCGCCGGCGTCATCGGCACCCTCGGCAGCACGTTGGGGGAGCACGACGTCAACATCGCGGCCATGCAGGTGGCCCGCAATGAAGAAGGCGGCCCGGCCCTGGCAGTCCTCGCCGTCGACACCGCCCTGCCGGTCGGCGTCCTGGATGCCGTGCGCGATGCCATCGGTGCCACCACCGCTCGCGAGGTCAACCTGGCCGACTGATCGCCGTGCCGAGAGGGCGTGGGGCCGGTATCCGCCGGCCCCACGCCCTCTCGCCATGTGTGGGTGGTTCCTGGCGCGGGGCTGAGGGGGACCTGTTGGAGCGGAGTCCTCGGGTCTAGTATCGGCACATGCAGCGTAGGCGGGGAATTCGCCGGGGGACCGTGGCCGTCGGCATCGCCGCGACCCTGTTGGCTGCCGGGTGCTCCGCAGCGGATCCCGGTGTCGTGTCCTCATCCGGCGCCGCAGCAACCAGCCTCCGCCCGAGCTCCCCGGGCTCCCTTCCGGCGGCTACGGCACGGGCGGCCGTGGGACACATCGTGATCATCGTCGAGGAGAACCACTCGGTGTCCACCATCCTGGGCGATGCCGCCGCCCCGTATATCAATTCACTGGCCGACAGGTATTCGTTGGCCACGAACTACCACGCCATCGCACATCCGAGCCTGCCCAACTATCTGGCCTTGATGGCCGGGACCACTGCGGGAATCACCACGGACTGCACGCCGGGCCCCCACTGCGTGGCCGGAGTCCCGAACATCACCGATGCCCTCGAACGATCCGGGCGGACCTGGAAGATGTACGCCGAGGGCATGCCGGCCCCCTGCACGGCCGCCAACTCCGGCCGTTACGCCGTCAGGCACAACCCCTTCATGTACTTCCCGGGTGTCACCTCCGACCCGGCGGCGTGTGCGCAGCATGTGGTTCCGTTCACCCAGCTCGCCCGGGACCTGAAAACCGCTGCGAGCCTGCCCGATTTCGTCTTCATCAGCCCAGACACCTGCAACGACATGCACGACTGTCCAGTGGCCACCGGCGATGCCTGGCTCGCCCGCGAAGTCCCGAAGATCCTGGACTCGCCCGCCTTCACCCGCCAGAACTCCCTTCTGGTGCTCACCTGGGATGAAGATGACCACACGGACCGGAACACGGTCGCCACGCTCTTTGCCGGTCCGGCCGCCCGCCGGGGCGCCACCTTCTCCCGGCTGTATGACCACTACTCACTGCTGCATACGGTGGAGGATTTGTGGGACCTGCCCCCACTGACGGCGAACGATCGGGATGCGCCGGTCATGGGTGACCTGCTGCGATGACTTCGGGCTCCCGTCGGGCCCACGGTGGGGCACTGACCGTGGGGACAGAGGTGGTGCAACTCCGCGCGAGGGGTGCTGTTTCGCTACCCGGATGGGCGGCGGAGGCCCGGGGTGCGGTAGATTTCTCGGGTGACTTCATCCCAGGACCAGACCCCGTTTTACATCACCACCGCCATCTCGTATCCGAATGGCCTGCCGCACATCGGGCATGCCTACGAGTTCATTGCCACGGACGCGATGGCCCGTTTCAAGCGCCTGGACGGTGGTGACGTCTTCTTCCTGACCGGCACGGATGAGCACGGCCAGAAGATGCTGCAGACTGCCGAGAAGGAGGGCATCACGCCCCGCCAGCTCGCGCAGCGCAACTCGGACGTGTTCCAGGAGGCCCAGGACGAACTGGGCATCAGCTACGACCGCTTCATCCGCACCACCGACGCGGATCACCACGATGCGGCCCAGGCCATCTGGCAGCGGATGGAAGCCAACGGCGACATCTACCTCGACAAGTACGCCGGCTGGTACTCCGTGCGCGATGAGGCCTTCTACGGCGAGGACGAGACCGAGGTCCGCGAGGACGGGGTACGCTACTCCACCGACTCGGACACCGAGGTGACCTGGACGGAGGAGGAATCCTACTTCTTCCGGCTTTCCGCCTACCAGGACAAGCTGCTGGAGCTCTACCGCAACGAGCCCGAATTCGGTGCGCCGCGGTCCCGCTTCAACGAGGTCATCCGTTTCGTCGAGGGCGGCCTGAACGACCTGTCGATCTCCCGCACCAGCTTCGACTGGGGCATCCCGGTTCCGGGCAACCCGAAGCACGTGATGTACGTGTGGGTCGACGCGCTGACCAACTACCTCACCGGCGTCGGATTCCCGGACATGAACTCGGCATCCTTCCGCAAGTACTGGCCCGCCGACGTGCACGTGATCGGCAAGGACATCTCGCGGTTCCATGCCATCTACTGGCCGGCGTTCCTGATGTCCGCAGGGCTTGAATTGCCGCGCCGCGTCATGATCCACGGACACCTGCACAACAACGGCGTGAAAATGTCCAAGTCCCTGGGCAACACCGTCTCGCCGGCCGATTGGGTGGAAGGCTACGGCCTGGACCAGACCCGCTACTTCCTGCTGCGCGAGGTCCCCTTCGGTGCCGACGGGAACTACAGCCACGAGGCGATCGTGGGGCGCATGAACTCCGACCTCGCCAACAATCTGGGCAACCTGGCCCAGCGGTCGTTGTCGATGGTGGCCAAGAACTGCGAGGGCAAGGTCCCGACTCCTGGGGAGTTCACGGACACGGACCGCGCGCTGTTGGACGACGCCGCTGCATTGTTGGACCATTCGCGGGCGGCCTATGACCGCCAGGAGTTCAGCAAGGCGCTGGAGGCCATCTGGCACGTCCTGGGCGACACCAACGCCTACTTTGCCGAGCAGGCGCCCTGGGTGCTGCGCAAGACGGACACGGCGCGCATGGAGACGGTGCTGTACGTGACGCTCGAGGTGCTGCGTCGCGTCGCACTGCTGGTGCAGCCGATCATGCCGACCGCTGCCAGCCAGCTGCTGGATGTCCTGGGCCAGGAAGGGGGAGCGGCGCGCACGTTCGCCGCTTTCGACTCGCCGATCGAGACCGGACACGAACTGCCGACGCCGACGCCGATCTTCCCGAAGTACGAGGAACCGGCAGAGGCCTAGCCGCGGTGCCGTCCGCCGCCGGCGTGATTTCCGTCGATTCTCGGCGGATTACTAGCACGACGTAGCGGGCGGCACGGCGGATCATGTGGTGAGTCAGGGCACGGAGGCGTGCGATTTCCGTCACGCCATCTCAGGGAGTGCACAGGTGTGCCCCAGCTGGACCACAGGCGGGAATTTGCCCCGCAGTGCGCCGCCGGGCGGTCTTGGGGGCCGGCCGGAAATACACATCGACGGCAGGTGGCCTCGGCCAACTCCACGTTGACAGGCCCCGAGCCGCCAGTAAAGTGAATCCCCGAACCGATCTGTCCCCGATTGTGTGATTAAGGACTTTCATGAGCACCCCACCGGCAACAAGCGGTGAGCAAAAAACCGCGGAACCACAGGTTCCCCGAACGTCAGGCAAAACGCCCATCATCCCGGCCCCGCGTGTTTTCTGGCCGGCGCTGACGGTCATCGTCGCCCTTGTGGTGATCGCCATGGTCGCCCCCGAAGGCACATCCAAGGTGTTCACCAACCTGCAGAATGGTGTCGTCAAGGGCCTGGCACCGTACTACATGCTGGTCGTCGGCGCCTTTGTCGTCTTTGCGATCTGGATGGGTATCAGCCGCTACGGAAACATCACCCTGGGAGCGGATGACGAAAAGCCCGAGTTTTCCCTGCTCTCCTGGTTCGCCATGCTCTTCGCCGCAGGTATGGGCATCGGCTTGGTCTTCTGGGGCGCCGCCGAACCTTTGACCTTTTTCGTGAACCCCAAGCCCGGAGTCACCGGGGACCAGGCCCAGATCGCGCAGGCCGCGATGGGCCAGACCTTCATGCACTGGGGCCTGCACGCCTGGGCCATCTACGCCGTCGTCGGCCTGTCCATGGCCTACGCCATTCACCGCCGCGGTCGCCCCATCTCTATCCGCTGGGCGCTTGAACCCCTGTTGGGGGACCGGGTGAAGGGCGGATTGGGCGACACCATTGACGTCATCGCCGTCGTTGGCACCCTGTTCGGTGTGGCGACCTCGCTGGGGCTGGGTGTGCAGCAGATCTCTGCCGGCCTGGCACACATGCATGTCGTCGGCGAAGTCAACAACGTGTTGCTGGTCGTGCTGATCATCATCATCACGCTGATTGCCCTGTTGTCAGCCGTGAGTGGCGTCGGCAAGGGCATCAAGTGGCTCTCCAACATCAACTTGGGCATGGCCGGGGTCTTCATGATCTCGATCCTCCTGCTTGGCCCGACCCTGTACATCTTCCGTGATCTGGTCTCCTCGCTGGGCTACTACCTCCAGAACATCCTGGGCATGACGCTCGACACCGCCACCTACACCGGTGCCGATGGTCTGAGCTGGCTGGGCGACTGGACCATCTTCTACTGGGGCTGGTGGATGTCATGGGCACCGTTCGTCGGCGTCTTCATCGCCCGGATTTCCCGCGGACGTACGGTGCGCGAGTTCGTCATGGGTGTTCTGGCGGTGCCGACCATCGTCAGTTTCATCTGGTTCGCCATCATGGGCGGAACGGCCATCCACGCCGCGTGGGGCGACATGAACGGTGGCCTATTCGACGCGAAGGAAGGCATCGTCTCGGAAAACGTCCTGTTCAACATGCTGGCCCAGCTGCCCTTGGGCGGCGTGCTGTCCGTCATCGCCGTGCTGCTGGTCACGATCTTCTTCGTGACCTCCTCCGACTCCGGATCCCTGGTCATCGATATGATCGCCTCCGGTGGCGACACCAACCCGCCCAAGTGGAGCCGCATGCTGTGGGCCTCGTTGGAGGGCGTCGTGGCCATCGCACTGCTCCTGGCCGGCGGGCTGGGTACCTTGCAGACCGCATCGATCCTCACCGCCTTGCCGGTCAGCATCGTGATCATCGGCATGTGCATCGCCACCTACAAGGCGCTGCACGCAGAGCACCAGGTGCTGTTGCGGGCAGAACGTCGTCAACGACGTGCAGAATTGGCGATGGAAGTCGAAGAGGGCATCACTGACCACCTGGCGGAGAACTTCGACCAGCACTTCGGTGAACAAGTCGATGACCGCATCGCCACGGCACTGCCCGACAACGTCAAGACGTCGCCGCGCCCTTGGTTGCCGCGGCCCAAGAAGCGCCGCTGAGCGCTGACGCGGCCGAGCGCACCGACGCCCGCTGAACACCGGGCAAAAAACAGCAGGGATCCGATCCGGATCCCTGCTGTTCTTTTGCCGTTGCGGTTGCCAGCGCCGGGCGGTCGGTGAAACGGGCTATTCGGTGGCCAGTCCCTCCACGGGGGAGAGTCGTGCCGCGCGGCGGGCCGGGACGATCGAGGCGGCCAGGGCCGCGAGGACGCTGACTCCCAGGACCAGCAGCAGCTGGCCCCACGGCAGCGAGAGCGTCACCGTGGCGAAGGAACCCACCGCGGACTGGGCACCGAGTGCCCCATAGGTGGTGCCCAGCACGATGCCCAGCAGGGCGGCGACCCCGGCGATCAGCACGGCCTCGAGCGCGAGCATGCCGCGTAGCTGTCCGCGGGTCAGGCCCAGTGCCCGGAGCAGCGCCGATTCGCGGGTGCGTTCGAGCACCGAGAGGCTCAGCGTGTTCGCCACGCCGATGAGCGCGATGAACACGGCGACGGCGAGCAGGCCGGAGACGACCAGCAGCAGCGTGTCGATCACCTGGGTGAACAGTGCCTTCTCCATCGCCCCGCCGGCGACCTGGTAGTCGGAGACCCGCAGGTCGGACGCCAGCGACTTGCCCAGGTCCTGCAGCGCGGCGCTGTCCAGCCCGGGGGCCGCCTTGATCCACAGGGTCGGGTAGGCGGCCATCTCATACGATCCGGCTTCGGTGCTGGTGTTGGCGACCGAACCTGCCCCGGTGTAGCCCGGCAGCTGCTGTGCGGTCGCCGTGGTCATGATCGCCATGGCGGCGTCGGACTGCGACCGCTTCACGGCCAGCGTGCTGGTGTCCTTGCTGCCCAGGGCGTGGACCGTGAGCTTCTTGGACTTCTCGGACTGTCCGGCGAGCACCTCGCCGTCGGCGGGCACCAGCGAGGGGTCGTTAAGGACCTGGGCGAGCACGTCGGGATCCGCGGCGTAGAGCGTGGCTCCCTGGGCGTCCTGCGCCACAGGCTTCAACAGGGCGACGGCGGACACCCCGTCGACCGCGCCGGCCGCCTTGGCCTGGGAGGCGCCGAGCTGGGCCGCATCAGGGGCCGGGGTGGAGCTGCCGGATCCGCCCGAGCCCTCCGGCAGCGGGGCGCCGCCGAAGGCCTCCCCGTAGGCTGCGGGGGAGTCGACGGTGAAGTCCACCAGGAAGTTCCGTCCGAGTTCGTCGCCGAAGGACTGCTTGGTGGTCTGCGCGCCGACCATCATCATCGTCACCAGGGTGACCCCGATGAGCAGCGCGGTGGCCGTCGCCGTGGTGCGGCCCGGGTTGCGGACCGCGTTCAGCGACGCCAGCTTCGCCGGCACGCCGGTCCCGCCGAAGAGCCGGCCCACGGCCCGCACGGCGCCGGGCAGGAACAGCGAGGCGAGCATCAGGATCCCGATGAAGGAGAGCAGCCCGCCGGTGAAGCCGATGAGCAGCTGGTGCGCGACGGCACCGAACACCAGCAGTGCGCCGCCGCCGACGGTCAGCAGCGCCCCGAACACCAGGCGCAGCTTGCCGATGCGGTTGTGCACCGAGGCGTCGTCCGCCGGGCGCAGGGCGGCCAGCGGGGCCACCGACATGGCGCGCCGGGCCGGAGCCCAGGCGGCGAGCAGCGTCATGAGCGTGCCCACGCCCAATCCGGCGATGACCGAGATCGGCGAGATGGCCAGCACCGCGAAGGATGCCGAGGGCAACGTGGACACGTAGCCCACCAACCCGGCCATGACACCGATGGCCAACAGCACGCCCAAGGCCGAGGACACCACGCCGATGACCAGCGCCTCCACCAGCACGGAGCGGCGCAGTTGGGCGCGCATCGCGCCAAGGGTGCGCAGCAGGGCGAGTTCACGGGTGCGCTGGGCGACCAGCACGGCGAACGTGTTCATGACCACCAGCCCGGTCACCACCAGGGCGATGAGGGCGAAGACCAGCAGGATGACGGTGAACTGGTCCTGCCCGCCGGTGTAGCCGGACAGCTCGGTGACCGTGCGTTCCTGCGAGGTCATGACCGAGGGGTTGGTGATCCCGTGGGACTTCAGGGCGTCGGCCGCGGCGGTGGTGACCGTTGCCGCGTCGGCGCCGTCATCCAGGCGGAGCTTCAGCGACTGGTAGGAGGGGGCGGATCCGGCGAAGGCGCCGTACTTCTTCGGTGAGACGGCCACCTGCAGGTTCGAGCCCAGGAACGGGCTGTTCGAGGAGGCGGTGATGCCGGTGATGCGTGCCTCGTAGTCCAGTGCCGACCCGTCGGGGGAGGTGCCGGTCACCCCGACGATGTCGCCGGTGTGCAGGCCGTAGCGTTCGGCGTGGTCGGCATCCACGGTGAGCTCGGACCCGCCGGTGGGGGCGTTGCCGGACACCAGGGTGGTGGTGCGCAGTTGCGCGTCGGCGGCGTAGGGCTGGACCACTGCCGTGTAGTCGCCGCTGCCGGTTCCGATCCGTGCCCCGGAGGTGGTCTGGGGTTCGACGGCGGCTACCCCGGGGACCGCTGCCACGGCGGCGAGCTGCTGCGCGCCGAGCACCTCCTCCTCGGGGACGGGCTGGTTCAGGTCGATGCCGGCGACCAGGTCGGCGTTCTGGTAGGCCTCGCCGATGCTGCGCTCCAGCGACGCGGTGGCCGAGGAGTTGACCATCAGGGTGGCGGAGAGGAAGGCGGTGCCGATCATGACCGCCAGGGTGACGGCGATGAAGCGGCGCGCATAGGTGCGGATGTTGGCCAGGGCGAGTGAGAGCATGTCAGGCCCCCAGTGAGGCCAGCGCCGCGGTGACGGCTTCCGGCGTCGGATCGGAGAGCTGGCCCACCAGTTCGCCGTCGCGCATCAGCAGCACCTCGTCGGCGTAGCTGGCGGCGACCGGGTCGTGGGTGACCATGATGATGGTCTGGCCCATCTCCTTCACCGAGGAGCGCATCAGCGAGAGGACCTCGGCGCCGGTGCGGGTGTCCAGGTTGCCGGTGGGCTCGTCACCGAACACGACGGCGGGGCGGGTGAGCAGGGCGCGGGCCACCGCCACGCGCTGCTGCTGGCCGCCGGAGAGCTCGTGCGGCTTGTGGCGCAGCCGGTCCCCGAGGGACAGGGTGGAGACCACCTGGGCCAGCCAGTCGGCGTCGTGCTTGGCGCCCGCGAGTTGCAGCGGGAGCAGGATGTTCTGCTCGGCGGTGAGCGTGGGGACCAAGTTGAAGGACTGGAACACGAAGCCGATCTTCTCGCGGCGCAGCCGGGTGAGGTCGTTGTCGTTCAGTGCGGTGATGTCCTGCCCCGCAATGGTGATGGAGCCGGAGGTGGCCGAATCCAGGCCGGCCAGGCAATGCATCAGGGTGGATTTGCCGGAGCCGGAGGGGCCCATGATGGCGGTGAAGCGTCCAGCGGTGAAGGACACGTCGACGCCGGCCAGGGCGTGGACCGCGGTGGGGCCGGAGCCGTAGACCTTGGTCAGGCCCCGGGCTGAAACGGCCTGGGTGGTGGAGTGGGTGTCGGTGATCGTCATGCTCATCAATCTATGGCGTGGGTGTCCTGTGGGGGATCAGCCCGGCGGAGGGTCTTTGCGCGGGGTGGGGTCATACCGGGGTATGACCTCGGTTGTGGCGGGCGTCGGGAAGGGTGTGGCGGTCGCGGGGCGCGGGGGCGGCGGGCGTCACAATGGACGCATGACCCTTCGCCCGAGAACCGCAGCCGCCGTGCTCGCCCCCGTGTTGACCCTGGCCCTGCTCACCGGCTGTTCCAAGCCGGCCGAACCCGCACCGAGCCAGGCACCGACCAGCGCAGCGTCGACCTCGGCTGCGCCGAAGCCGGCCATCAAGACCGCGGGTCTCTCCAAGGAGCTGACCTCGTTCGCGACGGCGCTCTACACCGGGAAAACGGTGCCCACCAGTGGCCCGGCCACCGCGGCGCTGAAGCACGTGAAGGCGGCCGACGGCACCCCGGAGGTCAAGGGCACCGCGGGCACCTGGAATAAGGAGCACTTTGCCGTGCTCACCAGCGGCAAGGACGTGACCCTGGCGGTGAAGCACCAGGGCAAGTGGACCGCCGTCGGCGGCTGGTGGCCGTCGCTGGGCATCCAGGACGCCGCCCTGGGCGGCAAGCGCCATGTGCTGCTGATGGGATCGGACGCCCGGGAGAAGAAGGGGCAGAAGGTCGATGGCAGCCACGCCGACGCGCTGCAGGTGGTCGGGGTCGACGGCCACGGTGGTGGCGGCGTGCTGGGCATCCCGCGCGACCTCTGGGTCACCCAGCCCGGCGGCGGGAAGGCCAAGATCAACGACGCCATGGAAAAGCACGGTCCCGAGGCGGAAGCCAAGCTGGTCGCCCAGGTCACCGACCTGCCGCTCGAGGGCTACGTGCTGACCGGCTTCACCGGCTTCCAGAAGATGATCGACGAGCTCGGCGGCATCACCGTCAACGCTCCCATGAAGGTTCGCGCCGTGGAGAAGGGCAAACACCACGTCGACGGGTACGACGCCTTCTGGTTCTCCCGCGAACGCAAGACCCTGCCGAAGGGCGACTTCGACCGCAGCTTCAACCAGGGCCTCACGCTGACCGGCATCGGTGCCTACGCCATCGCGAAGGGCCCCGCCGGGCTGGCCACGGTGCTGGATGTGGCCAACAAGCACTCGACCACCAACCTCTCGGCCGAACAAGCGCTGACCTTCGGCGCCTGGGCCTACCAGGCCGACCTGAAGAAGGTGGGACACCAGGTCCCGACCGCCACCTACGGGTGGAGCGCCGACCGGCAATCGATCTTGAACATCACCGACGAAACGCGCTCGGTCTTCAAGGATTTCAAGGACGGAAACCTGCCCAGATAGCACGACGGCGGTGCCTCACCGAGGCCCGGACGATGCCGGATCGTGACTCTTTCGTTATGATGGGATGAGTGCCACCCGGCACCCGGACGCCCCGAGGAGGCAGATGCGCCACGTAGCACGGCATTCCACGCAGCGCACTGCCCTGCGGTGCGCCGCTGTGCTCGGCACCGTCCTGGTCGTCGGTTCGCTCGGTGTTTCCGGGGCAAGCGCGGCGTCCGCCGCGCCGGTCGAAGGATCCTCCCAGGGGCCCATCGAACGCACCGCCACCGTCGTCGGTGACGTCGTGGGTGCCACGAGTTCCATCATCGCCGACGGACCAGCGCCGCCCGGTTCCACGCCATCACCCGGAACGAGCGCGCCCGGTACTGGCTCCTCGGCCCCCACCGAGCCGGCTTCGACGACTGATCCGGCCGTCCCCACCGATCCGTCGCCCACTGAGCCGACGGATCCCACATCGCCCGGATCCTCGGAGCCGGCGGGCCCCAGCGAACCCCCCACGGATCCGCCGACGCCGCCGACCGATCCCACACCGACGCCCACGCCGACTCCGACGCCGACCAAGTCCTCGGATCCTGCACCGGCGCCGTCGACCGAACCCACGCGCCAGCCCACCAGGCCCTCGACGCATCCGCAGCCCTCGCGTCCCCGGACGGCCCACGCACGCCCCTCGACGGGCGGCGCCGCCTCCGGCAACGGAGGAGCGGGTTCCGGTCGGGACTGGTCCTCGGCATCGGGTGGCCGGCAATACAGCAACAACGGCCCCCGGGCCATCCAGCAAGGCGGGAAGCGGGACGCCCGGACCGGATTCCAGGTGGATCCTGCCACCGGCTTTGCGATCCACCCCGGGACCGGCCTGCTGATCGACCCCTCGACCGGCCGGATGCTCACGCGCGGTTCGCTGGAATCGAGCGATTTCGCCTACGACTTCGCCACCGGTGAGATCCGGCTGGCCACGGCGCACAACGCCGGCGGCGTCGATGAGGCCGATCCCACCGCTTCGTCCTCCGCGGCGAAAGCCACCGGCTCGGAGCACTCCACCGCGGCGGCCGGCTACACCGGAGACGGCCCACGGGCCGAACCCGCGGATTCGTCGCCCACGGCGAACATCGGGATGTCCCCGTCCATGATGACCATGGTCTTCGGCGCGCTGATCGTGTTCGGCGGGCTCTGGTACTTCTTCGTCTTCGTCAGGAGTCCCGGGCCGAAGCCGCAGCACCGCGACTGAGGCGTGGCGCCGGACTACGGCGTGACCACACCGGTGGCGTAGGCAATCACCACGGCCTGGACGCGGTCGCGGGCCTGTAGCTTGGCCAGGATGCGTCCCACGTGGGTCTTGACGGTCGCCTCCGAGAGGAACAGCCCGGCGGCGATCTCCGGGTTGGACCGGCCCAGGGCAATCAGTTCGAAGACCTCCCGTTCGCGCGCCGTCAGCGAGGCCACTGCCTGTTCGTGCACCGAGGCATCCTGGGCCGGGCGGCGGAGCATCGGGGCCACATGGTCCAGCAACCGGCGCGTGGTCGACGGGGCGATCACGGCGTCACCGCGGTGCACGGTGCGGATGGCCTCGAGCAGCTCCTCTGGCGGCGCGTCCTTGAGCAGGAAACCGCTGGCCCCGGCCTGGATGGCGGACAGGGCGTACTCGTCCAGATCGAATGTGGTGAGCACGATGATGCGCGGACCGCCGCAGGGCTGGCCCTCCAGGAGCTTCCCGGTGGTTTCGATCCCGTCCATTTCCGGCATGCGCACATCCATGAGGACGACGTCGGCGTGGGCCAATGCGGGGGAGGCCAGGGCCTCGCGCCCGTTGGTTGCCTCGGCCACCACCTCGAGGTCGGGTTGGGAGTTGATCAGCATCCGGAAGCCGCTGCGGACCAGGAGCTGGTCGTCGACCAGGGCGACGGTGATCGGGTTGGTGCTCTCGGTGTCCACTTAGTCCTCGGTGTAGGGGATGAAGATGCTGGCGGAGAAGCCGCCATGGGGTCGGGGCCCGGTGCTGATACGTCCATCGTAGAGGGCGACCCGTTCGGCCATGCCGACCAGCCCCTGCTGTGCCCCGACGTTGTCGTCGGTCGCGCCGGCGCCGCGCCCATCGTCGGTGACCTCGAGCTCCAAGCCGGAGCTCGTCCACGTCAGCCGGACGTCGGCCCGGGCCGCCGGGCCGGCGTGCTTGATCGTGTTGGTGAGCGCCTCCTGGACGGCCCGGTAGCCGGTGAGCTCCGCTCCGGGCGGCAGGTCACGCCGGGGCGCACCCTGGACCTCGTAGCGGACCTCCAGTCCCGCTGTCCGCGTGGCTTCGAGCAGTTCGGGGATATCCTCCAGCGTGGGGAGGGGGCGCGTGGAGGCCTGCTCATCGCCGCGCAACACGCCCAAGAGCCGACGCATTTCCCGCAGGGACTTCCGTCCGGTTTCCGAGATGGTGGCCAGGGTCTCGCGGGCGATCTCCGGATCCTTTTCGCTGGCGTACCGTGCGCCGTCGGACTGGGTGATGATGACGGAGAGCGAATGGGCCACGATGTCGTGCATCTCCCGGGCAATCCGCCCCCGTTCATCCGACGCGGCCAGTTCGCGTTCCTGCTGCCGCTCCACCTCGAGGCGGGTCGCGCGGTCTTCCAGTGCCTGGACGGCCAACCGGCGGGTGCGTGCCAGGTCCCCGAAGGTCCAGCAAACCAGCACGAGCAGGACCAGGCCGACAAAGCTGGGAAGCAGGTGCAGCCCGATGGCCTGCCCTTCAACGATGCCATAGCGCAGCGTCGCCAGTACCGCGCCGACCATGCCCGCGCACAGCCCGGCCATGGACTGCCAACGACGGGCGTACTTGGCCAGACCGTAGACCGTGATCAAGACGGCAACCTGCGAACCGAGGTACGTCGGGACGAAGGCCACCTGCAGCAGGCACCCGAGGACGACGACGGCGGCGCTGCGCCCCGGGTGCGTCCGACGCCAGATCAAGGGCAGGAGTTGCAGGGAAACGCAGACGAGCTCAATCGGGCCGTGGCCGAATCCGGCGAGGACCACCGGCACGACGCCGAAGAGCAGCCAAGCAGCCAAGCCGGTGATCAGGTCGACCTTGCGGGGGTTTTCCCGCAGCCAATGGTCAATGGCACGGTGCGGAGTCATGATTCCACTCTACTTTTCGGCGGTGGTACCCCGCGTCATACCAGGGGCGGGGATGGATCCGTGCCGGAGAGTTGTTCAGCGGATGCTGAGGTTCCCGTAACCGGTCAAGAGCGGCAGGAGGCCCGCGCTGTTGTTGATGCCCAGCCGGGCGGACCTCCGGACGGGCCCATGGTCGATGCGCACGTGGAAGTCCACCGGCTTATCGGCAGGGAAGGAGTTCCGCAGGGACGGCGGGATGTCGAAGGACCACGTCTGCGGACTTTGGCCACTGGAAGGGACGTCCAGCGTTGCGGCGCCGACGGGTGCCTGCCGGCCCTTGAGAATCAAGGCCACGGTCGCTTCGGCGGGTACTCCCCGACCACGCAGGGTGAGGTTGATCCCTCCGTCGTCCGCGAAAGCCAGGGCACCGACTGAGAAGGCGGCCTCGGCGATTTGTTGGCGTCGAGGCGCTTCGGCCCGGGCCGTTTCGAGCTCGCGGGTCCATTCCCTGAAGATCATGGGGCCCGTGTACGACTGTGCCTCCTCGAACGCGGCACGGGACATGCGCTCATGGAGGGATTCGTCGGCCAGGAACTCGGCCATGCCGGCGGACATGGCGTCCAGATCGTCGTAGTCGGCCAAGACACCGGAGACACCAGGCGTGATGACATCGCGGGGGCCGAAGCTGATGTCGAAGGCCACGGGAACGCAGCCGTGGGCCTTGGCCTCCAGCAGCGCCAAGGGCTGGCCCTCGAACTTGCTGCAGAGGATCACCGATCCCGCCTCGTCGAGTCGGCGCGGAACATCGGATACGTATCCGGTGAAGTGGACATGATCCTGGAGGCCCAATTCCCCGGCCAGAGCTTCAAGTTCGTCACGTTTGGGCCCGTCCCCGATGATGTCCAGGGTTGCGGGTGTGCCGGCCCTCACCAGGGAATCGAGGACGCGGATGGCCTTGTCGACGTGCTTGTCGGGTGCCAAGCGGCCGACAAACAGCATCTTGTACCGGTCGCGCTCTTCCCACGAGGGATAGGAGGTAGGGCCGTCCACAGGATTGCTGATGACCGTGATGTTCGAGTTGTCCCCGAGGCGCTCCCGGAATGCTTCGGCCTGCCCGTGGGTCAAGAGGACCATCCGGTCCCAGTCATCTCGATGGTCGACGATTCCCTGCTGGTTTTTGTTCAGCGGCCCGGTCATCAGGTCATGGCCGGCCTTCACATGGGTGCTGTGCAGGACGGCACTCTTGGTCGCTCCTGGGTGGTTCCAGCGCCACAACATGGAGGCCATGAACTTGCTGTCGATGACGACGTCCACCTCAAGGTCTCCGACGATTTCGGAGAGCCAATGGCGATAGAAGACCCCAGCACCCTTGAACTCGCGCGCAGGACGACCGTCGCTGCCGATCAGTTGGAGGACCCGTCGTGCCGCGCCGGCCGGGGTCGTAGACGGCAACTGGCAGTCCAGCAGGTAAAGGGATCCGTCCTCGCGGTAGTACTCACGACGACGAAGCGTCTCGGTGGCGACGTCTGTGAACTCCCGGACGGACAACGATGGCGTGTTTGCGCCGCTCGATTCGGAGACAAGGGTCCACTCCAGCTGATCGGTGGCCGTGGCCGTGAAACCGGATGTGCGGGGTTCTCCGTTGCGACTGGAGTAGTAGAAGTGCACGTTTGCGCTGTCCACCTCGCGCGAGAGCTTGCCGGCGTGCACGGCTGCGGCGACGTGGGCTTCCTGGTCAGGGTCGAAGTGGAAGGTCACTACTGCACTCGGCGTGCCCTGGTCCTGGAAAATCGACGCGCGTTTCAGGCACATCGTCGTCATGCCACCGAAGCTCTCTTCGACTGCCCACGTGACCATGAGTGCCGGGCGAGGTGAACTTGCAGCTGTGGCCGCGGGGAGATTCCAATGTTTGGCGAGCGGTTCGTTCACAGCATTCGTCATGGTGTACGTATTATCCTTACGACGCTCGTTGCCTGCTTTCTCGTTCAGCAGTCTAACTGAGACGTTCATGTGAAGACCTACCAATAGAGGACGGTATCCCTTGCCGAGTAGCGACGAACTCAAGGCCGCGCTGAGACGTAGGACGCGTCAGGCCGTGGGCAAGGCCAGCCGCCGCCCACAGGTCAAGAAGGCCCTCGTGTGGACGGGCCTGCGGTCCGGCCGAGCGAATGACAATGAAATGGCCGGAGTCCCGGTCCCGGCGCGAGTGGTGGCGTATTTCGGTGACGGACCCGACAAGCTCTACCAGCTCATCCAATGGCTGCCCGTCCTGGAAAACCTGAACCGTGTGGAACCCGTCGTCGTGGTTTTCCGCAAGATGGAATCCTTCCGTGCCGCCAAGAAGCTGACCACCCTGCCGCGGGTCTTCATCCGGAGATTCTCGGGGCTGATGGGTCTGTATGAGGGCAACGACTTCGAATTGATCCTGTACGTCAACAACGCGATGTCCAACTTCCAATCGTTGGAGGACCCGAGGCCGGTTCATGTCCACATCAACCACGGCGAAAGCGACAAGCTCTCCATGGTTTCCAACCGGGCCAAGGCCTACGACTTCGTGTTCGTGGCCGGCCCCGCGGCAGTTGAGCGCCATCAGGCCAGGTTGATCGACTTCAACCTCGACAAGTTGATCACCACGGGTCGCCCGCAGCTGGATATCGACTTCGCGTCGGAACTGCCATCGAGTGGGTTGCGGACCGTCATGTATGCGCCAACCTGGGAAGGCGAGAACGACGAGAACAACTACACGTCGGTCGACGTCTACGGGGTCCAGATCGTGGAGAACCTGTTGGCGCTTCCCCAGACCCGCGTGATCTACAAGCCGCACCCCCGCGTCCAGGGGTCGCAGGAACCCGCGATGGCGGCCGCGCACACGCGGATCTGCGAGTTGATCGAGGAGGCCGGTGCCGAGCACCAGGTACTGATCGAGGGGAACATTCTCGCCATGTTCGAGAATGTCGACGTGCTCGTGACCGATATTTCGAGCGTGGGATTGGATTTCCTCTACCTGCACCCCGAAAAGCCGCTGGTTCTGACTGATCGGCGCACGGACCCGGAGGGGCGGGCCATCGACGCTCCGATTTCGCGGTCGTGCCAGGTCATCGACGAAACCAACGTCGGGTTCTTGGGCCAGGTGCTGGAGTCATGGTTCGCCGATGCCGAGGGTGTGGTCGACCGCCAAGTCGCGCGTGAACTGTACTTCGACGGCATCCGCCGCGGGGAGTCGACCGAGCGATTCCTCTCCCAAGTTTCGTTCCTCATCGAGGACCGGCGGAGCCGACTGTCGAATTACCGTGCGTGGCGGTCCGCCGATGACGGTGGCGAAGAGGTTTAGCCACTTTTCGGATGCCGGACACTGTCTCATATGTCGAGACGGTTTGTCCGGCATCCGGACGCGGTCCTAATCTGGAAAGCATGAACAATGTGATCGATTTGGCCGTCATCCCGGGCGACGGCATTGGACCGGAAGTCATTGCAGAGGCCATCAAGGTCCTGAAGAAGGCCACGGACGGCGGTGACCGCTCGTTGCGCATCACCGACTACCATCTGGGTGCGCAACATTGGCTGGAAACGGGGGAGGCGCTCACCGAGGAAACGCTGGCGTCACTGCGCCAGCACGACGTCATTCTCTTCGGCGCCGTCGGAGCTGCTCCCGGCGATACGCGCATTCCCTCGGGCCTGATCGAGCGCGAGCTGCTGCTCAAGCTGCGTTTCAGCCTCGATCACTACATCAACCTCCGGCCCGCGAAACTCTACGAAGGAGTTCCGAGTCCCTTGGCGGCTCCCGGGGACATCGACTTCGTCGTCGTCCGTGAAGGCACCGAGGGCCCGTACGTCGGCAACGGTGGTGCCTTGCGGGTGGGCACCGAACACGAGATCGCCACCGAGGTTTCGGTGAACACCGCCTACGGCGTCGAGCGTGTGGTGCGTGAGGCCTTCCGCCGCGCCGCCGAGCGTCCGCGCCGTCACGTGACCTTGGTCCACAAGCACAACGTGCTGGTGTATGCCGGCCACCTGTGGCGCCGCACCGTGGAAGCGGTGGCAGTGGACTTCCCCGACGTCACCCATGACTACATGCACGTGGACGCCGCCACGATCTACATGACCACAGACCCGGCCCGCTTTGACGTCATCGTCACCGACAACTTGTTCGGCGATATCCTGACCGACTTGGCAGGAGCCGTCACCGGAGGCATCGGACTGGCCGCCTCGGGAAACATCAACATGGCAGGCACCGGCCCGTCCATGTTCGAACCCGTCCACGGGTCTGCCCCCGACATCGCCGGGCAGCAGAAAGCCGACCCCACGGCGGCCATCCTCTCGGCAGCACTCCTGCTTGACCACGTGGGCCTGGCCGACGCCGCGCGTCGTGTCGAGGCCGCCGTGGCGAAGGACATCGATTCCCGTGCCGAGCTCACCGATTCCCGCACGACGGCGGAGATCGGCGATGCGATCACGCTGGCCCTGTCATAAGCTGGGGCTGATAGATCGCCGCACGTGACGAGCGGCACGAAAACTTTGCAGAGGAAGTGCGCAGGCACCATGGAATTCTCCCAACAGCTCTCCACCACCCCCAAGAGCGCCGAAGAGCGCGCCAAGGTCCTGGCAGATCCCGGGTTTGGCGACTACTTCACCGACCACACCGCAGTCGTGGACTGGACCCAGGACGCTTCGGGCAAGGGCACCTGGCACGACGCGCGCATCGAGCCCTATGGCCCGATCATGATGGACCCGGCCGCCGCGGTACTGCACTACGGCCAGGAGATCTTCGAGGGGCTCAAGGCCTACCGCCACGCCGACGGCAGCGTCTGGACCTTCCGCCCCGAAGCCAATGCCGCCCGGTTCAACGCCTCCGCCCGCCGGCTGGCCCTGCCGGAACTACCGACCGATGTCTTCATCGATTCCCTCAAGAAGCTGGTCGCGGTCGATGAAGCGTGGGTGCCCTCCGGCGACGGGGAAGCGCTCTACCTGCGCCCCTTCATGATCGCCACGGAGGCGTTCCTTGGGGTCCGCCCGTCGCGCGAAGTGTCCTACCGGGTCATTGCTTCACCCGCCGGCAACTACTTTGGTGGCGAGCTGAAGCCCGTGTCCATCTGGTTGTCCACGAACTACGCACGCGCCGGCCACGGCGGCACGGGTGAAGCCAAGTGCGGTGGCAACTACGCCGCATCCCTGGCGGCCCAGATCGAGGCCGAGGCCAACGATTGCAAGCAGGTCCTGTTCCTGGATCCGACCAATGACAATGCCGTGGACGAACTGGGCGGCATGAACGTCTTCTTCGTCTTCAAGGACGGAACGCTCGTCACCCCCGAGCTCAACGGGAACATCCTCCGCGGCGTGACGCGCTCGTCGGTCCTCGAACTGGCCCGAGAGCGCGGACTGACGGTCCAGGAGCGGAAGATCACGATCGATGAGTGGCGCCAAGCGGCCCAGGACGGTTCCCTCTCCGAGGTCTTCGCCTGCGGTACCGCGGCGGTCATCACCCCCATCGGCGAGCTGAAGACCGCAGAGGAATCGATCACTACCCCGGAGGCGCCGGCCGACTCGGTGGCCATGGGGATCCGTACGCAGTTGCTGGGAATCCAGACCGGTGCCGTCGAGGACTCTCGCGGCTGGCTGACGCGGCTGGTCTAACACCGACCGAATCACTGGCGCTGGCCGGCTTGCCTTCACGGCGGGCCGGCCAGCGCCATCTCCGCAACCGGATGCGGCATTTGGGCCCGGACATCCTAAAGTTGTGACCATGCGCATTCTTGTGACCGGCGGTGCCGGATATATCGGATCCCACACCGTCCTCCTGCTCCTGGAAGAGGGACACGAGGTCCACGTCCTGGACAACTACTCGAACTCCTCGCCCGAGTCGCTCCGCCGAGTTGCCGAGCTGACTGGAAAACACGCCACCGTCCATGTTGCCGACCTCTTGGACGAGGCCGCGCTCGGCCGTGCCCTGGACGCGAGCGGTGCCGAAGCCGTGATCCACTTCGCGGGGCTCAAGGCCGTGGGGGAGTCGGTGGCGCAGCCACTGGCCTACTACCGCAACAACGTGGTGGGTACGCTGAACCTGCTCGAAGCCATGGACGCGCGTGGAATTCGCACGCTGGTGTTCAGCTCCTCGGCCACCGTCTACGGCGATAGCCAGAAGCTGCCCTTGACCGAGGACCAGCCGCTGTCGGCCACCAACCCGTATGGGCAGACCAAACTTCAAATCGAACTCATCCTCGATGATCTAGCCGCCTCGGACGCACGATGGAACATCGCCAAGCTGCGCTATTTCAACCCTGTCGGTGCCCACGAATCCGGCCGCATTGGCGAAGACCCGCAGGGCATCCCCAACAACCTCATGCCCTTCGTTGCGCAGGTGGCCGTGGGGCGCCGGGAAAAGGTCAACGTCTTCGGCGACGACTACAACACGCCGGACGGGACCGGCGTCCGCGACTACATCCATGTTCTCGATCTGGGGGCCGGGCACCTGGCAGCCCTGGAGTACCTTCTGGACCACGGCGGCCTCCACGCATGGAACCTGGGGACCGGGAACGGTTCCTCCGTTCTGGAGGTCATTGCTGCCTTTGAACGTGCGGCCGGCAAGCCCATCGCCCACGAAATCGTCGACCGTCGCCCGGGTGACGTCGCGGCCTCCTATGCCGATCCGACCCGGGCCCGCGAGGACATCGGTTGGAAGGCCGAACGAGGGTTGGAGGAAATGGTGACCGATATGTGGCGCTGGCAGTCCAATAACCCGCAGGGGTTCCCGGAGGAGCCAGAGGCAACGCAGCCGGTCGAGGACGAGGATCTGCCGGGCGCTGAGGAGCGAGGCGCGGTGAATGCATCGAATCAGCGCGAACGGGAAGCCGACGGTCGCAGGACGCGGTAGCCGCCGACCGATCGCGGGGCGAGCAGTTCGTCTACTAGGCTGTAGCCCATGCGTATTGCTCGGTTTGTTCTAGACAATGACCCCATGTATGGCGTAGTTGACGGCGAGGAGGTTGCCGTGATCTCCGGTGATCCCTTCTTCCAGGGGATCCAGCCCACGGGGGCGCGCCACCGGCTCGAGGATGTCCGCCTGCTGGCGCCCATCATCCCGCGGTCCAAGGTCGTGTGCTTCGGACGCACCTATGCCGAACATGCCAAGGAACTCGGTAACGAGGTCCCGGTGGCGCCATTGATGTTCCTGAAGCCCAACACGGCGGTGGTGGGGCCGGGGGATCCGATCACCCTCCCGGCGTTCTCCGAGGAGATCTCCTACGAAGCGGAACTCGCAGTTGTCATCGGACGTATCTGCAAGGACGTTCCTGCGGAAAAGGCAGGCGACGTTATCTTCGGCTACACGTGTGCCAATGACCTGACGGCACGGGACGCGCAACGGACGGACAACCAGTGGGCCCGGGCCAAGGGCTGGGATGGCTCCTGCCCCATCGGCCCGTGGATCGAAACCGAGCTGGACGTCGAGGACGTACGAATCCAAGGACGCCTGGACGGCGAGACGGTCCAGGATGGCGACACGTCGCTGATGGTCTGGAGCGTCGCGGAACTGGTGTCCTACGCGTCCCAGGCCTTTACCCTGCTTCCCGGTGATGTCTTGCTGACCGGTACCCCTGCAGGTGTCGGACTGCTTCGGGAAGGGCAGCGCTACGACGTCGAAATCGAGGGCATCGGGACCCTGACGAACACTTTCCGACGTTAGGACCGGCGTGTACGGAAAGCGCCGGGTTGGACGCACGATGCGCGAGGCCATGACCGATGTCCAGCGCACCAGGGCCGCCCGGCCCCGATGGCAGAAGCGGCTGACCACCCTGTGGGGCATTGCCTGGGCGCTGGCCATTTGCTCGCGGATTTCCTACCGCATGCACTGGCCGGTTCCGATGACTGCCACCTTGCTCGCGGTGGCCATCATTCTGGCCGTCGCCTTGCTCGTCCGTCGCATTGTGGCTGCCGTGCGCGGACAGCGGAAGAGCAACGCAGACTGACCGTAACGACGGGCGTATTAGGATGGGAGTCATCATGACTGAGCCATCCCCCTTTCCCACTGTGACCGACGAAACCCCTGTCCGCGTCCGCTTCTGCCCGTCTCCGACGGGTACGCCGCACGTTGGCCTCATCCGTACCGCGCTGTTCAACTGGGCGTATGCCCGGCACACCGGCGGAAAGATGGTCTTCCGCATCGAGGACACCGACGCCAAACGCGATTCCGAAGAAAGCTATGAGCAGTTGCTTGACGCGCTCGACTGGCTGGGCATCACGTGGGACGAAGGCGTGGCCGTGGGCGGACCGCACGAGCCCTACCGCCAATCCGAGCGTGCCGATATCTACCAGGATGCGATCGCCAAGCTGCGGGGTGCTGGTCATCTGTACGAGTCGTTCTCCACGCCGGAGGAAGTCGAAGCGCGCCATCGGGCGGCTGGACAGGACCCCAAACTCGGGTACGACAATTTTGATCGCCATCTGACCGACGAGCAGGTTGCGACCTTCCGTGCCGAGGGACGTGAACCGGTGCTTCGGCTCCGCATGCCGGACGAGGACCTGACCTTCACGGACCTGGTCCGCGGTGAAATCACATTCAAGGCGGGAACCGTTCCGGACTTCGCTGTCGTCCGAGCCAACGGCAAACCCCTGTATACGCTGGTCAACCCCGTGGACGACGCATTGATGGGCATCACCCATGTCCTGAGAGGCGAGGATCTCCTCTCGTCCACACCCCGGCAAATCGCCCTCTACCGGGCCATGATCGACGTGGGCATCGCCCAGTACATGCCCCTCTTCGGGCATTTGCCCTATGTCATGGGTGCGGGCAACAAAAAGCTCTCCAAGCGTGACCCGGAATCCAGCCTGTTCCTGCACCGTGACCGCGGGTTCATCCCCGAGGGGCTGCTGAACTACCTGGCGTTGCTCGGGTGGAGCCTGTCCGCGGACGAGGACATCTTCAGCCGCGAGCAGCTGGTGGAGGCCTTTGACGTCCACGACGTGCTGGCCAACCCGGCGCGCTTCGACTTGAAGAAGGCAGAGGCCATCAACGGCACCCATGTGCGCCTGCTTGAGGCACAGGACTTCCGCGATCGACTGGTTCCCTACTTGAACCGTGCAGGGTTGACAGGCGCCACATTGACCGACGATGAGGCCCGCATTCTCGACGAGGCGGCGCCTCTGGTCCAGGAACGCATCACCTTGTTGGGTGAGGCTCCCGACATGATCGAGTTCCTCTTCCGTGGCGATGATGAAATCGTCATCCACCAGGATGCCTTGAAGGGCATGCCCGGTAACGCCGACGAAGTGCTGGACACCGCTGTTGGCGCGTTGGTTGGACTGGACGCCTGGGATGCCGAGTCGATCCAGGGTGTGCTCCGCTCGGCACTGATCGAGGGAATGGGCATCAAACCTCGCCTTGCCTTCGGTCCGTTGCGCACCGCAGTCTCGGGAAAGCGCGTATCACCGCCACTGTTCGAGTCCATGGTGATCCTGGGCAAGGAATCCTCGCTTGCCCGGCTGAAGGCCTTCAAGGAAACGCTGGTCTGACGTCCGCCGCGGCGGTGGCCGTAGACGATTTTGGTTTTGCCGGGACCCTCGGGTAAAGTAATTACTCGTGCTGAGGCACCGGGAACAGCCCGAAAGGGCAGGGAACGGGTCCCGGCAAACCATTGGGATATGGTGTAATTGGCAACACATCGGTTTCTGGTACCGACATTCTAGGTTCGAGTCCTGGTATCCCAGCGCTACAGCCGGAGCAGATACTGCGCCGGCTGGCATTGTCCGGGGAGTATGCCGGGCAAGCTATGGCCCCATCGTATAGCGGCCTAGTACGCTGCCCTCTCACGGCGGTAACGCGGGTTCGAATCCCGCTGGGGTCACGTTCGCAAGAACAGGGAAGCATCGCCCCGTAGTGGATGCAAGCTATGCGGCCCCATCGTATAGCGGCCTAGTACGCTGCCCTCTCACGGCGGTAACGCGGGTTCGAATCCCGCTGGGGTCACGTGAGTGAAATCGCAGCACGCCTTCTCGGTGTGCTGCGATTTCTGTTTTTCGACACCGGGTTATGTCATCGCCCCGTGTCATTGCAGCGCCTGCCAGACTGATCTTCACCGGTTTGGCATGATGTACCTGTGAATACCGACGAGAGTGCTGGCCACGCTGCTGAAGCAGCTGTGGGTCTTTTGCAGGATTGCCTGGACGTTCTGCATGACGTCCGCCTTCCGTTGGAGCTTCCGGGCGCGGTCGAAGTACGGCAGGCGTTGTCTTCCGCGGTGGTGCAACTCGACGATTACATCCTGCCCCGGTATCGGAGCCTCGAGGCTCCGCTGTTGGCTGTCGTCGGCGGGTCCACGGGGGCCGGGAAGTCGACGTTGGTGAATGCGTTGGTCGGCCACCCCGTCACGCGCTCCGGTGCCATCCGGCCCACCACACGCCAACCAATTCTTCTGCACCATCCTCACGATAGGGGCTGGTTCGAGGGCGACCGCATCCTACCGGGCCTGCCGCGGATTACCGGCTCCGTGGTACCCGGTGGTGCACTGCCTGGAGCCGACGACGGCGCGATCTCGGATCCGGGCGGCCAGGAACGGATCGGCGGACAATCTCTGGTGTTGGTGGGCCAGGGGTCGGTGCCACAGGGCATCGCCTTGCTAGATGCGCCCGACATCGATTCGGTATCCGACGCCAACCGGCAGTTGGCCGGGCAATTGCTCGCCGCGGCCGATTTGTGGCTTTTCGTCACCACCGCCAACCGTTACGCAGATGCCGTTCCGTGGCGGGTGTTGGCCGAGGCTGCCTCCCGGGAGATCACGTTGGCCATCATCCTGGACCGCGTCCCGTCGGGGGTCGGGGACGAAGTCGCTGCGGATCTCCGCTCCATGTTGGATCGGCAGGGCCTGGCTGATGCAGTGCTCTTCACCGTTCCCGAGTCAGATCTCGACGCCGTGGACATGCTGTCCACGGACGCCGTGGAGCCGATTCGCGCCTGGCTGACGGCCATCGCTGCAGACAGCAGCGGCCGGGCCGCCATTGCCCGGAAGACCCTGACCGGTGCTGTAGCGCAACTGGGGCAGCAGATGTCGGAGATTGCCAGCGCCGAACGTGAACAACGCGACGTTGGAAGGGAACTGAGCAGACGGGTCGCCGAGGCCTACGACGCGGCCTCCCAGCGCATCGGGGTAGCGACCACGGAAGGCACGCTGCTCCGGGGTGAAGTGTTGGCCCGGTGGCAGGATTTCGTGGGGACCGGAGAATTCTTCAGGTCACTGGAAACAGGGATCGGAAAACTCCGGGACCGTATCGGTGCCTTCTTCACCGGTCGTCCGCAACCCGTAGAGAACGTGGAACAAGCCATCGAAACCGGCCTCCATGCGGTCGTCGTCGACGAAGCCGCCAAGGCAGCAGAACAAGCAGAGGCCTTCTGGCGATCGGATCCTGCAGGGCGCACTTTGGTTGCCCATGCGGACCTGGGAACTACGTCTCCGCATTTCGATACCCGAGTTGCGGCAGAGATCCGCGATTGGCAGGGCGAGGTCCTGGGCCTCATCCGTGCCGAGGGCGCGGGTAAACGATTCACCGCCAGGATGGTGTCCTTCGGTGTCAACGGCGTCGCCGTGGCCCTGATGGTTGTTGTCTTCGCCTCCACGGCTGGACTGACCGGGCTGGAAGTCGGCATTGCCGGCGGAACCGCGGTGGTAGGCCAGAAGCTCCTGGAATCCATCTTCGGTGAAGACGCCGTCCGCCGCCTTGCCAAGGAAGCCAGGGCCGGGCTCAACAAGCGCGTGGCAACTCTGTTGGCAGGGGAGGCCGAGCGCTTTCTGGCCACCTTGGAAGACGTCCCCTCGTCAGACGACATTGACGAGGTCGAATCAGTGGCCGGACGGCTGTCCCAGCTGGCACGGCGGAGCCGGGAGGCGACGGCATGACCCGGTCGAACAAGGCCGCGGATTCCATCTCATTGGCCGAACGCATCGAAGCGCTCCGGGAAGCGACCGATCTTGGCCAGGACCGTGTATCCAATAACGCCGTCGTGCAGGCAGAGCATGTTCTGGAACAGGTGGGCACCCGCAGGTCGTTGTCCGCGGAACACACCGTCGTCGGGTTCTTCGGTGCAACGGGCAGCGGTAAGTCCTCGCTGTTCAACGCAGTCACCGGCCGGGAGCTTGCCCGCGCGGCTCCCACCCGTCCGACGACCAGCCATACGTTGGCCGGGGTCTGGCAAGCCGAGGGAAGTGGCGACCTCCTGGACTGGCTGCAAGTCACGGAACGCCACCAGCTGGATACGCCGTTCCAGTCGGCCACGACCGGAGTCTGGCGGCGACGGAGCGAGGAAGCCAGCGGACTGATCCTCCTTGACCTGCCGGACTTCGACTCGACAGCCACGGCGAACCGTGAAACCGCAGAACGGTTGGCAGGACAGGTCGACGTATTGGTCTGGGTCCTCGACCCGCAAAAATATGCCGACGCCGCGGTCCATCATGACTTCATCCGGCCGCTCGCGGCGTACGCCGGCATTACCCTGGTCGTCCTCAACCAGATCGACCGCCTGCGCGCAGATACTCGCGCTCCCGTCTTGGAATCGCTGCGGGGAATCCTCGCAGCCGATGGGCTACGACGTCCTCGTCTTCACGCGGTTTCAGCAACGACCGGTGAGGGCATCGATGATTTGCGCGAAGCCATCGCCGGCTTCGCGGTGGCAAGGGCCGCTGCTACCGATCGAGCACTGCAAGACGTCTCCGCGGCGGCGCGCGGGTTGTCTGACGACGCTGGTGGCCAGGACGACTCGCCAGCGCTGGGACACGGCCTGTCAGAGCCCCGAGCCACCGATGTAACGCGCCTGGCCGGCGAGCTGGCACAAGCCTCGGGCGTGGAAACCGTCGTGAATGCAACCCGGAAGTCCTACAGATTGCATGCGACGGCCAGGACCGGGTGGCCCGTCACGCGCTGGATTGGACGACTGCGACCAGACCCGTTGCGGCGCTTGAACCTGAGGCGTCGCGACATCAATCCGGAAATGAACCGGACATCGCTTCCCGTGCCCGGCGCCGCCCAACGTGCCCAGGCCGATTCGGCAGTACGTGCCTTCGCGGACGGCATCAGTGTCGGAGCACCCGATACCTGGCGGGGATCGATCAGACGAGCGGCCCGTTCCAGCTCGCGGGAGCTGCCCGACGCACTGGACCAGGCCATTGCATCCACTGACATTTCGGCTGGCCGTGGTTCCTGGTGGTGGCCCGTCATCGGCATCGTCCAGTGGCTGGCCTTGGCTGTTGCCGTAGGTGGAGCCGGGTGGCTGGGAGCATTGGCGTTGATGGGTTACCTTCAACTCGACGTTCCGGCAGCTCCCCGAGTCGAAGGTTTTCCGGTCCCGACGATCATGCTCATCGGAGGGCTGCTTTTGGGTGTTCTGCTGGGCCTGACGGCCGGCTTCCTCGCCCGCGCCGCTGCCGCCGGGCGGGCACGTACAGCACGGAAGAAGCTCAGGACTTCGATTGCGTCAGTGGCGGAGCGTTCCGTGGTCGCCCCCGTCCGTGATGAGGTCCGGCGTTTCAATGAGTTCACATCTGCAGTCGCGAGGGCACGTGGATAGGCCGCAGACGTCACCGGGCATCACCGTCGCGGGAATCGGGGAGTCAGGACTGCTGGAACGGATCCTCCCTCGATTGCAAGGCGCGCCACCGTTGCTGGGGCCAGGTGATGATGCAGCGGTCATTGCAGCGCCCGGAGGCCGCTTCGTCTTTACCATCGACACCATGGTCCAAAATCAGGATTTCCGCTTGAACTGGCCCAGCGGCCATGGTTCGACAGGCTTCGATGTGGGTTGGAAATCTGCGGCGCAGAACCTTTCTGATGTCAACGCCATGGGCGCCATCGCCACCTCCGCTGTCATCAGCCTCACGATTCCCTCCACGACCGAGGTCCGATGGGTTGAGGATTTTGCCGACGGATTCAGCGCGGCAGTCCGCGAATTGGGCGCCGGCGAGTGCGTCATTGCCGGCGGCGACTTGAGCCGGGGTGGTGAGCTCTCCGTGACAACTGCAGTGACGGGGCGGATCGTCACGACAGATCCAGTGCTGCGCAGTGGTGCACAAGTAGGTGACGTGGTGGCCGTCGGCGGAATGCTGGGTGCAGCAGCGGCGGGATTCGAGCTCTTGGAGTCCAGCGAACCGGAGGGCCCCGAGCCAAATGACTCGCATCTCTTCATCGCCGGGCAGATGCGCCCTCGACCCGATTTGTCCGCCGGCCCGGAGGCAGCGAGGCACGGCGCTACGGCGATGATGGATATTTCTGATGGACTCCTTCGCGATCTTCCCCGCCTGGCCCACGCCAGTGGCGTGGCCATCGATGTGGTCCGGAATCAGCTGGTCGATGCGGCAGCAGGGGGCGTCATGGACTGGGCGCGCCGTGCGGGCCGTAATCCTGAGGAATTCGTCCTCCAAGCCGGGGAGGACTTTGCGCTGCTGGCGACTTTCCCGCCCTCGACATCGATACCCGGCGTCTTCACCCCGATTGGGCGTGTAGTGCAGCGGACGTCGGGTGGATTCCTGTTTCTCGATGGAGCACGGGTGGACGCCACTGGATGGGATCACTTCGAATAGCCACGCGTTGGTGCGCAGACGCCTGGCGACCCGGGCCTTCTGCTCTATGAGCGCAAGCGGCGGGCATCTCGAGAGGAAGGCCCAACGACGATCTCCAGCAGTACGTCGCCGCCCCCCCCGGCAGAAGTTTCAGCATGGAGGACGCAGTGCATACCAAGAGGGTGCTGACCGCGCTGATCACCGTGGCACCGGAACGGGCTAGGCGGTGGGTTTCTTCAGCGCCTCACTGAGTTGCGCTGCAATCGCGCAGACAATCCCTGAGTGTGCCTTGCCCGGTTGACGAGTCAGCCGCTCGATGGGACCGGAGATCGACACGGCCGCGATCACCCGGCCGGACGGCCCGCGAACCGGTGCCGAAACCGAGGCGACGCCTTGCTCGCGTTCCCCGAGTGACTGCGCCCAACCGCGACGGCGAACACCGGCCAGGATCGTGGGGGAGAAACGTGCATGGTTCAGACCGTGGAGCAAGCGCTCGTGGTCCTCCCACGCCAGGAGCACCTGTGCGGCGGAGCCGGCCTTCATGGACAGCTGTGTTCCCACCGGAATGGTGTCGCGCAGGCCCACCGGTCGTTCGGCCGAGGCCACGCAGACGCGGTGATCGCCCTGGCGCCGGAATACCTGTGAACTTTCCCCTGTCGCGTCGCGCAGCTGGATCAGGAGCGGTCCGGCCGCGGCGATGAGTCGATCCTCGCCGGCAGCGGAGGCCAGCTCCACGAGGCGGCTGCCCAACATGAACCGTCCGTGGATGTCCTTGGCCGCTAACCGGTGATGAACCAGGGCCTGGGCGAGCCGGTGCACCGTGGGACGTGACAAGCCGGTCGCCGCCACCAGTTGGGCGAGGCTGATGGGGCCCGCTTCGAGCGAGTCGAGCACGAGCGCTGCCTTGTCGATGACTCCGACTCCGCTGGGTGTGTCCATGATCTGATACTACCGTCTCAGCATTTGAGATGCACGCCGAAGTGCTGGCACGCCATGCAAGCGCGGTGGTTTCCTTGTATGGAGGCAAGATTTCAGGAGGAAAACCGATATGTCGTCACCGCAGGTATCCGTCGGAACGTCCCAGACGTTGGCCGAAAAGGTATGGAACGCCCACGTGGTCCAGGAAGGTGGCGGAGAAGGCGAGGCCAAGCGGCCGGACCTCATCTACATCGACCTTCACTTGATTCACGAGGTGACCTCTCCTCAGGCGTTTGAGGGACTGCGGTTGGCGGGACGACCGCTGCGTCGGCCTGATCTGACGATCGCCACCGAGGACCACAACACACCCACGCTGGATATCGACAAGCCGATCGCCGATCTGACGTCCCGTACTCAGATCGAAACCCTGCGCACCAACTGTGCCGAGTTCGGCGTCCGCCTGCACTCACTGGGCGACAAGGAGCAGGGTATCGTCCACGTGGTCGGGCCCCAGCTCGGTCTGACCCAGCCGGGCGTCACCGTCGTCTGCGGCGATTCGCACACCTCCACGCATGGCGCCTTTGGTGCGTTGGCTTTCGGCATCGGCACGTCCGAGGTCGAGCATGTCATGGCCACGCAGACGCTCTCGCTCAAGCCGTTCAAGACCATGGCGATCAACGTCGAGGGGGCGCTGAGGCCCGGGGTGACCTCCAAGGACATCATCTTGGCCGTCATCGCCAAGATCGGCACCGGCGGCGGGCAGGGCTACGTGCTCGAATATCGCGGTTCTGCCATCCGCGCACTTTCCATGGAAGCACGTATGACCATCTGCAACATGTCCATCGAGGCAGGGGCCCGTGCGGGCATGGTCGCGCCCGATCAAACCACCTTTGATTACCTCGAAGGGCGTCCTCACGCGCCGCAAGGCGAGGACTGGACTGCCGCGGTCGAGTACTGGAAGACGCTGCGCACCGACGACGATGCCGCATTCGACGCCGAGGTTAACATCAATGCCGACGAGCTCGAACCCTTTGTTACTTGGGGGACCAACCCGGGACAGGGCGTTTCGCTGTCCCGTCCGGTCCCTGCCCCGGAGGACTTCGAGGACGAGAACGCCCGCGCCGCCTGCGAGCGTGCCCTGGACTACATGGGCCTGACCGCAGGAACGCCGATGAAGGACATCCGCGTGGACACCGTATTCCTGGGCTCCTGCACGAACTCCCGCATGGAGGATCTGCGCACCGCCGCGGACATCATCCGAGGCCGGCAGAAGGACCCGGATATCCGCATGATCGTCGTTCCCGGTTCCGCCCGGGTCCGGCTGGAGGCCGAAGCCGAGGGGTTGGACCAGGTCTTCAAGGACTTCGGCGCCGAATGGCGATTCGCCGGATGCTCCATGTGCTTGGGGATGAACCCCGATCAGCTGGCGGAGGGCGAGCGCTGCGCGTCCACCTCCAATCGCAACTTCGAGGGCCGCCAGGGCAAGGGCGGGCGCACCCACTTGGTTTCCCCGCTGGTCGCCGCCGCCACCGCGGTCCGCGGCACGCTCAGCTCACCCTCCGACTTGGACCCGATCGACGGCGCTGCCGCCGCCACGGCCGCGTAAGGACACCCGAACATGGAAAAGATCACCACCCACACCGGCGTCGGCGTACCGCTGCGGCAGTCCGACATCGATACCGACCAGATCATCCCCGCCGTCTACCTCAAGCGGATCACTCGGACGGGCTTCGACGATGCGCTCTTCGCCCGCTGGCGCAAGGACCCGGAGTTCGTGCTGAACCAGGAAGCTTATTCAGCCGGCTCGGTGCTGGTCGCCGGTCCTGACTTCGGCACTGGTTCCTCCCGCGAACATGCGGTCTGGGCGCTGAAGGACTATGGGTTCCGTGCCGTGCTTTCTTCCCGGTTCGGTGACATTTTCCGGGGAAACTCCGGCAAGCAGGGGCTCGTTGCCGCGCAGGTTGCCCAAGGCGATATCGAGCTCATCTGGAAGGAGCTGGACAACCACCCTGGCACCCAGGTCACCGTGGATCTCGCATCGCGGACCGTGACGTGCGGATCCATCGTGGCCCCCTTCCAAATCGACGACTACACGCGGTGGCGCCTGATGGAGGGGCTGGATGACATCGGGCTGACCCTCCAGCAGGAATCCAGCATCACTGCCTACGAGGAGACACGGCCGGGCTGGAAGCCCCGGACGCTGCCCGCGCAATACTCCTGAGGGTCGCCGGCCACTTCCGCCGACAGCGAATCGCGGCGCGGGCACGGCCCGTTGTGCCGGGGGCGCGGGGGGTGGTGGCTGTATGCTTACCGGGAACCTTCGGAGATCTCGAAGAACCCAAACAAGTGTGAGGTTTTGATACATGGGCAAGGTCCTGACTATCCACGGCGGAGTGCCGCTGAAGGGGAGAGTAAAGGTCAGGGGGGCCAAGAACCTGGTACCGAAGGCGATGGTCGCCGCGTTGCTCGGAAATACGCCGTCAGTACTGCGCAACGTCCCGGAAATCAAGGACGTCGAGGTCGTTACCAGCCTGCTGAAGATCCACGGCGTCAAGGTCAGCAAGGACCCGGAGACCGGCGACCTGACCATGGACCCCCAGGGTGCCAAGACGGCCCCGTCAAACGAGATCGACGCCCATGCCGGTGACTCTCGCATTCCCATCTTGTTCTGCGGACCACTGATCCATAGCATCGGTGAAGCCTTCATTCCAGATCTGGGCGGCTGCCGGATCGGCGACCGGCCCATTGACTTCCACTTGGAAGTCCTGCGCAACTTCGGCGCCGTGGTGGATAAGCGGCCGAATGGCATTGCCATCAGCGCCCCGCATGGGCTCAAGGGCGCCAAGGTCTCCTTGCCCTACCCGAGTGTCGGCGCCACGGAGCAGGTCTTGCTCACGGCAGTCCGCGCCGAGGGCATCACCGAGCTCGTCGGCGCAGCCGTCGAACCGGAAATCATGGACCTCATCGCCTTGTTGCAGAAGATGGGCGCCATCATCACCGTGCAGACCGATCGGGTCATCCGCATCGAGGGTGTCGACCAGTTGCATGGCTACAACCACAAGGCCATCCCTGACCGCAACGAGGGCGCCTCATGGGCTTCCGCGGCGCTGGTCACCCGTGGTGACATCTACGTGGAAGGCGCCGACCAACAGGATCTCACCTCCTTCCTGAACACCTACCGCAAGGTCGGCGGCGACTTCGAGGTCCACGACGACGGCATCCGCTTCTTCCACCCCGGCGGTGAACTTAAGCCGTTGGTCCTGGAAACCGACGTGCACCCCGGTTTCATGACCGACTGGCAGCAGCCGTTGGTAGTGGCGCTGACCCAGGCCCACGGGGTGTCGATCGTCCACGAAACCGTGTATGAGAATCGCTTCGGGTTCACCGACGCGCTGGTGCGCATGGGGGCAACCATCCAGCTGCACCGCGAATGCCTCGGCGCGGTTCCCTGCCGCTTTGGCCAGCGCAACTTCCAGCACTCGGCGGTCATCACCGGGCCGGTGCAGCTTGTCGGCCGGGATATTGACATCCCCGACCTGCGCGGCGGTTTCTCGCACCTGATTGCGGCCCTGGCCGCCGACGGGACCAGCCACGTGACGGGCATCGAGTTGATCAGCCGCGGCTACGAGAAGTTCCTGGAGAAGCTCCATGGCCTGGGTGCCCGCGTCGAAATCGGCGAAATCGCCTAGGCACTGATGAAAGGACAACCGGGGCAACGCCTGGTCTTCGCTGTGATGGCGGGTATCGCCAGACCACTGATGAACCTGCTGCTGGCCAAGACGTGGCACGGGTTCGAGAGCCTACCTGAGGGTGGGTTCATCGCCTGCCCGAATCACGTGACGGAAATCGATCCAGTCGTCGTCGGGCACGCCTTCTACAGCAACGGGCGACTGCCGCGGTATCTTGCCAAGGAATCGCTGTTCAAGGTGCCGGTTGTTGGCCGTGCACTGCGCGCTTCGCGCCAGATCCCGGTGACCCGGTCAACAGCCAACGCCAACCGATCCCTGGCAGTCGCCCGGGAAGTGCTCGATGCTGGTGACGTCATCATCATCTATCCAGAAGGAACGCTGACTCGGGACCCGGACGAATGGCCGATGCGCGGGCGTACCGGCGCTGCCCGTCTGGCCTTGCAGACCGGGGCTCCCGTGGTCCCGATCGCCCATTGGGGCGCGCAGCAGGTGTTGCCCCGCTATGGCAAGTCATTGAAGATCTTCCCCCGCAAACGCGTCCACGTCCTGGTGGGCGAACCGGTAGACTTAGCCGACCTTCGAGAGCGGCCGCTGACCCGAACTGTTCTGGACGAGGCAACCACCCGGATCATGAAGGCGCTCACTGAGCAGGTCGCCATCCTGCGCGGCGAAACGCCGCCGCCCACTTTATGGGACCCTAGCGCCCATGGACAGGCCGCCACCGGCCGGATGGCACTAGACGGCAAACACGCTGATGACGAACAGGGAGGAACTCGTTGAGGCCCGCACCACGCAAGATCGCCGTTCTGGGCGCCGGAAGTTGGGGAACGACGTTCGCCAAGGTCCTGGCCGATTCCTGCGCCAACGATGGGACAGTGGTCCAGCTGTGGGCTCGTCGCCCCGAGGTCGCCAACGAGATCACCACTCGGCACACGAATGCGACCTATCTCAAGGAAACCCGACTCCCGGAGAACATCACTGCCTCCACGGATGCCGCCGTCGTCCTAGAAAACGCGGAAATGGTGGTTCTGGCAGTCCCGGCGCAGCAGCTCCGCGGACAACTGCGGGAGATCGGGAACCTGATCCCCGCCGGTGCCGTGATCGTTTCGCTGATGAAGGGGCTCGAGCGCGAGACCGACGCGCGGATGACCGAAGTAATCGCCGAGGAGCTCGACTGGCCACAGAATGCGATCGCCGTGGTATCCGGTCCCAACTTGGCGATGGAAATCGCCCGGCAGGAGCCGACGGCCTCGGTCGTGGCGTGTCCCGACGAGGACACGGCCGCTTGGATTGCCAATGCGTGCTCACCGGATTACTTCCGGCCGTACACGAACACCGACCTCATCGGTGTGGAAATCGGCGGCATCGTCAAAAACGTCATTGCCCTTGCCGTGGGCATCTGCGACGGCCGCGGCATGGGTGACAACACCAAAGCCTCCGTCATCACCCGCGGTCTGGCGGAAACCACCCGGCTGGCGCTGGCCATTGGCGGAAAACTTGAAACCATGTCAGGGCTGGCCGGATTGGGCGACCTTGTTGCCACCTGTTCATCGCCCCTGTCACGCAATCGGACGGCCGGCCGCCACCTGGGGAGCGGGCTCAGCCTCGATGAGGTCAACGAGGTGATGACCCAGACGGCTGAAGGCATCAAGTCCGCACGTGCTGTCCTGGATCGGGCCCGCAGCGTCGATGTGGAGATGCCCATCACCGAAGCGGTTGTCATGGTCCTCGAGGGCCAGCTGACAGTCTCCGATATGGCAGAGCGCCTTCTGGGACGGGAACTGAAATCCGAAGGAGAAGCCTCATGAACCAGGAGAACGAAACCAGGACGCGAGTGGCGCTGCTCTTCGGCGGTCGCTCACCAGAACACGCCGTCAGCTGCGTCACGGCTGCCGGCATCCTGCGTGTACTGGATGACTCGAAATATGATGTCCTGCCGATTGGGATCACCCGGCAGGGCCAGTGGACGATCACCGAAACCGACCCCGAGTCCTGGTCGCTGAGTTCCGGGAACTCCCCGGAGATTGAACCCAGTGGTGAATCCTTGCAGCTGGCCCGGACCGACGGCGGCAGCGAGCTCATCGGCCACAGCGCCACGGGCGCGTTCCGGAGCCTCGGTTCCGTGGACGTCGTGTTCCCCGTGTTGCACGGCTCCTTCGGCGAGGATGGGACGGTGCAGGGCCTGCTCGAGTTGGCTGATATTCCCTACGTCGGCTCAGGAGTAGCCGCCAGCGCGATTGGCATGGACAAGCACTTCGCCAAGCTCGCTTTCGAAGCTGCTGGGCTCGACGTGGGTCCCTACGAGGTCATCACTGACAAGCAGTGGCAGCGCGACCGTGACGGCGCCCTGGCCCGTGTATCCCGCCTGGCCTACCCGCTTTTTGTTAAGCCGGCACGTGCAGGATCTTCCGTCGGCGTCAGTCGCGTCGCAGACGATGCGGGGCTGGTAGAGGCCATTGAAGCGGCCCGGGAGCACGACCCAAAGGTCATCATCGAGGAAGGAATCGTCGGGCGCGAGATCGAATGCGGCGTCCTCGAGGGACGCGGTTCGGAGTTGCCCCGGACTTCACTGCCGGGTGAAATCGCCGTCACTGCAGGTTCCGATACCTTTTATGATTTCAACGCCAAGTATGTCGACGGGGGAGCAGCGGAGCTGAGCTGCCCGGCTGACCTACCGGCAGACCAGGTCGCCGCGATCCGCGATCACGCAGCCGTGGCCTTCGACGCCATCGGCGGGGAGGGGCTGGCCCGGGTGGACTTCTTCTACACCGAGGATGGCCGGTGGGTGATCAACGAGATCAACACCATGCCCGGATTCACTCCGATCAGCATGTACCCGCGGATCTGGGGTGAGACCGGGATTAACTACGCCGATCTGGTCGACGAGCTGATCTGGCTCGCGATGAACCGGCGTACAGGCCTAAGGTAGTCGTTCCGAAAATTCAGAGAACGGTGTAGTTGCTGAGTCGGGGACCCATTATCGGGTTGCACAATCGAGTTTTGGAGAACACTAGGAGCTAGTCTGCTGAGGGTTATACCAAAGCACAGTCGGGGGGGGATGCGGTTATCGGTGCCGTGGTTTTTGGGAGTTCACTTGTCAGAAGCGCAAGACTGTGGTGCTTTCGTTTTTTGTCCTTAGGTCAACGCGCCGCCCTAAGCAATGCTGCCTATGGAATGCTGGCTCTGGTTCGCCGATTGCGTGCGAGGCACAACGTACTCTTGGGAAATCGGGGGTGTAGTTCAGGCGGACGCTTTCATGTAGTTGATCGTGCCTACGACTCGATGGCCGTCGGTGCAGAAAACCTTGCGATTATCCAAGAATCGCTTTCTGCAGCCGGCATCGAATATGTGACCGTTCCATCCGCTGATGCTTTTCGCTCCACAGTTGTAGTTCGGCGCGAGAGTTCTGCTTCGATTGCCTCGACTCTGTCAGAATTGACCGGCACAGATGGCTGGTTTGTGGACAGGCAAATTGCCCAGATATTGCCATCGGCTTTCACGGGCAGTAGCCGATTTGAGCAAAAGCGCGGCGTTGTTGCTTATATCGCGGGGAGGCGCTGCATTACTAGACGGGGAGTAACCCTGTCCAATCACCGCGAATTTGTGAGCATTCAAGTCTGGACCAGCGTTTCTTCCGCAGCTGGGGGCGGTGAAGTCGCAGATGGCTGCTCGGGAAGGCTATTTTCTTCGCCGTCGCATGAAAAGAGCATAGTCAGTTCCCTTAGTACCTCACAATGGAACGACGCCCAAACCAGTCCTGGCCACTTCCTGGAACTTGGGGGTCCGCTCCTGATGCAGGTTACGGAACCGATAGATGTGGTCTATACATGGGTCGACGGATCCGATCCCCTTTGGTTGGAGCGCAAGCAGGCGGCGCTTTCTTGGACCGATGTTTCCGCGTTCCACGAAAGCGCAGCTTCTCCCTCGAGGTATTCCAGCCGGGACGAACTGAAATATTCCCTTCGTTCAGTCGAGATGTACGCAAATTGGGTTCGACACATTTACATCGTGACTGATGGACAGATTCCGCCTTGGGTGGATGCAGCTCATTCGAAGATCACCATCGTGGATCATAAGGAGATTTTTTCGGATTGTGAGGGGCTGCCCGTATTCAATTCGCATGCGATTGAGTCGCAGCTTCACCGAATACCGGGACTTTCCGAGAAGTATCTATACCTGAACGATGACATTTTTTTCGCTCGTCCGGTCTCTCCTACGCTATTTTTCACGAGTAGTGGATTGTCCAAGTTTTTTCCGTCTCAGGAAACACTGGACCTGGATCGAGCGAGCGAGATCGATATGCCAGTTGCTGCTGCGGCCAAGAATAACCGAGAGTACATGCTCGGAGAATCGGGCAGAGTACTTACAAACAAGTTCAAGCACACGCCGCACGCCCAAATACGGAGCATTCTGGAACAGTTTGAGGAAGACGAGCCCCGACTATTTAACAGAATTTTGAATTCACGCTTTCGGCATCCGGACGATCTCTCAATCGCGTCGTCGCTATATCACTATCTGGCTTATGTGAAGGGGAAGGCCGTTGAAGGGCGAATCAAATACGCATACGTGGACATTGGTCGCTCGGACACGGCTTTCCGGCTACGGCGTCTTGGAAACCGACGTGACTTGGATGTCTTTTGTCTCAACCTGACTGCGGCCTCCAAAGCGAGTGCTGATGAGAACGATCGGGTCGTAGAGGATTTCTTGAACGAGCGATTCCCCGTACCGAGCAGTTTCGAACTGCTCTAGATCTCAAGATGGCCATAGGCGCCCACTCGTTGGTCCTGGAAAGCTTGGCAACCTACGGCAGGTCCTCGGACTTGCTGAGGTTGGTGCACTGACCCTCCGCAGGAATCCGTTCCGCGGCGCTGGAAAGCTGCGTGAGGACGGAACTTGAGGGGACCTCGTTGGGGTTGAAAAGTACCTCGGTGGCCGGTGTCCGGCCGTAGGTCGTCAATGTCCAGGCCACGTCGCCTTCCTTGGCCACCCAATCAACGCCGTTGACGGACACGCAGGGGTCGGTGGTGGGACCTGGAACATTCACTCCACATCGGAGGATGATCTTCGACGGATCACCCCAGACTGCTGTTGCCTGGCTGGTGGTGTCCCGCAATTTGTAGCCAGCGAGGTCATCCGGCATCGTCACCATCATGTCGGCACACCGCGGGTTCGACGCGTCACCTGCGGATTCTACATTGGCCGGGGATGAACACCCGGCCAGTGCCAGACCAGAACAGAGAAGGACCAGGGCAGAAATCGCCCGGCGGCGGGCAGGAAGATCAACAGGCAAACGCACCCATCCACTGTATCGCGTCTGGTCACCGCTAGTATGGTACCGCTAGCATGGCTACGAAAGGCTGACATGTCCGAAGAGAACATGGATTACGACTACGGGCAACCGGAGCGCAAAAAGAAGCATCCGGTCCGGGCGACCATCATCACTCTGTTGTCCCTCGTGGTCATTGCGGCGGTCATCGCGGGTGGCTATCTTTTCACCTTGGCGAAGAGCTTCGACGACAAAAGCCAGAAGATCGAATCGGCGTTTCCAGCCGAGACGCAGCGTCCCCAGAAGAAAGATGATGGCTCCAAGAACATCCTGTTGCTGGGGAGTGATTCCGGTGGCGGCTCGGGCGAGAAGGAAAACCTGAACGGGGTTCCAAACGCTGGACGCTCTGACACGATCATGCTGGTCCACGTACCGGCAGACCGAAAAGGCGTATTCGTCACCTCGATCATGCGCGATACCTGGGTGCCGATCCCGGGCAAGGGAACCCACAAAATCAATGCAGCCTTCTCCTATGGCGGCGTCCCCCTGGCGGTTCAAACCATTGAAACGCTGCTGGACACGCGAATCGATCATGTGGCGTCCGTTGACATGAAAGGTTTCAAGGGCCTGACGGAAGCCATTGGCGGTGTCGACGTCAACGTCCCGTCGAGTTTCACTTCAGGATATGGACATTACGACTTCACTCAAGGGCAGACCCATCTAGAGGGCGACAAGGCCCTGGCGTTTGTTCGTGAGCGAAAGTCATTCAAGGACGGCGACTACCAGAGAGTCAAGAACCAGCAGAGTTTCATCAAGGCCGTGGTGGCGAAGCTGATGACTCCAGAAACCTTGGCGAACCCTTCCAAGCTCTCTGACGTTGTCAATGAGATCTCCCCTTACGTTGCCGTGGACGATAGCTTTGGAGCTGCCGAGGTGGGCAAACTCGGGGTGTCACTCGCCGGGGTCCGCAGCAAGGACATGCATTTCTTTACCCTGCCAAACCTTGGTACCGGACGTTCGTCCGACGGACAATCCATCGTGGTCCCCGACGACGATGCCATCAAGGAACTGGCAACCGCGCTGGGCGACGACAACGTCGACCAATTCGTGCAATCGCACGGCCTCTAACTGTCCCGTGAGGGGAACTAACATGACCGGCAAAATCGCCACGGGAGTGGCTGCGGCTGCAGGCTGGCTGGAGTCCATGGTGAGTTCGCTGGCCAATCACAGCGATCGGCTGGATGCCATCAATATTTTCCCGGTGGCTGACGGCGACACGGGATCCAACCTCTACCTCACGGCCCGCACCGCGCACGACGCGATCTCCGTTTTGCAGACCGATGACCTCGGCGAATTCCTGGCCACGGCTGGTCGTGCCGGGATGGAATCGGCTCGCGGCAACTCCGGGACCCTGCTGGCCGTGTACCTCATCGGATTCTCCGAGCCGCTGCGCGGACACCAACGCCTGAGCGGTCCATTGCTCGCCTCCGCTCTCGAACGAGGGCGCGTCCGTGCCTGGTCGGCCTTGAGCGATCCGGTACCGGGCACGATGCTCTCGGTGGCGGCTGCTGCTGCCCGTGCCGCAGGCGAGGTCATCTCCACGTCGACGGCCGACTCATCCAGCCGTGCACATCTCCGAGAAGTCCTCGATGCCGTCCACGCGGCCGCATTGACGTCCGTGGTCAGCACCGAGAGCCAGCTCGGTCCGTTGACGAACGCCCGGGTGGTCGACGCCGGGGCCGTCGGGATGATGCTCGTGATCGACACACTCCATGCGGCAGTCACGGGAGAACCCCTCGATGAGTCCCGCTATACGCCACTTCATGGTTATGGCATCCAAGATCCGCACATCCATGCTGCCACTACCGCGGAGGAGGGGGTAGAGGTCATGTGCACCATCGCCCTCGATGCCCTCGAGGCGGCGACGTTAAGGGCCCGCTTGGACGCCATCGGGACATCCGTGGTGATGAGTGCTGTCAGTGACGGAGCCGATGGCTACCGGTGGCGCGTCCATGTCCATGTCCCCCAGGCGGACGATGCCCTCGGAGCCATCCGCCAAGCCGGTGACCCGGTCAATATTTCAGTTACGGACCTGTACACCCACGATGCCTGAATCGACCGCATTCGGCCCGGCCACCCCACTTCGGAATGCCGTGGGCGAGAAGTCAGCCAGCTCCGTCCACAAGGCGTTTGGATACGAAACGTGCGGAGACTTGCTGCATCACTTTCCCCGCCGCTATCTTGACGTCGGCGAGCTGACCCGCATCGTGGAGTTGCCACTGGGTGAACCCGTGACGATCGTGGCCCGGGTCGTCACCTCGGAACAGCGCAGGATGCAACGTCGCAAGGGCATGCTCTTGCAGGTCACCGTCGAGGACGAACTCGGCCAGGCCCATGGTCGCCTGACCATGACCTTCTTCAACGGCTACAAGGCGGCCAAGGACCTGGTTCCCGGAACAGTGGCCATGTTCAGCGGCAAAGTCGGGATGTACCGGCACGCGCTCCAGCTCGCCCAACCCGAATATGCGCTGCTGGACACGGCCGAGGAGGCAGACCCCCGGCCCATCCCGATCTATCCCGCTACCGCGGCGGTCCCCAGCCAGACACTGCGCGCCATGATGGCCCTGGTCCTGGCTGGCGTTGATGCCGACACCTACCCCGACCCGGTCCCGGGTTTCCTCCGGGCGAGACACCAGCTGCCCGAGTTGGCCCGCGCGCTGCACACGGTCCACGACCCGGAGACCGTGGGCGAAGGCGAAGCCGCCAAGAACCGGTTCCGCTACGACGAGGCCCTCGTACTGCAGTCGGCCCTGGCCGAACGTCGCGCCCATCGATTCCGACAACCGGCGACCGCACGTGTCGGGGGCATGGATGGGATCCTGAACCGGTTCGAGGACTCGCTGCCCTTCGCACTCACCGAGGGACAGGTCACCGCAGGGCTGGAGATCTCAGCCGACCTGGCCCGAGATCGGCCCATGAACCGGCTCCTTCAAGGTGAAGTCGGTTCCGGCAAGACCATCGTCGCCCTGCGCGCCATGCTCCAGGTCATTGATTCTGGAGGACAGACTGCCCTGATGGCACCGACAGAGGTCTTGGCTCAACAGCACTACGCATCCATCTCGCGTATGCTCGGGCCCCTTGGCCGTGGTGGCCAGTTAGATGGCGACTCGGATGGCACGCGGGTGGACCTGCTCACCGGGTCGATGCCAGCTGCCCGCCGTAAGGAGGTCCTGCTGCGTGTGGCGTCCGGTGAGACCGGGATCGTCATCGGTACCCATGCCTTGCTCTCCGACAATGTGTTCTTCGCCGAGCTCGGCTTGGTCGTCGTCGATGAACAACACCGCTTCGGTGTCGAGCAGCGCGACACCTTGAGGGCCAAGGGAAAACTGCAACCCCACATGCTGGTGATGACGGCTACCCCGATCCCGCGGACCGTCGCCATCACAGCATTCGGAGACTTGGAGATCAGTAGCCTCTCCGAGCTGCCGTCGGGCAGGGCACCTATCAGCACATATCTGGCAAACCTCTACGACGACAGGTACCGGGACCGGATGTTCGCGCTGATGCGCGAGGAAGTTGAGAAGGGCCACCAGGTCTATCTGGTGTGTCCGCGCATCACGGAGCAGGCTAGTGAAGAGGACATGGCTGCTGAGGCGCCAGGGGAGCGCGGCACGGAAAACGACGACGGCATGCCGGACTCTCCGACACCGCCCAAGGCCACCGTCGAGGAGATGTTTGAACGCATCAGCACCATGCCCTTGTTCTCCGGCATCCGCGTCGGCATGCTGCACGGACGGATGTCCGCCGAGCAAAAGGCAGAAGCTATGTCCGGCTTCGAATCGGGGGAGACCGGCATCCTGGTGTCCACCACGGTCATCGAAGTCGGCGTTGACGTCCATAACGCCACCGCCATGATCATCTTGGACGCGGATTCCTTTGGAGTCTCCCAGCTGCATCAACTTCGTGGTCGCGTGGGCCGCGGCGGGTTGCCCGGCACCTGCCTGCTGGCCACCTGGCTGCCACCCGGACATCCCTCCCGCAGGCGATTGGAGGCGGTGGCCGCGACCACCGACGGATTTGCACTGGCGGAAGTCGACCTTGCCGAACGCCGGGAGGGTGACGTCCTGGGGTCCCGGCAGTCCGGGGGACAGAACACCCTGAAGATCCTCCGGGTGGTCCGCGATCGCCGGGTCATCGAAGCCGCCCGCATCGATGCGGAGGAGATTGTCGCCAGCAGCGGTGGGATGGCGGCACATCCTGGGTTGGTGGCCATGGTCCACAGTTGGGTGGACGAGGATATGCAGGCATTTCTGGAACGAGGATAGGCGAACGTGGGACGGATTATTGCTGGGGCAGCCGGTGGGCTAAGCCTCAAGTCGGTGCCGGGTGACGCGACCCGGCCTACCACCGACCGTGTCAAGGAAGCGCTTTTTTCCCGGTTGGAAAGCCGGGATGAACTGGACGGCTCCCGTGTCCTGGACCTCTACGCTGGATCGGGCGCACTCGGAGTGGAGGCGGCGAGCCGCGGAGCTCGCGCTGTCGTCCTAGTTGAGCAGGCACCCAAGGCGATTGGCATCTGCCAAGCCAACGCGTCCCTGGTGAACAAACTGCTGCGCTCCGACACCGTGACTGTCCGACGCGGAACGGTGAACACCTTCCTCGCCGCGGAAACGGAGACAGGCAGGGGCTGGGATCTGGTATTCATGGACCCGCCCTACCCGTTGACCGAGGATGAACTGGCCACAACGCTGCAGTCCCTGGTGCCGCTCCTGAATGTGGGGGCGCTCGTTGTGTTGGAACGCTCCAGCCGGTCGCCAGAACCAGTGTGGCCAGATGGGTTGGTGGCGGTGTCGTCGAAAAAGTACGGCGAAACCATCCTATGGTTTGCGGAACCCGTCTAGTTCGATGCCGGTCAGCACACTGCCGGGATGTGGGCCGAGAGCCCGCAGGGCATTGATCCGCTCCGCATCCCATGGCGTGTCGGTTCCCATCAGAATGAAGTTCCCTGGATAGTTGCGGTCAAACAGCTCTGTCGGCGCAGCAACGGTGACCTGTTGGAACGTTTCCTCCATGGCAGATATTTGCTGGCGCAGGAAGGCCAGAGGCGGATCATCACCCACATTCACCAAGGCAATGCCGCCGGGAGTCAGACCCCTCTGGATCTCGAGATGGAATTCGTCTGCGCGCAGATGCTCGGGGGCATCGGCTCCGGCGAAGACGTCCAGGACGACGGCCTCGAATCTCTCGCCGGCAAGCTCGTCAGCGAGGACCTCCCGGGCATCGCCGATGACTAGCCGAATCCTGGCTTCAGCAGGTACCGGGAGAGTGTCGAGGACGAATCCAAGCAGTTCACGTTCGGAGTCGACGGCCACTTGTTCGCTTCCCGGGCGCGTCGACTCCAAGTAACGGGCCAACGTCAACGCTCCCGCTCCCAGGTGTAGGACCTTCAGCGGGGCGTCGGGCTCCGCGAGGAGGTCCAGGTGGTTGGCCAGCCGGCGTAGATACTCGTAAAAGATGTCGGCGGGGTTGTCGAGGTTGACGTGTGATTGCTCGGCCCCGCCAATTGAAAGTACCCATGCCCCGGGCACCCATGCGTCCGGTTCGATGTGTGCGTGTTCCCCGACACCGGCCAGCCACCGCCGTTGCATATTGCCGTGCGGCCGACTCACGCGAGTCGCGCCTGTGGGAGGCCGGCCAGGCGTCGGGTTGCTTCGGTGAGGACATCGCGCCGCTTGCAGAAGGCGAAGCGCATCAGCGTTCGAGTTGCCTCGGCGCCCTCGTCGTGGCAGAAGACCGACAGGGGTATGCCGGCGACTCCGATGGCCTCCGGCATCCGGCGGGCCAGGTCCGCGGCGTCGTCGAATCCGAGCGGGGCAACATCGGCGACCACGAAGTATGTTCCCCGGGGACGGTAAACGGCCATCCCTGAGGCCTCCAGGCCGTCGGCCAGCTGTGTGCCGCGTTCGCCCAAGTCTGCGGCGAAGTCCGCGTAGTAGCTGTCTGGAAGTTGGAGTGCCTGGGCCACGGCCGGCTGGTACGCGGGACCTGAACTGTAGCTCAGGAACTGCTTGACGGTGCGTACCGCCGCAATGAGGTCCTCCGGGCCAGTGGCCCATCCGACCTTCCATCCGGTGAAGGAAAAGGTCTTGCCGGCAGAGGAGATGGTGATGGTTCGGTCCCACGCTCCGTCGACGGATGCCACGGGAACATGGGGATTGCCAAAGGTCAGGTGCTCATACACCTCGTCGGAGACGATGATGGCGTCATGGCGGTTGGCGAGCTCCACGATCTGCTCGAGGACATCACGCCCAAAGACCGTGCCGGTGGGGTTGTGGGGGTTGTTGAGTAGGATCATGCGCGTGTTGGCGGTGATGGCCCCTTCCAAGTCAGCCGGATCAGGCTGGAAGTCGGGAGTCCTCAGGGGCACTGTTCGGTGGATGCCCCCGGCCAGGGCGATGGTCGCACCGTACGAGTCGTAGAAGGGCTCGAAGGTCAGGACCTCATCGCCAGGGTTGACGAGGGCCAGGACCGAGGCCGCGATGGCCTCGGTGGCACCTGTGGACACCACCACGCCGGTTCCCGGATCTGGGGAGAGGCCGTAGAAGTGTTGCTGGTGCCCGGCGATGGCCTCTCGCAGTTCGGCGATGCCAGCCCCTGGAGCATATTGGTTGTGCCCGGAGCGGATGTTCATGGCAGCTGCTTCGGCCATGAACTCCGGCCCGTCGGTATCGGGAAATCCTTGTCCCAGGTTGATGGCGTCATGTCGCCCTGCGAGCACGGTGATCTCCTCGAAGATCGTGGCTGCTAGGTGACCGTCGCTGCCGAGAAGATTCGCACCCTGTGCTGTGCGCTGCCAAGGAAAACTAGGGGACATGGGCACCAGTATGACAAGGACACGACCCAGGTGACGATTATTGCCGACCATCGTCGTCGTGATTGGTAGATTGCAGGTATGCGCCGAGCCGTCTGCCCAGGATCCTTCGATCCCATCCACAAGGGCCACGTGGAAATCATTGCCCGAGCCAGCAACCTCTTCGACGAGGTGGTGGTGGCGGTATCGACCAACTATGCCAAAAAGTACCGGTTCGACCAGGAAGAGCGCATCGCGATGGCCAGTGAAACCGTCTCCGGGCTGGCCGGGATCACGGTGGTGCCCATGGGTGATGGCCTGCTGGCGGACTTCTGCCGCGAGGTAGGTGCCGACGCGATCGTGAAAGGACTCCGGTCGGTCGTGGACTACCAGTACGAGATCCCCATGGCCGCAATGAACCGGCATCTGACGGGTGTTGAGACCGTTTTCCTTGCGGCCGACAACCGTTACGCGCATCTTTCCTCGAGCCTGATCAAGGAGGTCCAGGCACTGGGAGGCGACGTGGACGAATACTTGCCGCGCTCCGTGGTCAACCGGTTCCGCAATGGACGGTGACGTTTTGTCCATTAGCTGGCGTCTGATCTTGTAAAGTCAGTCCCATGACTGAGACCACGCGCATCACGAAGGCAGTGATCCCCGCTGCGGGATTGGGGACCCGCTTCTTGCCAGCCACCAAGGCCATGCCCAAGGAAATGCTTCCGGTGGTGGACAAGCCAGCCATCCAATACGTCGTTGCCGAGGCCTCAAAGGCCGGATTGAGCGATGTCTTGATGATCACCGGCCGCAGCAAACGGGCGTTGGAGGACCACTTTGACCGGGTTCCCAGCCTCGAGGCAGTGCTTGCGGACAAGGGCGACACGAAGAAACTGGACTTGGTCCAAGAGGCCACCGCACTCGGTGACATCCACTACGTTCGCCAGGGCGATCCCCAGGGGCTCGGCCACGCGGTCCTCTGCGCCAAACTACATGTCGGAAACGAGCCCTTCGCCGTCTTGCTCGGCGATGACCTCATCGACGAACGCGATGAACTACTCAGCGAGATGATCCGCGTACAGCAGGAAACCGGCGGTTCGGTCATTGCCGTGATGGAGGTCGAACCGTCGCAGATCGGCGCCTACGGTTGTGCCGACGTCACCGCCGTTGACGGCCAGGACTACGTACGAGTCAACGGCCTGGTGGAAAAACCGGATCCGGCAGACGCCCCGTCCAACCTCGCAGTCATCGGACGATATGTCCTTCATCCCTCGGTCTTCGAAGTCCTGGAACAGACGAAGCCCGGCCGCGGAAACGAGATCCAGCTCACGGACGCCTTGCAGGAGCTGGCAGCCAGCGACGCGCCGGGCGGTGGCGTCTACGCCGTCGTCTTCCGCGGGCGGCGCTATGACACGGGAGATAAACTGAGCTATATCAAGGCAGTGATCTCCCTGGCGGCGGAACGCGAGGACCTCTGTGGCGACTTGGTGCCGTGGCTGAAGGACTTCGTGGCGGACCTGGACCGCTAGACTTCAGTCACCGCAGGTGCACAGCCGGTTCCCAGTCCAGGGATCTAGAATGGCTGACGCACTATCAACTATTTGAATGGGTCGACCTTTCGTGTTTTGTCTGACGGCGGCACGGATGCGTCCCCACGGGAGACCACTTGAACAGCACGACGCCGGAACCGGGGCATGTCCCGCGCCGCATGGCATCCCCGAAGAAGCATCGGGCACGAGCAGTAATCCTTGTCGTCGTTTCCGTTGTCGTCGTCGCTGCTGTCGTAGCCGGCGGGTATATCTTTACGCTCGCCAACACCTTTGACGGGAAAACCGAAACTCTGGCGTCGGCGTTCCCCGATGAAGGTGGTCGCCCGGTCAAGGACCCCGGAGACTCATCCATGAACATCCTGCTCATGGGCGCGGACTTTGGTGGCGCCAACCAGGTCACTGGTGATGTGATCGAGCATGGAGGCACTGGCCAGCGGTCGGACACCATGATGCTGGTCCACGTGCCGGCAGATCGCAAGGGTGTTTATGTCATGTCGGTGATGCGTGACACCTGGCTGGATATCCCAGGGCACGGGCAGAACAAGATCAATTCCGCCATGGCGTTCGGGGGAGTTCCGCTCGTCGTGCAGACCTTTGAAGGGCTCTTCGGCACGAAGATCGATCATGTCGCAGTGGTTGACTTCCAAGGATTCCGGGACCTGACGACGGCGTTGGGCGGCGTCAAGGTGAAAAACGACATCGCTTTCACTGCCAACGACACCGACTATTACTACCCCGTCGGAGAGCTGAACCTCGAAGGTGACCGGGCCTTGCGGTTCGTCCGCGAACGCAAGTCGTTCGTCGACGGGGACTACCAACGGGTGAAGAACCAGCAGAAGTTCCTCAACGCCGTGATCGACAAGATGCTGGCCGCACAGACCCTCACCAACCCGGGAACGCTATACCAGGTCATCGACAAGGTCTCTCCCTATCTCACCCTCGACGATTCCTTCGATGCACAGACCATCGCCGGCCTGGGGCTTCAGCTGAAGAACATCCGTTCCAACGATGTTCATTCCTTTACGCTTCCGACCGCGGGCGAGTCCCGTTCAGCGGACGGCCAGTCCATTGTGCTGGAGGACAAGCAAGCGGTCGAAAATGTGGGGAAGGCATTACGCTCGGATAAGATGGATTCTTACTTCGATAACCTTGAGACCCCAACAAAATGAGGAGCAAAAGCGCATGACGGTGGTCAGTTCCGTCAGCCCTGAAGGGCTCCATCGAGTCGGCGCGCGTCCGAAACTCGTCCCCTACATTCAGCAGGCATGGGGCAGGCGCGATTTCGCCTACGAATTGGCACGCAGCCGGATCGAGGCCAGCAATGGCCGAAATAGGCTGGGGATGTTGTGGGTAGTCCTCAAACCAACCCTGAATGCCCTGATGTACGGCGCGATCTTCGGGATCCTTCAAGGGGCCAGCAAGCCGCCGGGATTCCCGATGTACGTCGTCATCGGTGTCTTTCTGTTCGAATTTTTCAGCCAGTCGATGAGCCAAGGTGCCAGGTCGATCACCGGAAACACGGCCTTGGTTCAATCGTTGTCGTTCCCACGCATTACGCTTCCGTTGTCGGTAGTGCTCCAACAACTGCTCACGTTGGCCCCAATGCTGGGTGTCATGTATGTCTATTGTTTGATTCTTGGCGCCCAACTCAGTTGGAGCTGGCTTCTCGTCCTACCTCTCGTTGCTATTTTTGCGCTTTTCAATACCGGTGTAGCTCTTGTCTGCGCACGTCTGACGGTTCACGTCCGCGATCTGACTCATCTTTTGCCGCTGTTGACTCGCGTTCTCTTTTACACCTCTGGCGTGCTGTTCTCGGTGGACCGGATTCTCAAGATGTTCCCCGTGATGGTCACCTTGTTCGATTTCCATCCGATTTACCAGACATTGCAAATCGCCAGGGGTTGCATCATGGGAACTGCGTACCCGGTGGAGTATTGGGCTTTTCTCTCCGTCTGGTCGGTCCTCATGCTGGCCTTCGGTATCATCTTCTTCTGGAAAGCCGAGGAGCGCTATGGGCGAGTCGACTAGTTTTGATGAATTGATTCGCCCGCGTCGTCCCGTTTCGGGCGCCGCGCGGAGGGCAACCGAGGGTCCTGCTGAAAGGCGGTCGGATCAGGTGGTTCCTGGAGAGGAACCAGCCGCAGGACAACGCAAGCACGGGGAAAGCCGCACGACGACGGAAGCCGCTCCAGCGGAGAATACTCGAAAGTCCAACGCAACTGCCCGCAGTGAAGCCAGGGACCAAGCCGATGCCGCCTTGGCGGGCGGCGCCGATGGCGGAAGAAAGCCAGTAGTCGTGGTGGAAGACCTTCACGTACGTTACAAGGTGTATTCCAGCGGAAAATCAGCCGGTTCTGCTGGTGGCAGGCGGCTAATGACGACCACGCGGGGACTACGCGAAGTCCATGCAGTTAAAGGCGTCTCTTTCACTGCCTATGAGAATGAATCCATCGGCGTCATCGGATCGAATGGTTCAGGAAAATCCACGTTGATGCGCAGCATTGTGGGCCTGACACCGCCGGCTTCAGGTGCCGTATATGCGTCCTCCAGGCCAAATATGCTTGGAGTTGGAGCCGCGCTGATTCCCGACTTATCGGGAGACAAAAACATCACCCTGGGCGGGTTGGCACTGGGATACAACCGCAAGGAAATCGAGCAGATGCGACGCGATATCGTCGAATTCGCGGAGCTCGAGGACTTCATCGACCTACCGATGCGCACGTACTCGTCGGGAATGTCGGCCCGCCTAAAGTTTGCCATCGCCGCTTCAAAACAACACGAGATCCTCATCGTAGATGAGGCGTTGGCCGTCGGTGACGCACGCTTCCGTCAGCGTAGCGAGGCCCGCATCCGGGAAATTCGGGAACAGGCCGGTACGGTCTTCCTGGTATCCCACTCCATGAAGTCGATTCTTGATACGTGCAACCGGGTCATCTGGCTCAACAAGGGGGTCCTCGAGATGGATGGCCAGGCGAAGGAAGTCGTCAAGGCATATCAGGAATCAAAGAAGTAATGCCGGGTGAACCCCTGCCCTCGGTCTGCTATGTCATGCCGGTGCTCAACGAAGCAGAATATATCCGGGATGCGGTCGAGGGCATCTTGTCACAGCGTTATGGGGGTGCGAAGGAAATAGTCCTGGCCCTCGGGCCGAGCGTGGACGGGACCACCGGAGTGGTTCGGGAAATGGCGGCGACGGATGCGCGGATCAGATGGGTGGAGAATCCCAAAGGTCGGACACCGATCGGATTAAATCTAGCGATCAAGGCGTCAACTGCGCCGATCATCGTTCGCGTCGACGCCCATAGTATTTTGGACTTGGATTACACCCAACGTGGTGTAGCTACGCTCTCGAGAACGGGAGCAGCGGATGTCGGCGGACGAATGGATGCCAGGGGAAGGAACCCACTCCAGCGCGCGGCTGCCGCGGCATACAATTCGCCCTTCGGATTGGGTGGTGCCGCTTACCATTCTGGTGCGCCTGATGGGCCAGCTGAATCTGCCTACTTGGGTATTTTTCGCCGTGAGATATTCGATCAAGTGGGGTTCTACGATGAGACCCTCTGGCGCGGTCAGGACTGGGAACTGTGTTTGCGGATCCGTAACGCTGGGGCTCATGTTTGGTTCGACCCGCAACTATCGGTTAGCTATTATCCGCGAGACCGCTTCCGTAGCCTGGGTTCACAGAGCTATGCAGCCGGGGTGTGGCGCGGCGAGTTGGCCCGCCGTTATCCCGAAGGGAGGTCATTGCGGCATTTTGTCCCGCCGGTGATGGCTGGAAGCACAGTGGCCGGGCTCGTCGCATGGTTGGTACCTGCGAAGAAACTTTCGCTGTTCGGCCGCATTGCCCTCCGGCTTGTTCGTGCGGCGCCATTGGTATATGCGGGCCTTGTCGGATCAGTTGCTTGCCGTGCAGATCTCGACACTCCAAAGGAGCGGGCATTGCTTGCAGGGGTTCTCCCCGCGATCCACTTTCCGTGGGCATGGGGATTCGTCAAGGGTCGACTGCAAGGTGCCGGCGAGACGGCAGATCGGAGTCGGCTAGCCAATTCGGCCGCCAGTAGGGGAGGGGATCTCCGGTGACGCCGACACATATCCGACCCCGCAGACCGACTCTGGAACAGCTGCGCGCTGTCTGCCAGCCACCGGAAGTCCGAGCCCGACGCAATGCCGAGCACTGGACTGCCGAGCTCTACCTGCGCCATATCTCGATCTACCTCACGGCATTACTCATCCGCACCCCCATTTCCGCCAATGGTGTCACGGGGCTGATGATCCTCTCCGGGTGGGGAATGTCGGCCGCTTTGTTCATTCCCGGCATTTGGGGCCCCCTCCTTGCTGTCGTTCTCTCACAGCTCCAGTTGTACTTCGATTGCTGTGACGGTGAAGTGGCCCGTTGGCGGCAGACACAAGGGCCCAAGGGCATCTTCATCGACATGGTGGGCCACCACACCACGGAAGCGTTGCTGCCCATTGCCTTGGCTGCCCGGGTCGCCCTCGGACACAGACCCGATACCGCAGGTATGGACTATCAAATCCTGTTCATCGGCGCCATTGTCGCGCTTTTGCTGGTGCTAAACCGTTCGCTGAGCCTCATGGTCCACGCGGCCCGGGGGATGGCCGGTCTAGGTAAGTTGCCTGACACGGGGGAAGCTCGCGCCATCCCGTCCACCACGCTGCTGGGCAAGCTGCGCAAGGCCGCCCGGTTCCTGCCGTTCCACCGCCTGCTGCACGCCGTGGAATTGGGCCTGCTGATCCTGGTCGCGTCGATAGTTTCGGCCTTCATCGACCAACCCGGTACGGCGGAAAGTTGGATGCTGTGGGCTATGCTCCCAGTCACCGTCTTCGTCGCCCTGGGGCACTTCGTGGCCAGTATGGCCTCATCTCGACTTAGCGCCTAGGAGGCAGCATTGGCCCCCCGCGGCTCCACGACCACACCACCGACCATTGGCGTCGTCATCCTCACCATGGGTGACCGGCCGCAGGAGCTTCGGCGGGCTTTCGCTTCCCTGGAATTCCAGCTGGGTGCCGACATCGATGTTGCTGTGGTGGGAAACGGCTGGGACCCGGCCACCATGCCCGGTGGCCTTCCGGACGGCTTCACGCCGGTTTACTTGGAAGAGAACCTCGGCATTCCGGCAGGACGCAATGCGGGAGTGCCACACGTGAACGGGGAGTTCGTTCTCTTCCTTGACGACGATTCCTGGCTTCCCGACACGGATTTCCTCGCCGAGGCGGTCGCACGCTTCCGTAAATATCCGGACATGGGGATGTTGATGCCGCGGATCGCCGATCCCGACGACCTTGAGTCGCCTCGTCGGTGGATTCCGCGGTTGAACAAGCGCACCGCAGAAGAGTCAAGCAATATCTTCCACGTGGGGGAGACCTGCCTGTTATTGCCGCGAGAGATCTTCGAGGAGACGCGCGGATGGGCTGGCGGGTTCTGGTACGCGCACGAAGGCATCGAGTTGGCGTGGCGGGTTTGGGACACCGGCCACCGGGTCTGGTACGCGGGTGATCTTAGGGTCTGCCACCCGGTCGTGGATCCACGTCGCCACGGTGAGTTCTATCGGCTGAACGCGCGCAATCGTGTGTGGTTGGCCCGACGGAACCTCCGCTGGCCTTTCAGCTGGGTGTACGTCGGTTCCTGGACGCTGATCAACATCATTAGGTTACGGAAAGACCGCAACGGATTGCGCCAGCACCTGTCCGGGCTGGTCTCCGGCTACCGGACCTCACCCTGGTACCAACAACCGCGCCCGAAGCTCAAGTGGAGCACCCACCTGCGGATGACGCTGGCCGGGCGGCCCCCGATCATTTGAGGTCCGGACCTCAAACACGGCCTGAACGGTGGGTAAACACCCAGAGCCGGTCGTCTAGGGTGGTGTTTAACAATTGCCATACGACGTCAGGTAACCCATGAGCAAAACTGTATTGACCTACGGCACCTTCGATCTTTTCCACATCGGCCACCTCAACATCCTGAAGCGGCTGAAGGAAAAAGGAGACCACCTCATCGTGGGCGTATCGACCGACGAGTTCAATGCCATCAAGGGCAAGAAGCCGATCGTCCCGTTCGAGCAGCGCATCGAAATCGTCAAGTCCATCCGCTACGTCGACGAGGCCATCCCAGAGGATAACTGGGCGCAGAAGCGCCAAGACATCGACAAATACGATGTCGACGTCTTCGGCATCGGCGATGACTGGCGGGGAAAGTTCGACGACCTCGAAGACCGGGTGGAAGTGGTGTACCTGCCCCGGACCAGCGGAATCTCCACCACGGAAATGAAGCGCGTCCTCAGCGCCTTCGACGAGCGCCATGTCTCTGAATTGAAGAAGACGCTGGACAGCATCAGCCAGATCGTCAAGGAACTGAGCTAACAGCGACCGGCAGACGACCACGCGCGGCCGGGGAGGCCCCGGCCCGGGAGCACCATAGACAAGGACGTACACGAGCACATGCGCAATGTAGGGGTAATTCTGGCCGGCGGGGTCGGCGAACGGGTGGGTTTGGGAATCCCGAAGCAGCTGATCAAGATCGCCGGTCGACCGATCATCGAGCACACCCTGGCCATCTTTGAGGACAACGCCTCCATCGACGAGATCATCGTCCTGATGACGCCTGGCTACCTCGACCATGTGCGGTCTATGGTCAAGAGGAACTCGTTCACCAAGGTGACGCAGGTCCTCGAAGGCTCGGGCACCCGCAACGACACTACCCAGGCTGCCCTGGCTGCCCTGGGCGAGGAGGACTGCAACGTCATTCTCCACGACGCGGTGCGCCCTCTGCTCTCCCAGCGGGTATTGGACGACGTCGTCGCTGCCCTCGGTGAATACGATGCAGTGGATGTAGCCATCCCCTCCGCCGACACCATCATCGAGGTCGACCCGGGGACTGGCAGCCTGCCAGTGATCCGGGACGTTCCACCACGTTCGGCCCTTCGCCGCGGGCAAACGCCGCAGGCGTTCAAGTTGAACACGCTGCGCCGCGCGTATGTCGGAGCCGGCCAGGACCCCGCGTTCGCCGCGACCGATGACTGCAGCGTGGTCCTGCGCTATTCCCCGGACGTCGCCATCGGCGTCGTGCCCGGCGAGGAGCGCAACATGAAAGTCACCGAGCCCATCGATATCTATATCGCGGATAAGCTCTTCCAGCTCTACAACGATGACGGCCGCCGCCTGCTGGAGGACGATGTGCTGCGTCGTGCCCTCGACGGAAAAGTCGCCGTGGTCTTCGGCGGGTCCTACGGGATCGGGGCCGACATCGCACAGTTGGCGGAGGCCTTCGGATGCACCGTGCGGACCTTCTCGCGCTCATCGACCAACACGCACGTCGACCGCCGTGAGGACGTCGTGGCGGCGCGCGACCAGGTGCTCGCCGAGCTGGGACGCATCGACTTCGTCGTCAACACGGCTGGCGTCTTGCCCCGGGGCCTGTTGCTGGAGGAAAGCGACGAGTCCGTCTACCAAGCCACTGAGATCAACTACCTCGGCCCCGTGTTCATCGCCCAGACCTTCCATGACGCCCTACAGGAGAGCCAAGGCTCCCTGTTGCTGTTCACGTCCAGCTCCTATACGCGCGGACGAGCCGGCTACAGCCTATACAGCTCTGCTAAGGCGGCCACGGTCAACCTGACCCAGGCCCTGGCCGACGAATGGGCCCAAGAAGGTATCCGGGTCAATTGCGTGAACCCGGAGCGCACCTCCACGCCCATGCGCACCAAGGCCTTCGGCGCCGAGGACCCCAGCACACTGCTGGAATCGGGCACCGTAGCCAGGACGTCGTTGGAGACCCTTATCGGCAGCCGGACGGGGCATGTGATCGATGTCCGAAAGGACGATCCCCTGTCCGCCCATTCGCTGCTGGGAGCCCAGGACGGCATCTAGCCGCCTCGGGCCAGCCTAGACGGTGGACAAGTCCAGGTCCGCGAGTCTGGGGACCACGGCGTCGCACCAGCCCACGGGTGCCGTGACGGGCGCTTTCGGCCCGGCGGCAGCCGTAGCCGCGCTGACGAGGATCCGTCGGCCAGCCTCCTCCTGCGTGGAGCCGAGGAGGGCCACTCCGACTGGCTCGGCGTCGGAGACCTGCACAACGGCGGAGAAGACGGCGTCGCCGAGTGCGCGGTGGACGTCGCGGCGGTGGGCCCGCCGGTAGATCGCTTCTTGCTCGGGGCCCGAGAAGCGTTGGCTGCGGTTGAACTGGTTGATGTTCCAGCGTTCCTCCAGCGAGACCACATGCGGACCGGCCCGGACCAGGCGTTGGACCTCATCCGGCAACCTCCCCAACTGCTCAAGACGTTCGGGGTGGTTGGCCAGGGCCCACCGGTCGAAGAGCACCGCAACGCGCCGACCCGCGGCACACAATTCCTCCGCGCGGGACAGCAGCTCCTCGGTGGCGGCACCCGGCGCGAAATCATGCCGGAACAACACCGGTGCCTCGGGGTCCCGTTGGACCTCGACTCGGTATTCGGTGGACTCGCCGAAGAAGAAATCGATGGCCCGAAGGGTCGCCTGGCCGTCCTCGAACGGCGCGAACGCGCGTCGGGCCTGGTCATGTCCTTCGGGATCGGCGATTCCGTGGGACAAAGCCCGACCCACACCTGCCGTGAGTTCGTCGATGGTGTGGGCAACCTCGCCGGGCATGTCTTCCAGGTCGAAGTAGAGGCCCCTTTCGGCAAGGTACTCCTCCAGATCGTAAGCGTAGAAGAGAATCGGCTTGCCCGCTCCCAAGAAGTCGAAGAAGATGCTCGAGTAGTCGGTCACCAGGACATCGGTCACTCCGAGGACGTCGTACGTGTCCAGACCGGCAGGAACAACTGTGACGCCCTCGATCGCGACCTCGCCCAAGACCCGCTCGGCGAGGTGGTGGGCCCGGAAGATGACGTGGGCATCCAGGGATCCGAGCGCGCTGAGATCCGTGATCAGCTGGTTCCGGTTGAAGTGCTTTTCGCCGGTGGTGCCCCGCCAGGTTGGGGCGTAGAAGACGATCTGTCGTCCGTCGTCGTCGAGGCCGAGGCTGGCCAGGATCCTGGCCCGTTCCGTGGCGCCGACGCGAAGCATCCGGTCGATGCGGGGGCTGCCCAGGCGTCCCACGCTTCCGGTGAAGAGCCCTTCCACCTCGTAGCGGCTGATCAGGCTGTCCTGGGTGTGCTCGTTCGGAGCTAGCACATGGGTGGCTTGCAAGAGGTTGCGGCTGACGTTGCCGTGCTGCATGAATCCCGAGGTGATGTCCTTGCCCATGCTTTTCAGCGGGGTCCCGTGCCAGGTGTTGAGGTACTTCTGACCGGGCCGCCGCACGAAGCAGTTCTGGAACGTGACATTCGATACCAGGAAACCCGCGGTCCCCAGGCACCGCCGGTATAGAGCAGAGCCACGACGCACGAGGCTAACCCGGGGATCCTGGGCCACGTCGTCGGGGACCTGGCAGCGGCCGTTCACCACCCAGGCAAACCGCAGGTTGTCGTAGGTGGGGTCCTCGCGCAGAGCCCGGTAGATCGCCGCAGGATTGCAGTCGATCTTGCTGCCTTGGTAGCTCTCGAACACGACCAGGTCCTCATCCAGCGGGTAGGCCTCACGGTATTCGACGTACTCCATCGCCTGGGCCTGCCACGGCTTGTCGAAATAGGTGTGCTTACCGAAGTCCACCGGTCGATGGAACCGCTCGACGTCCAGAAAGGATGCGATGGCTCTCGGTTCATCGCCGGCGGCCAACCGGGCCATGGCGAGACGGAAATGGTTCAATCCGTCTTGCGCCGCATCCTGGCGAACCACGGCCTCGAGCGCGCGAACGCCTTCGCTGGTCAACCCGTGTTCCATCAGGGCGAGACCACGTGCGGACAGGGCCTTCACATCATGCGCGACGACGGCATGTTCCAGACTGGCGCGATGCAGCGTTGCTTCGTACTCCGGGATCGGATGCCGGTCACGGGAGGTCCACTGCTGGGACGGGTCGTTGGGTCGTAGGTCCCGCAGAACGGCGACGGCTTCCTGATCGCGGCGGAGTGCATGCAAGCAGGATCCCAGCCGACTTCGCCACTTCGGGGCGGTCTCGGGATCCAGCCGCAATGCAGCTGCATAGGCATCGGCCGCACCGGCCACGTCGCCGGAACGCTCCCGAGCGAATCCCAGGCGCAGGTGCCGGCCGACGGATTCCGGTTCGGCGATGAGGGCACGGTAGTAGTGGCGTGTGGCCGCGTCCCAGGCATACTCCCGCTCACGGGCAAGCCCCGCCCGGTATTCGACGTCAGACGGGGTTTTCCCGCTGGCCAGGGTGTCTTCATAGAATCCGGCGGCCTGCTCCCAGAGTCCGTTCTGTTGGAAGTAGGCGCCGGCGCCGACCTTGGCCACGGCAGCGTCTGGCGAGCGCCGGACGGCCTCGGCCATCTGGGACGCCGCTTCACGGTCATTTCCGGCCTCCCTGAGCGCCCAGGCATGGTGGAACACAAGACCCACATCGTCGGGATCTAGCTCCCGTGCCCGGGCCAGGCTGGCCGCCGCTTCCTCCGGCTGCCCGGCGGACAGCTGCGCGAGTGCCAGCTGGAAATGGAGGACGGGGTCGTCCGGATGCCTGCTTGCCTCGCGGGAGAGCACATCAAGGCGGACCGCTGGGACATTTGCGGCCAGTGCCGTCTTGACGACGATGTGCGCAGACTCGACGGCGCGTGGTCCGGTCGTGCGATCGGCAGGAGCCGCGGCCTTGGATTGCTTTGCCGCGGTGGCGGCTGCCTTGGCTTGCGCCCGCTGGAGACGAGCCCGCCACTGGGGATTCTCCGGCGCCGATTCCAGTGCCCGAGCGTAGGCGGTAGCGGCATCCCCATGACGGCCGGCACGCTCGTAGAGTGCGCCCAAGCGGATCAGCCACTGGGGTTTGTCGTCTTGCAGTGCCACGGCCTGTTCTGTGTTCTCGAGCGCCTGCGAGAACCTCTCACACTTGAATTGGGCATGGCCCAAGAGATACAAGGCGGATGGCGTGGCCGACGAGGCCACGGCGAGTTCAAATTGGCGTTCGGCTTCGGGCCACTTGCCCAAACGGGCTAGGAGCCGGCCGCGGTGGATTCGGAGGTTGGCCACGGAAAGTTGGCTCATGGCTGATAGTACCTGCAGTTCTGGGCGTATCGGGGATGTGCAGAGGAGTGGAGTAGGGGCCCAACCTGCTATGTGGGCGGTCCCGTAGGCGAGCCCAAGGACAAGACGGCTTGCCGGAACATTTCGGCAGAAGTGCCGCCTAGATAATAGGCGGCCGCCCGCTCGCGGCGCTCCCGCAGCGGGTCGCTGGACAGGAACTGGCTCCAGGCTTCCGCCGCGATGCTGCTGGGAAGGTAGGCGTGCTCGATCGATGGGTACAGCGACCTGGAGGGCAGGGGACCGCGAACCAAGGTTGCAATCGGCTTCAGGGTGGCGAGGTAATCGACTAGGAGGCTGGAGATGTCGGCGACCATGGCATCCGAGTCGTTGAACAGGTCGACAAGAGAGGCCGCGCCAGCAGCTTCCGACAGAAGATGCTGTCCACTGTCGATCGCCAGCAGGTGGTCGATGGCTGACACATAACCGGCGTCGGGCCCTCCGGTCCGGCTGAAAGGATGGGGGCGGAAGATGACCCGGATGCCGCGTGAGGTGAGGTCGGAAATAAAGGGACCGGCGTAGGCCAGCGAGCTAAGGGAACTCGCCTCGTTATAGCCGGACCACGTCGGTGCATAGAGTACCGTCCGGGGGGCGGAGCGGGTGCCGGATACCGGCAGGACGCCATCGAGTTGTGGGCGGCCGATGACGCGGGCCTGTCCGTCGTCGAGCCATACCTTGTGGGCCCGGTACCTGTCGATGGCCGCCTGCCCAGCGACGAAGATCACGTCATACATGCGGTGGGCGGGATGGGCGGAAATTTCCTTGTCGGAATCCCCGTGGCCGAGGTAGACGTGGCGGACGTTGCGGTAGCTGACGAGATTTGCGTTGCTGGTCACCGAATTGACGTAGAACACAGTGTGGACGCTGGGGACCATCACCTGATCCAAATCCTTGTTCTCCCGGCTGCACACGATGGGGATACCGCCGGGAAGTTCAGTCGCCAGGTTCTCGATTGCGGTGGGGTGCCGTACGACTACCATCACCTTGGGAGTGACGGTTTGCAACAAGGGAAGCCATTGCCTGATCTGGTAGGCGCCGCCCTCCGTTCGCCCGGTGTAAAGCACTATTTCGGGGGCGAAATCTAGGATGGCCCGCCTCTGGGCGGCCCGCTGGCGGCGCATCGTGCAGAATGCACGCAGGAGACGGGCGGTTGCCGCGCCGGCAATGACCACGGCGGCGACGACGAGGACCGCACGCAACCATACCGCGCCGTCGAGAAGGACGACGCAGACACACGCCAGGACGAGGATCGTCGTGCCCACTGTGGCGGCGCGCATGGCGCGCGATTCATCGCCGTGGACGGGTAGGCCCAACCCGCGTGATGCGGGGCGGCCGGGATATGCGGCCAGCACGTTTAGCCCGGGCCAGGGAAACACAGCGAGCAGGATGCCGACGCCCAGCAGAACTTCGGTGCCGACCCTGCCGCCAGCAGCGATGGCGGCACTTGTCAGAGCCGCGGCGAGGGCTAAACTCAGTAGCGCGTGGGCGAGGGAGACCTGCAGAGCCGCCTTGACTGTCCTCATGGGATCTCCCCGACCAGGTCGCGGTGGATATGGGCTCGAGCGGCATCGATGAAACCGTCGGCGTAGGATCCGGGCGGAAAATCACTGAGGTAGTACTCGCGTACTTGTTCCCGTTGGGCAGCCAACGGGTCCCGGATTAGGAGATCGTCGAGGACGGCGTCGAGGTTGTCCAGGTCCCCGTGCAAGACATAGCCGCTTTTGGTGGCGGGCATGTCGGCGTGTAGGTGTTCATCCGTGGTGTTGGCTGCCACCACGGCAAACGGTTTCGTGGATTGCAGGAAATCAGACACCATGGCCGAAACGTCGGAGATCATGGCGTCGGAGACGTTGAAGCACTCCACGAATCCCATGTCTTGTTCGGCGGCCGCACCATACATATGGTTGCGCCCGGTCACCTCGGCATCCTGGCGCAAGATTGCGCGGATGCGTCGCATCATGGCCCGGGCGTCCGGATAGCGGTAATTGAAGGGGTGGGCGCGGAAGATGACGGTACACCCCCGGGCCAGCAGGGACTGGACGATATCTACGCCCATGGGCAGTGAATAGACGGCGGTGTCGGCATACGGTCCTCGCCACGTTGGAGCGTACAACACCGTCTGCACCCCCTCGTGGTCCTGCCGACGCAAGATTCCTTCTACCTGGGGCCGACCGACGATCTCGAACTTTTCCCGGGGGATGGTGACACCGTGTCGGGCATACCTGTCGATGCCGGCCTGCCCGGCCGCGAAGATTGTGTCGTAGATTCCGTGGACCGGGTTGTAGCACGCGGCCTTCTCCGAGTCACCGTGGTTCAACCAGACATGCGCGAGTTCACGTCGCTCGATGAGGTGGGTGTTCTTCACCGCGTTGTTCACGTAGAAAGCCGTGGTGAGCCCGGGGACCAGGACGTCCTCGAGCGAGCCGAGCGTGCGGCGGTAGATGACTGGGGCATCGGTGACCTTGGCCGCGGCGCGCATCATCTTCAGATCGCGGGTGACTACGATATACGGTTCTCCGATGCGGTCCAGATAGGGGACCCACATGCCGAGCTGGTAGGAGACGCCCACCGTGGAGCCGAAGTACACGCAAAACCTGGGAGCCACTTGTTCCAACAACCGGGGGAGCTGGGCATCCAGGAGCAAGTTCACGTACCGGCGCTGGATGCCACGGACCAGTACGTATCCGGTCATGGCTAGGGAAGCCGCCCCGAAAAGCAATTGCAGGATGCCGGACTCCGGCAACAGCACCGCGCCCAGACACATGGCTACGAGGCTCAGGGCCGACGCCATGCCGGCCCAGCCTCGGGCGAAGGGCAGTGGTTTGGCCTTTTCAGTCCCGGGAAGGTTGCGGGACTGCAAACCGGCGGCCCGCCACGTGGCAACGGCCTGACCCTCGATGCTTATAGCGAGGAATGCCAGCCCGGGACCCACGATCGATGCCCAGCCATGCCCCATCACGGCCAGCCCAGCCAACAACGTCACGGCGATGAGACTGCGCGCGATCGCCATGGAACCCAGAGCGCGGTTCATTTCCCCTTGCCTGCGGAAACCGCGCCGGTGCAGGTAGATGAAAATGGTGAGGGCCAACAGTGCTGGAACAAGGAACGCGTAGCTGTCCACGCCGCGGACGGCGGCGGCTCCCAATGCCAGCGCGGCGAAGATATCTGGCAGAAAGTACCTGGCCATGCGCAGGGCCTTATTTCGCACGCGGCGCACGCGTTTGCGCGCCAGACGGCGTGCGCGCATCCGCTTGGCGTTGTCCGGCACCGGAGCCGTCGAGTCCGCGTCATCGATACTTTCATCGGGGTCGACTTCCACGCCCGAGTCTGCAATGGCGTCCTCGGTGGTATCTGGGGCCTCCACTGGCTCCGCCACGTGGCGATGTTCGATGGTGTGGCGGGCCGCGTCGATGAAAGCGGAGGCATAGTCCTCTTCGGGGAAGTTGCCGAGGTAGTCCTCGCGCAGCTCAGACCGGCGCGGGCGCAGGGGGTCGTCACCCAACATTGCATCCAGGACGGTGTCCACGTTCCGGACATCGGATTCGAGCAGGTAGGCAGCGCGGGCAATCGGATATTCATCGCAAAAGGATTCCATGGGCGTATTGACGACGACCATGGCCAAGGGCTTGCAAGAGTAGAGATAGTCGGAGACCACACTGGAGACATCGGAGACCATCGCGTCGGACGCATTCATGCATCCGATGATGTCCAGGTCTTGTTCGGCGGCTTGGCCGAAGACATGCGCGGTGCCGGTCCGGGCTTCATCCTGACGAAGGAGATCGTGGACATTCCCGATGATTGCCGCATCCTCTTCGAAGTGGTAACTGAACGGATGTGGCCGGAAGATGACGCGGACCCCGCGCTGCAGCAATGCCGAGACGATGGCGGCGGCTGAGGGGATGGAATGTAGAAACGTCTCCTCGACGTGGCCGCGCCATGTCGGGGCATACAACACGGTGGGGCTCGCCGGCATCGCGGCCGGGGCCGGCTCGAGGACCTCGAGTTGCGGGCGCCCGACGATGGTGAACTTTGCCGGGTCCATGACGACTCCGTGGGCGGCGTAACGGCGGGTTGCCGCGGCGCCTGCGGCGTAGATCTGGTCGTACATGGCATGCGTCGGGTTATAGGACGGTGCCTTATCGGAATCGCCGTGGCCGAGGTATACGTGGGTGAACTGGCTGTAGCGCACCATGGCCCCGTTCCCGGATGACGCGTTGACGTAGAAGATGGTGCTCAGTGAGGGCACGATCAGATCGTCGAGGTCGCCGAGTCGCTTCCGCAGGATGACCGGGGCATCGGTGAGCCGGGTCAGCGCGTGCGCGGGTCCCTCGGAGCGCGTGACGACGATGAACTTCTTGCCCGTGCGCTCAAGATAGGGCAACCACATGGCCACCTGGTAGGAGGCGTCATCAGGACGAGCCGTGTAGATAGCGAATTCCGGCGCATAGTCGGCGATGAGTGAGGCCACCGTGCGTTCGACCCTGCCGTTGTAGCGTCGCCGAAGGAAGACGCTCGTGGCCCGGACCAACATGACGACGGCGATGCAGGCGCCGAGAACGAACCAGCCCACAGCGGAGAGGTCCAAGGCGGCGACCAACACCCCATATCCGAGGAATAGCAGCTGGAGGTAGACGATCGTCTGTGTCAGCGGTAGAACGCGGGGTACCGGACCCGTTCCGGGCAGTTGGAGGATCGCGTGTCCTCCGCCGAGCCCGAAGCTGCGCAAGACGCGTTCCCCGACGATCATCCCGGCGCCGAGGACTACTGCCAAGGTGGTGAAGACGGATTCGAGGGTGCTTGGCGCCGTCGAGGCAGCCAACAACCCGGTGGAAGCCAACATGCCCGCGCGGACCGGAGTGTACTTGGCCAATCCCGGGCGGAAATTGCGGTTCGGGATGAACAGGAAGAGCACGACGACGGCGACCCACGAAAGGCCGAGGATCCACCCCCAGGAGCCCTTGCCGCTGTGCTCGATGGCTACTAGGAGGGTTGCAGCCAGCACCACCACGACGATGACCAAGGCAATGACGACCTTCAACCGGAGCCGAATGTGAGTCTGTGCTGCTGAGAGAGGGGAAGTGATCGGAGACAAAGGTGGAGATTCCTCGGGGATCGGGTCGGGTGAATAATTCGCGTCGCGTGGTCCGCTACATGGTCTTGAAGCTGAGGAAGCCTTTGACGGTGCGGTAACTGACCCGCCCTTCATGGCGCCAAGGCGATGACTTGTCCGATACGGGGATCCGGAGTCGGCGGGCCACGTTGTGTCCCGAGACCTGCAGATAGGCATCGAGGGGTTCGGTGCTGCCCCGTGCCAGGGTGGCCGCGGGCAGCGGATTGGCCACGGTGACCACGCCGTCGTCCAACAGGCCTGGGGAGAGGAAAATACTGCCGGACTGACGATCGACCCAGACGAGATCGAATTTCAGGTCTGCGAGCCTGCCTTGGGAGAGCACAACGTCGACGGGGACGCGCAAGGAAGCGCTCTCGTCCTCTCCCGTGGGGATTGCCTCGCGGGGGCGAAGGTTGTCGAACAGTACCCGGGTAGACCGCTGCCGCCGTGCAATGTCGAAGGCGCTTGCCCACTGGTGCAAAGCGGCGTCAACTCCGAAATCCTTGCTGCGGCGCCAAGCCATGCGGGAAACCAGACGGGCGCGCAGTCCGTGCTTCATGGCTCGAAGCACTGATTGGGCGGCCCATTTCTCTGAGGATTTGGGGACCAGGAATCCGGTGACCGCATGCTGGATGAGGTCTTGGGGCCCATACCTGATGTCGAGGGCGACGGCCGGGCAACCGCGGCCCATGGCCTCCATGAGAACCAGGGGCTGCATTTCGCTGTGGCTAGTCAGCAAGGTGAATGCCGCCGTGTCGAAATGACGGGCAGCCTGGGGTGTGGGGCCGTGGAAGGTGACCACACCGTCCAGACCCATCGCAGTACGCAATGCTGCGAGCTCTTCGGCATCCGGGCCTCCGCCGTAGATGTCGAGCGTGACGCGCGGGTCTTCTTGGTGCGCCAATTTGATGATGCGCATCGCTGCCGGAATGTTCTTTACAGGAGCCAGACGCGCGACCATCACACCACGCGTTCTCGAGCGCAGGGAAAACGGAGGGTACTTCGGGCTGCGCGGGACGATGTTAGTGACGACGAACCGGTTGTCTGCCGGGCCGAAACGCTCTTCGAGGTCCTTCCGGTTCCGATGAGTCAGGGTCACCACGCCGTCCCAGCGTTCCTGCGTTGTCAGGAACGGTCGGCGTTGAGGTGTCAGTGGTCCAGTCAAGGGGTGGCCAGCGGCCACCGCATGATATCCGTGAAGCACGTGGAATTTGTAGGTGTCGGGCCGCTCGTAGGAACCAAAATGCATTGCGGAGAACTTGGAGTCGACGATGAGGTAAGTCGGTCCGTGGTTTTTGATCTCGTCGAACCAAGCCCGATACAGGGATCCGGCTTCCGGGAAAGTAGTCGTCCCGGAGTCGTCGTGACGGATGAACCGGCGGCTGGTCCGTTTCCCGGACGAGTCATGTCGGCGAAATTCCTCCAAGTACGCGGAGCCGTCGGGCCGTGTGTAGGTCAAGTGGGTCGCCAACCCGGACTCGGGATCGGTCTCTGTATGGCAGAAGGGGAACCCGTCGTCGTCGTTTTCCCAGGAGGCGGCGTCGTCTGCCCGGGGGGCCAACCGGAGGCCCGCCGGATCGCCCGTTCGGGCGCGGAGTTCTTCGTGGAAGTTGACCATGGTGACGCTGGCGTTAATACGGCCTTCGTCGATGAGTCGTTGCTTGACGGGTGCGTACGAGGGACGGGGATCGACCGTCACCACCGTGGTGGGCACCTGGGCTACATCGGCGAAAACACGTGCGCGTTCGAGCATCGCCGCGGTGAGGCCGCCGAAGGAATCCGCGATGTGCATCGTGATCATGTAGTAGTCGCCACGCGGCAGGACCGGCGGGCGGTGACGTGGCCGCATTATTGTCCTCAAGAGGTCGATGTCGTCTGGAAGCCGGGGATGCCGACGATGTATAGCGGCAACTCTAACCGCCAGACGTCAGTCCCGCACGGATTTGAGTAATTCGTGCGAGGCGTGGATGAAACGCTCGGTTCCCGTGCCGAGCTCGGCCGGGCCGAAAACGAGGTCACGGAATTTACGCTGCCGCGCATCAGGTCCCCGGTGTGCCAGTTCGAGAATGCGATCGACGACATCCGGCGGAATGGAGGGCCACGTCGTGACGAAGTCGGTCAAGCGATGTGCTATTCCCGGTTCCGGGGGAGCGGGGGCGCTTAGGACCACAGTCGGCTTACCCAGCCCCACCGAATCCATGGCCATCGCGGAAATATCCGTGACCACTACATCGGCTAGCGAAATTGCCGACACTCCGTCACGGGGGGACTTCGAAGATGTTCCCAGTAGCTGCCGCGCCTCGTGCAACGCATGTGCGTATTCTGCCGCATACGTCCCGGTCTTCGGATGGGGGCGGAAGACTAGCCGCACTCGCGGGTCCCGGCACAGGGTGCGGACCAGGTCGAGTCCGTTTTCCCGGAGGGAGCTGTACGCCATGGCTGGGCCGTCGCCTTCCCATGTGGGGGCGTACAGGACAACGGGAACGTCGGTCGTCGGGCGTGCCACGGAGCGTGCGAGATCGAGTTGAGGGCGGCCGATTTCCACCAGATGTGATGCATCGATACGGCGGACATGGTGGAGGATTCGCTCCCTGGAGGCCGGGCCGGCGATGAATGCGACATCGTAGGCCTTGAGTTGATTGGAGACCATGGAAGACTTCTCGCTTTCGCCGTGGCTCAAATGGACGTGGTAAGGCCCATTGATGCGCAGCGTCGTGAAATTCGCCTGATTGTTATTGACGTAGAAGAGAACTTGGACCTGGTGGGCAGCGATAAAATCCTCCACGGCGGAGGCCTGCGTGCAAAGGACGATCGGTAACCGACCGGAGTCTAGGAGGCGGGTGGCAGTGTCGGCGTTGGCGAGCAAGAGCGTGACCGATGTTCCGGTCGCCGCGAGTCGGTCCAAGGCCGGAAGCCATTGTTCCAACTGGTAGGCACCCCGGGGGGTATCTGCGAAGTAGACGGCGAATGGGCTGATGGCCGGAGGTACCGTCTCCTTCGCCAGACGCCGACGGACCCTTGGTTCGTTGACCGCCGAGCTCAGTCGAGATCGGACACGACGCAGGACTGCTGCTACTTTCTTCCGCTGGAGCATTGGACCAGCTTAGTGGTAACGGTCGCTGCCATCCCCGCGGCGACCCTGGGCCTCCCCGGGTCGCCGCACGGGTTGTTGTTAGTGGCGGCTCCACTCGGCCTTGAAAGGAGTGGCAAGCTGAGACCACGGCTTGCTGGTGTCCCTCCAGTTGACCAAGAACGGATCGTCGTCGACCGCGTAGCCGGGAGCATGGTTCCAAGAACGGTTCAGTTCGTCCCGGTCCGGACCAACGACAGTATTGAGTGCCTCCCGAAAGCTCATTCCGTAATCGAGGATCAGGGGAACGAGGTGCGCTCCGAGCTGACGCTGGTTGGCAAGGTCGAGATTGAGCACCATGACATTGGGGTCGAAGGTGGCGAAATTTCCTGGACGGAGCCGGTGCGTGGCGAAAACGAGTTCAAGAGCCTTCTGGTTGTTCTTTCCCTGGCGGCTGGCCACGCGGCGGAAGAGTTCTAGGCCCCCTGTATGGCCACGGTGCTGGTCGTTGGCAGCGGTGACGAGGTGGTCGGCGGACGGTGCCTGGGCGGCTAGGGAGGCTATGTCGGACCTGACCAGGGCGGATGCCGGAAGGAAGATGAGGTTTCCGCTACCGGGCACGGCCTCGGCGGCCAAAGCCAGTACCACTTCGTGGCGCGAGGAACGCTTGTGGCCGGCGGTCAGTGACGCCAGTGCGGATTCGTCGGGAGTGATCCACGCGATGGGGAACGAAAGATCTGCGGATTCCAGTTCGGCTCGCTCCTGACTCGTCGAACCGTCGGCGGCTATCCAGATGGCAACTTGAGAATCCGTGTGGGCCGCGATCGAGCGAACCAGTGCCGGAACGTGCCTTAATTCGCCGCGGCGGGCATCGATAATCACCTTCACCGAGGGGTTGGCGCCCGTAGCGATCGTGCTTTCGTCTGCAACCGTCACAGATTGGAGGATTGAATCCGCAACGCGAGGTTCCAGTACGCGGAGACTGGCCGATGCCAAGTATTCGTCCGCCTCGGCCATGGCCGGTGCGCAGATCTCGCGCCAGGTCGCGTAGACCTCTTCCTCAGTGACGCCCGAGGCAATCGTCTGGAGCATGGTGGACGCTTTGTCCAGGATGCCGTTACGGATGCGATCGAAGGCTTCATCTGTGGTGTCGATCAGACCGCCGAAACGGTTGTCCGACCGGTTCTTGGGCAAGAACGTCACCTGGGAGCCCACGGAACGGGCCGGCAGGAAGCAATGGAGCCGCGAAGTCACGACGTTGTTGTATTCGAGGTGGTAGTGCGAGACCCACTCCCGCGCCAGGCGGAGGTTTTCTACGAAGGAAAGGGACCGGATGCCAGTTTGCGCCTGCGTCCGGGATTCGCCCGGACCCGTCTTCGGGGCGTCGACGTAAATGGTCTGGTCCCGTGTGTCAGCGCCGTCCCGGCGGAAGACCGTGTCAATCGTAGTGGTCAGGCATCCTGAGAAGAACGCCGGGATTCCCGCTGTCCGAAGAAGCGCGACAGTCTGCCAGTCGCGACAACCGACGGGCGCGTACTTGCGCAGGTAGTCGACGGTCTCGGGGGTCAACATGTCCGGGTAACGCACGTAAACGGACAGCAGGACCGGACGGAGGTTCGGGTGGAACGGAATACCGTAGCCCTGGTTGAACGTGTGATGCATGTACCAGCCGAACGTCAACGCCCATGTTTTTTCCGGCAGGGCCTGATAGGGGTTGCCGTCCCGATTCAGCTCGAGCAGGTTGAGCTGCGCGGACCGGCCGTCCACCATGCGCTCCGTCTTCGTGGTTGCACGGAGTTCGTTGGCGAACTCCACCAAATGGGCATCGCCATCGAAGGTGAAATTGCGTTGGCGCACGATGTGCCCCATCGAGGCTACGGACTGGATGTAGTCACCGATGTTCCGCGAGGTCACGTCGGGTTGTTCGTAGCCCATAATGCCGTAGTTGATAGTGCCGGGGACTACGGGGATCTCGGCCCGGTGGCTGCCCTCGGGAAGCCAGCTGGATAAGCGGGTCAGTTCCTTGTTGATGTGGTTGGATCTGGCCGAGTTGGGGAGCTGCCTGGCGATGTCGATCAACGTCCTGGCCTGACCGTCCAGTCCTCGTGCCAGGGCCTTCTGTGCGACATGAAGCAATGAGGAGGCGTCCCAGCGCTGGACACGGCCGGATTCCAGATCGGCATTGAGGATGGGGGCAGCGTCGGAGCCCAGTGCGCCGAAGGCGGCGGCATAGAGTTCGTCAGCGACCGGCTCGGAGGCCGAGGTGTTGGCGATCTCCTCGAAGACTGTCCATGCGTTGGCCGGCCCGGAGCTGCCCAAAAGGGAAGCTCCGAGAATGGCACTGCCCAAATTCCTGGTCCCTGGCTGTTCGCGCAGGGAATGGCCGATGGCCACCGCCTGATGGCGGTCCCCATTCTTGATGAGTTGGCGCACTCCGCCCAGAAGGGAGGCATCCAGTGAAGCTCCACGGGCCAGCTGGTCGAGATAGCCTGATCCGGACTTGGCCCGACGAGCCGCCTCGACCTTTAATTCGATGGCTGCCTTGGTTGGTGGTGTGTTGCCCGTGCCATTCCCCGCCGAATCGGCTTCGGGGAATTCCCGTTCCAAGGATCTGTATCCGAGAACGAACCCGTCCTTCGGCGAGCCAGTCAGTGGGGATCCGGCTATGCGCGCGACCGTGGGCATTGCCTGACGGGCCACCGGCGCTAAGACATTCTTCAGGCGCCGTTTCAGAGGCGGGACGACAGAATCAGGTGACCAATTATTGGGGTTCAAAAGAGAATCCTGCGCTTTCGGTTTCGACTATGCCCCCAATAACCCACCCATCATAGCGGTGCGACATGGGAGGATGCTTATGTGCGAAGTCTCCGGGCGTGCCGCGCATGGTTTCGAATGAGGCGATCGCCTGGGTCGCCTTCGGCTGTCATCCGCAAGCCGAGCCATGGGAGCCGGTCGCGGTCCGGTTCGAGACTGGCGTAACCCGTCCGTGCAGTGCGCGAGCGTCATGTCCGGTGGTGCTAGCCAGAACGTCCTGCTCTCATGGTCTGCGTATTCTTCCCCTTCTGCCGAGTATGGTCAGAGGGGACCCGCGAATCGGCCATCGGCCAGCGCCCTGGCACGCGCCCACTCATGTCGTGCAACCGGGCCGCGCATACGCGAGGGGTAGGATGTAGCAGCTGTGGGTAGCGTGCGACGGACGCCAATGTGGGCCGACCAGACGGCTACTGATGGCTGCCGCCTCCGGGCATACCGGGGCGTCCGGGCGTTTCGGTTTGGGTGCCTGCCAACCGTCAGGCTATGATGTAATGTCGGTCTTTGTTCTACAGGAGTACTCATTAGCGATAAGCGTTCAGATCATCCGTCGTCACGCGGAATAGATCGCAGCTCGCCGTTGGTCTTTTCGGCCAAGGAATTTGGGGGTCCCCCCGGTTCCATGAAGACTCTTGAACGGACCGTGCCCGCCCCCCGTGAAATGGGTGCGGCACTGATCGGAATCGAAGAGGGATCGAATATAGATCTGGATCTTCGATTCGAGGCCGTACACGAGGGAATCTTGGTTTCCGGTACAGCGTTCTCGGGTATTACCGGGGAATGTGGCCGGTGTCTGGAGCCCATCGCGTACGACCTCGAGTCCGACATACAGGAGCTGTTCTTCTTTGAAGGCAATGAATTGCCCGAGGAGGAGGATGTAGACCAGCACCAGATCATCGATGATTTCATCGACCTGGAGCCGGTGCTCCGGAACACAGTGGTGACCGCACTGCCGTTCCAACCGGTGTGCCAGGAGGACTGCGAAGGCCTTTGCGTCGAATGTGGTATCCGCCTTGCGGACGAACCTGGCCACCACCATGAGATCCTAGATCCCCGCTGGGCTGCCCTTACGGGGTTGACCGGCACCGCCGCAGACAATGCGGCATCGAGTACAGATTCAGTCGAGAGAGAAGAGAGTTAGCCGTGGCTGTTCCCAAGCGGAAGATGTCCCGCTCGAATACCCGCGCCCGTCGGTCCCAGTGGAAGGCAACTGCGCCCAACCTGGTAAAGACCGTTGAGAACGGCCGCGTGACCTACAGCCTGCCGCATCAGGCCAAGGTCGTGACCGACTCCGCCGGCACCGAGCTGTTCCTTGAATACAAGGGGCGCAAGGTAGCAGACGCTTAATAACGTCTGATGCCTTCAACAGAAGAGCTTTTGAAGCGTCTCGGGGTCTCCATTGACCCCGAGACGCTTCGTCTTGCGCTCACACACCGGTCCTATGCCTACGAGCATGGCGGTCTACCCACCAACGAACGTCTTGAGTTTCTCGGCGATTCGGTGCTCGGTTATGCCGTCACGGACCACCTCTACCGCACCTATCCCGATCTGCCGGAAGGTGACCTGGCCAAACGGCGCTCCGCCGTTGTGAGCACCCGGGCATTGGCCGGAATAGCGCGCAGCCTGGACGTCGGTCAACACATCCTCCTGGGCCAGGGCGAGCGGCTCACCCAAGGTGCGGACAAATCGTCCATTTTGGCCGACACCATGGAGGCCCTGATTGGTGCCACCTTCATCAGCGAAGGCCCCGATACGGCTCAGGCCTTGGTCATGAGATTGGTCGGCCCACTGTTACTCGACGTCGAGAATCTCGGCGCCGGCACCGACTGGAAGACGGCTATCCAGGAAATTTCCGCGGCTCGCAAGCTCGGCAATATCGAATACGCGATCACCGGCACAGGACCAGATCATGCACGCGTCTTCGAAGCGACCTTGAACATCGGTAAGACATCGTATGGCACAGGTACGGGGCCCTCGAAGAAAGAAGCGGAACAGGAAGCTGCTGCGGTTTCCTACCGGCTTCTGGTTCCCTCCGCGTCGAATGACTCCGCCGGAACCAGTACGGATCCTTAACGAATGCCCGAACTCCCCGAAGTCGAGGTGGTCCGTCGCGGACTGGAATCCTGGGTCTGTGGTCGGGGCATAGAGAGTGCGCAGGTTCATGACCCACGGTCGGTTCGACGCCATGTCGGAGGGCCGGCGGACTTTGAGGAAACCATCACCGGGACGACCATCACGGAAGCCGTGCGTCGGGGAAAATTCCTCTGGATGCCTCTCGCGGGTCTCCCCGAGAACGCGGCGCTCGTAGCGCACTTGGGGATGAGCGGCCAATTGCTGGTGGAAGAGAGCGACGCAGAGCGAGAAAAGCACCTCAAGGTCACCCTCCAGTTGGAAGCCGTCTCGGGAAAGCCCGCAGAACTTCGTTTCATCGACCAAAGGATCTTCGGTGGGCTTTTTCTGTCGAACTTGGTCTCCACCTCCGATGGGGCCCCAGGTGGCCTCGGGTCGATCCTCACCAGCATTCCGGAAGCTGCGGCGCATATTGCCCGTGACGTCCTGGATCCCGCGTTCGACATCGAGCTGTTCCACAGACGCCTGCGGGCGCGGCGCACCGGCATCAAGCGGGCAATCCTCGATCAGAACCTGGTTTCGGGTGTCGGCAACATCTACGCTGACGAAGCCCTATGGCAGGCCCGCATGCATTATGCGCGTCCCACGGACACCATGCGACGATCTGACACCGAGCACCTGGTCCAGGCATTGCGTGCCATCATGACCCGCGCATTGGATGCCGGCGGAACCAGTTTCGATCAGCTATATGTCAACGTCAACGGAGCGTCTGGATACTTCTCGCGGTCACTCAATGCCTACGGACGAAGTGGACAACCATGTACTCGGTGCGGTGACGGGGGAGTGGCTTCGCAAATCCGGCGAGACGCGTTCATGGGACGGTCCTCCTACACCTGCCCAACGTGCCAAAAAGTGCCCCGCAACGCGCGGTTTTAGCTCTGGAATTCGGCTAGGACAGCGTCGTTGAAGGGGGTCCACGCTTCGACGGCCCAGGGGCCGAAGTTCCGGTCCGTTAGCGCCACGCAGGCCAAACCCGCCGGCGGATCGACCCAGAGGAATGTACCCGATTGACCGAAATGCCCGAACGTCTGGGGCGAATTTTGAACGCCGGTCCAATGCGGGGACTTGCCATCACGCAGTTCGAACCCGAGCCCCCAGTCGTTGGGTTGTTGACGGCCGTAGCCGGGGAGAACACCAGCCACTCCAGGGAACTGCACAGTCGTTGCATCGATCAGGCTGGAGGCGGCGATCAACGTCGGCCGTTGGAGTTCGGCAGCAAAACGCGCCAGATCGTCCGCCGTGGAGACCGCGTCAGCGGCTGGGGAACCCTCCAAGGACGTTGATTCCATGCCCAGCGGGAGAAGAACTGCCTCGGCCAGATAGTCGGAGAAATTGATACCCGTTTCGTTCTCCAGTGTCCGGCCGAGGGTCTCGAAACCGCTATTGGAATAGATTCTCCGTGTTCCCGGGGCCGCGCGAATGGTTTCGGAGGCGAAGTCATAGCCGCTGACATGGGCCAGCAGGTGGTGCGCTGTCGACCCGTCTGGCCCGGCTGGCAGGTCCAGAGTCAGGGCCTGCTCTTCCAAGGCCACCAGAAGTGCATAGGTGGTAAGCAGCTTGGTCACCGACGCGAGTGGAAAAGCCCTTCCCATGTCGCCATGGCTGGCCAGTATGCTGCCGTCTGAGGACATGACAGCCGCGACAGCGTGTGGCACAGGCCAGGAGTCGATGTGTTCCAGGAAAGTCATGGTTGCCCTTCTAGACAGTGTGCTCTTCTGAACCATCGGCAGGACCAACGGGAGCGGATCCACCGTAGTGCGCCGCGAGTCGTGCCAGACCATCATCAATGGTTACGGAAGGAGTCCAATCCAGGAGCTCACGGGTGCTCCGCTGGTCGAACCAGTGGGCTGTGGAGAGCTGTTCGGCGAGGAATTCCGTCATGGGCGGTTCGTCACTGACCCACCCTCTGCGTAGCGCAACCACCCAGGCCTTCTCGATGACTGAACCAGCTACGCGGGCGATCGAACCCGGGACACTGAAGCGTGGAGCGGGAACACCACCGGCCGCGCAGATTCCAGCCATCAGTTCGCCCACCGGGCGTGGCTCGCCGTTGGTGATTACCAAAGATCGCCCGTGGGTCGATTCGATTCGTTCCAATGACTGGACGATCGCCCCTGCGGCATTGTCAACGTAGGTGGTATCTATCAGAGCGGTGCCGCCGTCGAGCAAGGGCAACCGGCCTGACCGGGCCCGATCGATGACACGTTCCACCAACTGGGTATCGCCCGGGCCCCACACGACATGGGGCCGGACAACGGCGACGCGGAAATCAGGCGCGTCAGCGGCAAGGGCGAGTACCTCGGCGGCTGCCTTGGACCGCGCATAGTTCCCGCGTGCGGCGTCGGGATCCGCAGGGCCGGCACCCTCACCCACGATGGAAGTGCCTAGATGGGCGACTGACGGTGAGGAGACGAAAACGAAGTCAGGAACGCCGACGGCACGGGCTGCGCTCAGGAGGAGGCGGGTTCCTTCGATGTTGGTGGCAACGAACTCATCCCACTCTCCAGTGAAGGATACTTTCGCAGCAAGGTGCAGGACGGCGTCCACACCATCCACCGCCCGGGCTACAGCGTTGGCGTCGGCAACGGAGCCTTGGACCAATTCCGTACCCGCAAGAGTCGACGACCCGCGCTGAAAGGTCCGGACCCGGTATCCCCGGGAGAGCAATTCGTCGCAGACAGCCCGTCCGAGCATTCCGCTGGCTCCGGTGACGAGTACGAATCGGCTGTGCCGTACGCCGGTCACAACCGGACGCCCTTCTGGCCGGAGAGCATGGACCCGGCCCAGTCGGAGAGCGCGCTGCGGTCGATCTTCGAGTTGTGCCGAATATCGGTGGGCATGTCCTGGACGGTGAGGACGGCGGAAACGGGGATACCGGTTCGCTCCAGCACGACACTGCGTACTCTCTGGGTCTGAGCGGGGTCCAAAAGTCCGGATCGTCGGGACTTCGGATCGGTTTCGACGATGACGACGACTGCCTGCGTGCCGACGGGACCCACGCCCACGACGGCGGCGCGACGTATCCCGGCTACAGACTCGGTGGCCAGCTCGGCTGCCACCGGCGTCCGGACGCCATCGGGTGTGGTGATGATGTGTCCCAGCCGTCCCTGGACCCACAGTCGTCCGTCCGCATCAAGCTCACCAACGTCGCCGGTGTGGTGCCAACCCGGATGGATGGCACTCGCCTGCTCGGTGATCCAGAGGCGGTCATAGCGGTCCTTGACATGTGGAGCGCTGACGACGATTTCTCCGAGGACAGACGGCTCCTCGCTGAGTTCTTCCGTGACGGATCCATCCGCGGCGAGCGGGGCGATTCTGACACGCGCTCCGGCCACTGGGGCGCCGACGCACACACCATCTCCTTCTCCGGCCGCAAGGATGCCCTCGAGACTGATATCCGTCACGGGCAGGGCCTCGGTCATCCCATACGGAGTGTGGACTCTTGCCTGGGGTGCGAGTTGCTGGACTTCCTGCAGCAGTTTTGCCCCCAAGGGGGCGCCCGCCGAAAGGAGGAGGTCCACTTGTTCTAAGGCAGCCCGTTGCACGGTGTCCATTTCAGCGGAGGTGGCCAGCACATTGACCAGCGCCGCCGGAGAGGCGAAGACAATCGTTGCCCCGATAGCCGCCGCGGCATCGGCCAGAGCCGCGGCAGTCAGCGTGCGGGGCGAAGTGACATCCATGTCTGGAGTGACCGACACGGCGCCCAACGCCGGCCCGAGCAGGGCGAACGGAGCAAAACCGGCGACTAGTGCGTCGCCCGGCTTCAGCCCGTACGTAGCCTGCAGCGTGTCCCGCATCGCGGCAAGCTGGCGGTGCGTGTAGACGACTCCCTTGGCCGGTCCGGTGGACCCGGAGGTGAACAGCACTGCGGCATCTGCATCCGGATGGGCTCCGACAAACGGAGTGCTGTCTTTGCCCATGAGACGGGTGCCTGCCCGTTCGAGGTCACTGACGCTAGCGGTGACGCCGAGCAGCCGGCGTTTGGCAGGGGAGACGTCGCCCACGGCGATCCGCTGACCGGGCCAGTTGAGAGCACGGGCACCAACCAGCGCACGTTCGATGCCGATCAGGTAGCCGGGGCCGGCACCTCGAATGGCCCGGCCGAGGCCGCGTGTGCCCAGCCCAGCATCGGCGACGACGATGACGGCGCCCAGGCGAAGGCAGGCATAGATGAGGGCGGTGAGTTCGGAACTCGGAGGGACCAGCAGGTTGACCCGGTCACCGCGACGCACGCCGAGATCCGCAAGGCCATGGGCGATGGCGTCCACTCGGTGGGCAAGCGAGGCCCAAGAGACCGATCGGGAGAGGCGGGGGGAACCTGTTGCCGGCAACATGTCGACCACAGCATCGGTTTGGTCGGCTCGGCGCGCATCAAGTTCTGACAGCATGCTCCGGAATTCCGCGACGTTTTCAGCCGCGACGGGAACTGGGGCAGTGGCGTCCGGCGTCGGCAGGGAGGTGGCCAGCCACGCCAAGAGCGGCGTGGCGATGTCTCGGTCCTCCGGCAGTAGATGCCCGGCGAACTCGAAGCGGTGGACAGCGGCGTGCGGCAGTCGATCCATCAGATCGCGCAGGTACCGGTCGGAGAAGATGGGGTCGCGCGGGCCCCACATCATCAGCGCCGGGACCCGCAGCGAAGAGATCTCCGCCGAGATGGCGTCCAGAGTGTCCCAGCTGGGGTGTCCCTGTTGGGCTGGAATGTCGGCTACAAAATTGGCGACCCCGGCGCGATCGGACGCTGTGAGGTAGGGCGCCATGAAGGCGGACTTCACCTCGGCCGTCAGCTGGGGATGGGCCAGCGAGTGGGTGACCTTCAGGAACGCCGAGGTGGTCTGCGTGCCCCACCGGTGGACTGCGGGGTTCAACGCCAAGGACAGCGCCGGCGGAAGCGTGAACCCGGCAGGGTGCACTGCGGTGTTGGTCAGCACCACACCGGCGAGCAAATCGCGATGCCGCGTGGCCCACCCGAGCGAGATGAGTCCACCCCAGTCGTGCCCCAAGGTGATGACCGGTCCCGCTAGCTCCAGGGCATCGGTCAGGTCGCCCAAATCGCTGACCCGGTCTTCCAAGCGCCGAAACGTGTCAGTGCGCTCCGAGAAGCCCATGTCGAGCTGGTCGACGGCGATGACGCGCCAAGGAATTTCGGCTACCGTCGCTGCCTCGACGACGCTGCGCCAGAGGTAGGACCAGGTCGGATTGCCGTGGACGGCCAAGATCGTTCCGGCCGGGCGTCGTCCTTGGGCTTCCAGGACTGAGCCGTTGTCCAGGATGTGCCACCGGTGGGTGGTGTCCGGACGGTCGCAGCCTGCCGTGGAGCGGACGGTGAGGAATTGGGAGAATTCGGGGCGAACCCCGGGCCAGTTCCGTCCTACCACGCCAGCTCCAACATAGCTGTGTTGAGCCCGGAACCGACGCCCATGCACAGCACCCGGTCGCCAGGATTCAACGAGTTGGCTTCCTGGGCCAGCGTCATTGGCAACGATGCGGGGCCGACGTTCCCCCACTTGGGGAACGTGATCGGGACACGTTCCTTGACCAGGTCCACGGCCTTGATGATGGCGTTGGTGTAGGAATTCGAGACCTGGTGCGTGACATACCGGTCCATCGAGCCCCAGTTCCAGCCGTCCTGGTGTGCTTCGTCCCAGGCATCCACCACGAGTTTCAGGCCGTGGTCCAGCAGGCCCTTGGTGTCCGTGTACATGCCCTGGGGGCCGCCGACGCAGAGCTCATGGTGCTCGGTTCCTGCACGGGAGACGCCGCCGAGGATGCGGTGGGATCCGGGGTGTTCGTCGGCGCGTCCGATGACGGCTGCTGCGGCGCCGGAGCCCAACGTCAAGGTGGCGAATTCGCGCAGGTAGTCCTCGCGGGTGGAATCCTCGCGGTTCAGCCGATCAAAGGTCGGCTCCTGGGCGATTTGTGAATCTTCGCCGGCCACAATGAGGGCGTATTTGATCTGGCCGGAATCGATCATGTTTGCTGCCAAGGTCATCCCGTTCACGAATCCCAAGCAGGCGTTGGCCAGATCGAAGTTCATGGCAGAGGACGGCAGACCCAAGCCGTTGTGGACCTTGACGGCCACGGAGGGCTCCAGGTTCTTGCGGGTGACCGACGTGTTGATGAGCAAGCCGATCTCATGGGGCTCGACTCCGGACTCCGCCAGGGCCTTGGAGCCGGCTTCCACGGCAGCGTCGTCGAATCCGGTCCCTTCGGGCCACCACCGGCGTTCGCTCACGCCGGCAACGCGCTCGAGGAGCCTCTTCGACAGCCGGAGTCGCTTCAGGCTGGGTTCGAGGCGCTTGTCGAATTCACTGGACGTAACGACGACTGGTGCCTCCACACTGGTGACGGCAAGAATTGCCGAGTTGGTGTGTCGAAACGTTGCATTGCCGCTCAATATCCAGCCTTCGTCCAAATGGGGATCCACGTGCCGCCCACGCATCCGACCGATGCGAAGACTCTCCAACCGTTAACTATGCACGCTGCCCCATGGTTCCCGCACATTCACCAGACGGCATGAACGATGCTTGTGACATTTCCCCCACCGTGTGGCAATCGTTGGCAGCCCGAACGAACGCAGTAGATTAGGAACATCGAATCGACAGTTCCGACAGCTGAAAGTACCCAGTGCACCTGAAGACCCTGACCGTCCGTGGATTCAAGTCGTTTGCTTCGGCGACGACGTTTGAATTCGAGCCCGGCGTGACCGCGGTCGTCGGGCCCAACGGGTCGGGCAAGTCCAACGTCGTGGACGCCTTGTCCTGGGTCATGGGGGAGCAGGGGGTGAAATCACTGCGGGGCGGCAAGATGGAGGATGTCATCTTTGCCGGTACCTCCGGGCGGGCCGCGCTGGGGCGCGCACAGGTGTCCCTGACCATCGACAATGCCGATGGGGTGTTGCCCATCGAATACTCCGAGGTCACGATCACGCGGACCCTGTTCCGGGCCGGGGGATCCGAGTATGAGATCAACGGCCGTTCGTGCCGGCTACTGGACATCCAGGAACTGCTCTCCGACACCGGCATGGGACGGGAGATGCACGTCATCGTCGGGCAGGGACAGCTTGACCGCATCCTGCACGCAACGGCAGATGAAAGACGGGGTTTCATCGAGGAAGCCGCCGGTGTGCTGAAGCACCGCAGACGTCGTGAGAAAACGGTCCGAAAACTCGACTCCATGGCCACCAACCTGTCCCGTCTGCAGGATCTGACGGGTGAGGTCCGACGGCAGCTGACCCCATTGGGCAAGCAAGCGGAAGTAGCCCGCCGCGCCCAGTCCGTCCAGTTCGAGGTCCGCGATGCCCGCGCACGTCTGCTCGCGGATGAGCTGGTCACGTTGCGTGAAGCGTTAATGCGTGAACTAGAGGATGAGCGCCGCATCAGGGAACGTCGCGATGACGTTGAAAAGGAACTACGGGACGTGAAGGAGCGTCAGTCCGCACTGGAGACTGTAGCGGAGAGGACCTTGCCTGAACTGAACGCTGCACGCGAAGCCTGGCATGCGCTAAACACGACCAAGGAACGGTTCCGGTCACTCGGCGCACTGGCAGCGGAACGCCAACGCAACCTGACCTCTCAAAGCACGGTCGTCCACGACTCGTCGCGTGATCCGGAGCGAACGGAAGCCCACGCGGAACGACTTCGCACGGAGTTGGGCGTCCTGGAGAGTGAACGGGAAGGGCTGTCGCTCCAGCTGAAGGAATCGATCGCTCGTCGATCCGCCGCCGAATCCGCTGCAGCAGAGGAATCCCACAGACTGACCCAGCTCATGCGCGCTGCCGCAGACCGCCGGGAAGGACTCGCGAAGCTAGCAGGTCAGGTGGGATCGGCACGCAGCAGGTTCGAGTCCCTGGAAGCGGAAATCGGAAGACTACGCCAATCCGCGGAGCAGTCCCGTGTACGCGGGGCGGAAGCCCAACTGAAATACACCGAGCTGGAGCAACAAGCGAGTGGTGTCGAGGACTCGGAAGAGAACTTGGACGCGGAGCACGAACGCGCCGAGGAGGAATTGGCGTTGTGCAGCCGGGAACTCGCGGAGTTGACGGAGCATGAACGAGCGGCCGAACGTGCACGGACCTCTTTGCAGGCACGCCTTGAGGCCCTGCAGGCCGCGATGGGTCGCCGTGACGTCTCGGAGGAAGTTCTGGAATCAGGCCCGGACGGAATTCGCGGACGGATCAGTGCCGACCTACGTGTCGTACCGGGTTACGAAACTGCAGTCGCCGCAGCACTTGGTCCATATGCGGAGGCCTTGAGCGCCCTCAGCGGCGAGCAGGCCCTCCGGACGTTGGAAACAGTGCACAACGGAGAATCCGGCCGTATCCACCTGGTGTTTCCTCCGACACCGCTGGAAGGCGAGCCATATCCCGCTGGGGCGACTGGGCGGTCGACCGCGACTGCAGGCAAACACGCCGATGTGCGCTGGGCCGCCGAATTCGTCGGCGTACGTGATGAAGCACCCCAAGGTCTCCAACGTGCTATCGACTCGATGCTTGAAGGCATTGCCATTGTTGCCGACCGGGCCCAGGCCGCCCGACTTCTGGCAGATGATCCGCGGCTGACGATCGTGACCCTGGCGGGGGACGTGCATACTTCCAACAGTGTCGCGGGAGGCTCGGGCGTAGGGTCGTCCCTGCTCGAGCTGCAGGCTGCTATCGACTCCACCGAAACCGAACTTTCCGATGCGACGTCGGCTTACGAACAACTCCGATTCAAACGCTCTGGTGTCGAGGAACGTCATGGGAAGGCCACGATTGCCGTTGATACCGCCTTGGAACGGCTCTATCAATCTGATGCTCGCATTACCGGAGTTGCCGAACAGCTGGCGACTCTGGGATCCACGATTCGCCAATCGAACGCCGAGACCGAGCGTGCCGACCAACAGATCCAAGGCACCGTTGAGTCCTTGCAGTCCGCGGAAATCGCTGTGGAGGAACTTCAAACTCGTTTAGCTGCGGCCCAGGAAGCACCGTCCGACGAGGAACCTGACGGCACCACGGGTGAGCGCCTCAACGCGGAAGCCGCGAGTGCGCGGGAACACGAACTCGAAGCGCGACTCGCATTGCGCGGCTGCGAGGAACAGGTTAAGAACCTGGGCGGCCGCATCGAATCCCTCATCCAGTCTGCGGCCCGGGAGCGCAGACACCGCGAGACAGCAGAATTACAAGCCGCCTCCCGACGCCGCCAGGCAACTCGAGCCGGTGCCGTGGGACGGGGGATCGACGTTGCACTCGAGCGCGTGGCCGGCTCCCTTGCACAAGCTGGCGTACAGCGTGACCGCTTGGCCACGGAACGTGACGAGACGGATGCCCAGATGGCAGCTGTCAGGTCCCAAGCCGGGGCATTGGCCACCGAGCTGGCGGGGCTCACCGACTCCGTCCACCGCGATGAATTGGCCCGGGCCGAACAGCGGATGCGTATTGAGGCTCTTGAAGCCCGCTCTTTGGAGGAACTGGGAATGACCCCGGTATATCTCGTGGAGAACTACGGGCCGCATCTACCCGTTCCGCAGCCAGCAGGCGAAGTGGATAAATGGGCGGCGCTTCGGCAGGACGTCGACGAAGAGGGCAATGCCGTCCCGGAGGGTAAAGCCTTTGACCGTGTGGAACAACAGAAGCGCTTGCGCAAGGCGGAAAAGGACCTCGCCTCGCTCGGGAAAGTGAACCCGTTGGCCTTGGAAGAATTTGCCGCTTTGGAGGAAAGGCACCGGTTCCTGGCCGAACAGCTAGAGGACCTCAAAGCCAGCCGCAAGGATCTGCTGGATATCATCCGCGACGTCGATGAACGGGTCGAGCGAGTCTTCACTGAGGCCTTCCACGACACTGCGGAACAATTTGAGCGGGTCTTCGCGACGTTGTTCCCCGGAGGCGAAGGACAGCTGGTCCTGACAGATCCGGAGGACATGCTCAATACCGGCATCGAGGTGCAGGCGAGACCCGCGGGAAAGAAGATCAAACGGCTCTCCTTGCTCTCTGGAGGTGAGCGGTCACTGACTGCGGTGGCCCTTTTGGTCGCGATCTTCAAGGCCCGCCCTTCGCCGTTCTATGTCATGGATGAGGTCGAAGCAGCTTTGGACGACACCAACCTGGGACGATTGCTGACGATTTTCCGGGAATTGCAGGAAGCGAGCCAGCTGATCATCATTACCCACCAGAAACGGACGATGGAGATCGCTGATGCCCTTTATGGCGTGTCCATGCGCGGAGACGGCGTTACCAAGGTCATCAGCCAGCGCCTCTGATCCGTGCCATACGCACGCACAGGCAGTCCTGAGAATTCGCCGAGAGTGCCCACGAGGAGACCGCGTTGCGCTCACGCTGGACCGCCGTCGGCCTTAGACTTTAGCGTTGCAAGATGTTCAGAGGGAGTTAATCCGGGGGGATTAGGGAGTTCAAGATCATTCACTCGACGCCGACAAAACCGGATTCTAATCGCGGATTTCGTGCCGACATTCAGGGTCTACGTGCCATAGCCGTGACTTTGGTGGTGGCCTATCATCTGCTCCCCGGTACGTTCACGGGCGGCTATATTGGCGTCGATGTTTTCTTTGTAATTTCCGGTTTCCTCATCACGAGTCATTTGATGGCCAAGCCGCCTACGAGTCCGCGTCTGTTGGGCCAGTTCTGGGCACGTCGGGTCCGCCGGCTACTGCCCGCGGCGTTCACTGTCATTGCGGCTACCCTCTGCATGACCTGGCTCGTGGCTCCGGAGAGCCGATGGCGCAGCGTGTCCTGGGACGGGATTGCTTCCGCCTTCTACTTCCAGAACTGGCGACTGGCCGCGAGCTCCACTGACTACTTGGCCGCGGAGGAAGCCCCATCGCCGCTCCAGCACTACTGGTCACTCTCCGTTGAAGAGCAGTTCTACATTTTTTGGCCGGTGCTCATCTTGTTGGTGTTCGCGGTTGCAAAGCGTTTTGGCTGGCGCGCGCTGCCGGCCGTTACCGGAACTTTGGCGTGCGTAACGGCGGCGTCCTTTGCCTATGGCATTTTCTTGACGGAGGCCGAGCCTGCTGCTGCCTATTTTGTAAGCACAACACGGATCTGGGAGCTCGGTGTTGGTGCGTTGCTCGCGTGTGTGCACCAGCTGTGGCGTCCCGGCCGGGTTCTGGGCATTGTATCCGCCTGGGCAGGTCTGGCCTTGATCGTGGGGGCGGCGACAACCTTCACGGCAGCCACGCCTTTTCCCGGTGCGGCGGCCTTGGCCCCGACGTTGGGCGCGGCCGCGCTAATCTGGGCCGGCAGTAGCTCCAAGTCGTCTCCGACTGGGGTGCTGGGGCTACGACCGGTGCAGTGGGTCGGCGATGCCTCCTACTCGATATACCTGTGGCACTGGCCACTGATCGCCTTGGTTCCCCTAGTGGGAAACGGGCGTCTGGGCTGGATCGATTCCGTCGTAATCATCGTCGGCGCGCTTGCTCTGTCCGCCTTGACGAAGACCTTTATTGAAGACCGCTTTCGCCAAGCGAAGTTCCTGGCGGCTCCGTCCCGGAGCTTCGCCATGGGGGCTTGCTCCATGGCAGTCGTGGCCATTATGGCTGTCGTACCGCTCGTCCATGTCGGGATGCAGGAAAAGAGCTCCCAGAACCAAGTCGCTGCCGCCCGCACATCAACGGATCCCTGCCTCGGCGCCCGGGCGCTGGACCAGCCGATTGATGCCTGCCCGCAGGTGGACCGGGACAGCCTCGTTCCGAATCCGGCTGTCGCCGCGGACGACAAGTCCGATGCCTACCCCGATGACTGCTGGGAACATTCGCCCTACCCAGGCTTGCGCAAGTGCGTATATGGCAACGGATCCAAGGACGTGGCTCTGGTTGGAAACTCGCATGCCGGGCAATGGCTCCCCGCGCTGCAAAAGATTGCCGATGAAGAAGACTTGACGATCACCACCTATCTGGCTTCGGCCTGTGCCCCGATAGATGCAGACCTTGCATTGAGTGCCAGCAAGCAAAAAGGGTGCCGTGATTGGGCACAACGCGCTGTAGAGGCCACAACCGGCGACAAATTCGATCTAGTTATTGTCTCGACACGGAACGTCTATGGAGTCGCAGGGTCCTCGAAAGCGGACTTTATCCCGGCTCTACAGAGTGGCTATGAAGGTCTTCTCAAGCAGTGGGACAGTAGGGGCACCAACCTACTGGTGCTCCACGACACGCCTTTCCCCCAAACAACAGTCAACTCGATCCCCGACTGCCTTGCGGATACGCACAAGGACATACAGGACTGTTCGGGCGCACCCGGTGATTGGATTCCCGAAGACCCGCTATACGATGCGGCCAAAAAACTTGGTTCCGGTATCCAGACTGCGGATCTCAATAAGCATATCTGCCGACCGGAACGTTGCTACGGAGCCAACGGTGGGATCGTGACCTACTTTGACGGGTCTCACCTGTCGGCAACGTACGCGGCGACGTTGTCCTCCTATCTCGAACCGGAAGTCGTGGCGGCCCTGAAGAAATAGGGGCCACCCCCTGGCCGGAAGACCGCCCGGGTGCGCAGTGTATTCGCCACTTTCCGATGTGGAGATGCCGTTCCACTCGGGTGCCCGCAGGACCGGTCCCCGCGGGCGAGTCCAACCGCCGTCGGTATCTGTGGGCCGATGGCCAGTTGGCAGCGGAACCCGTTAGGCGGGCCGCCGGGTTAGTCGAGGTTTTCATCCGAGTCGCATGGTCCCGTGGCCTCTGGTCTTGGGTGGGTGTCTATTCACGCCTGTAGCTCGGGGGTTTCCTTCAGCCGTAGCCACGCACCTGCCCCGGCCAGCCCGATCAGACCGGTGATGGCGAAGGCCCACCCGAATCCCCAACGGTCGGCGATGAGTCCGGCCACCACCGGACCGAGGATCGCCCCGGCGTCGGTGGCCATCTGGAATCCGGCCATGACCTTGCCGCCGTTGTGCTCGCGTCCAATGACGTCGGCGACGGCCGCCTGTTGTGCGGGATTCATGAAACCGATGCCGGCACCGGCAATGATCGACAAGACGATGAAGAGGACCTCGTGGTCCGTGAGCCCAATACCGGCCATGGCCACCGACCCGATGGAGAGGCCCACCAAAACGGGCATGCGGCGGCCATGCCGGTCCGTGACCCTCCCGGCCACTGTGAGCGATACTGCGTTGCCGATGGCGAACAACCCCAGCGACAGGCCAGCCACGGCGGCCCCGTTCGTGAATGCCTGGGCGGCGAAGAGCGGGACGAGGGCGACGCGGACTCCGAAGTTCGACCAGCCGTTGGCGAAGCCGGAGACGAGGGCCGCCCGATAGACGGGATTCTCGAAGGCTGCGGCGAAGCCCATGGCCGGACGGGTATCCCGGGGGCCGCGTTTGGCGGAGGACCGGACCCCCAGCAGCGAGAGGTAGACGATGGCGGCGGCGACGACGAGTGCTCCACCATAGATGAAGAAGGGAAGCCGGTAGCCGAAGACGGCCAGGAAGCCACCCACCACGGGTCCTACGATGTTGCCGATGAGGAAGGAACC
>NZ_BAAAIV010000005.1:209707-242966 GCF_039526245.1 Arthrobacter rhombi
CGACATCGCCGACACGGTGAACATCGTGGACCCCAGACCACCCGCGGCACGGAACACCAGGAGTTGGACGTAGTCCTGGGCGAAACCGCACATGATGGTGGAGACGGCCACGACCAACACCCCACCGACATATACCGGAGGCTCGCTCAGCGCCGTCGTCAAGCGACCACTGACTGGCGCAAACGCGAGGCGAGTCAGGGCGAAGACACTGACGATGAAGCCGGCGGCGGCGACCCCCACATCGAAGCTCTTGGCGAATTGGGGAAGGATCGGCGCGATCAGCCCGAAGCCGAGGGCGATGACGAAGGCCGCGGCGATCAGGACCTTGATTTCTCGGGGGATCGGCGGGTTGTTAGCAGAGGCGTGTTTCGTATACATAGGTCCTAGTCGCACTTACTAACGATACGTCAACGTGTCTGCGCGGCAAGGAACATTATGCTGCCAAACAACTCTCGAATTCGCTCCACCAGGCACCGGGAATCCTAGCGAAATAGTTGAGACCCTTAGATCCACGAAGGCTTGGGCTTGTATTCAACGATTGACAACATACGCCCAATGAACGCCTCGTAAACGTGGGGCGCGTAGTGGACAGGGTCCGGTCCCCAAGGGTGGTCTGCATGACTCGTGATTTCAGAAGGCGGATCAATTCGTGTGACGTCAGGCAATTGCTCGAATATGTGGTCCATTCGGCTCCACCAAACGTCGTTCTCTACCGTCAGTGAGTCTGAGAATGAACGGCGCCTACCATCCTCATAATAACCGCGAGCAGACCTTGCGGCATTAAGAACGATTCGCGTGCGGGGAAGGAATTGTTCGCGGAAATGTTGAAATCGTTCGACAGCCCGCTCGAAAAGGTCCATATACTTAGACGGGTCCGTCCGGACTGAAACTATTTCCGGCCCTGTCAAGCTCCTGAAGTACTCAGAATTTCGAAGCTTCCAATGGTTATCGGTGACATGAGTGCCATCGAGTGCAAGGCAGCCGAATCGAGCATCGATATGGAAGTCGAATACTAAAAGATCGGGAGTGTCTTTGCGCAGTTCTTCGAGGTAGGACTTGTGAAAATCTCGCAGGGTGGCCGTTGCGGAATGTTTGTCCAGATCCGCGAAAGTATCATTCGGTACTCGTAGGGGATCGGCCATAAATGACGCGAAAGAAGTTTGATACTGCTGACCGTGAAAGTCAAAGTATTGCTTCCACTGTGGAACAAGCCGTGAATTGAACGGGTCGCGGGACACGCATGAACCAACGACACCAACACTCGGCTTTCGGTCTGTGCCAGCAAAGTTGTTTTCGAGGAGGAGTCGCTCGGTTGTCGGCTTACGAAAAATTCCGGACCTTGATCTGGCGAGGACCGAAGCCTCGTAGAGACCTGGCGGTAGGCTGGCCGGAAGCTCTACTCCTTCGTATCGCGGTGTCGCGAAGTATGCTTTGGAATAGTCGTTCCACGGGTCACGTACACGTGCATTGGCCGCCAATCGACTCGCATTTGCCAACGGAATCGTACGTTCTATCGTCGGTTCGCCCGTACTTTGGAGATGGAGTGAGTAATTTATGTCCCCCCAATTTGCTGCTTCCTGACCTGGAACAATGAAGTAGCCCTCGAGGTGGACAAGACTGTCTTTCGTCCAGTGTTTACCTTCTTCGAATATGGCATCTTGGAGGCACAGACTTGCACTGATCGGGGCGACGACCAACTTCGCGCCAGAATTATCTGCGGTCGCGAGCGTAGCTTGTCCATTCTGGATATTCCGGTTCACGCGTGGGGCTTCTGATACCAGCGGCTTGACAAAGGTCTGCGAAGAATGTTCAACATCCACGTCGAGTGCGTAGTTTCCCTCCGGCAAATCGCGCAGATCCAACCCTAGACGCCCTGGAGTGCCGAATCGGCCATAACTGTAATCGCAATATTCGCTTTCGAAGTACCTCGTGTTTAAGGAATTATCGTAGAGCGTTCCAAGGGGATAGAACCTCTCGGCTGTATCTGTGCGCAGGCGGAGGCGGATTTTGATGGCACCATAGTCGGATGCAGGATATCCCTTCATGAAGGACGCCCCCTCGATATACAGCCGACCGTCTTTGACTTCGAATTTGTCGATGGAGGCTACACTCTCTCCGCGAGATCTGAGCTCGTCCAGTCCCGCGGAAACGGAGGGCGAACCAGGGTAGCCAGCCCCGTTAGATACTTCACCAATACGTGGGATTGCGCCCTCGCCCAATGCAGTAATCAGGGACAGAATGAGCGGCACGTTATATCGGGTGACATCTATATGCTCCCGAACCAGTGCGCTCTGGGTAACGACTAGATTGAAGTTGTCGTATTTCTCAAAGAGATGCAGATTGGGCAGAATCTGCAGTTCGAATTGTTCATCTTGAGGGGATGTGAAGAGGTAAATATTGCGCGCAGCTACCGTATCGTTTGTGACGAGATCAGGCAGCCAGCGGTCCAGTTTTTCGTTTTGATCTTGACCGTTGAAGTCGAGCATCTTTTGGTGAACTTTTGGCCAATGCGCTTTGACGTATGAACCTATGGCGAATTGGGGGACCGTGATCAATACGTTTTTGCAGTCGAAAAGGATTGCGTGCGCTAGCGCCGCTGAACCACCCTTGGAAAATCCGGCGAAGGTGCACTGTGTCTGGTCGAGGGACAATTCGACGAGGATACTTTGAATAAGCTCTTGGACTGCATCGGCATAATCAAGATTCCCTCGCTGCCCGAGGTAGTATACGGGCGTCTCGTCCACCGAATCGCGGATCCACAAGATATCGGAACGAACTCCGGCAACGACGGAACCATCAAAGTCAAAAGTCCCTGGCGGCCTGAATCCCGAAAAGACGACCAGTAGATGCCGTCTGTCCTGACGACGAGCCCGCGTCTTGTACTCTACGGACTGGCCATTACTGCCCACGAAATACTTCAGATTTTTCATCCGACATCCTCGGTTTGGGGCCGTCAGTAGGACCAACGCACTATGTGTGAGTGCTGCAACCTAATCCGGTCATGTACATGTATTAATTTGCTGATCGTGATCGAGCTTCGTCCGATTGACATAGCTGCCTACCTGAATTTATGAAGTCTACAAAGACTCGATGAAGGTGGCGGTCCGGGCGCTATTGTTCTGGTCCAAATGAGCAAAAGTGCTAAGTGCGCGATTGCGGAAGGGGAATAGGAAGTCCTCTGAGCCATGCGCCAGCGTACGTTCAACCAAACTAACGGCTTCGGACAACTCTGCGGCCACTGGCCCAAATCCGTGCTGGTCGTAATCGAAATACCCTCTTCGGTAATTGTGTTTTCCGCTGAAGATCTCTTCGCTATCGAACTGAAAATAGACTACTGGTATCCCCAGGAGTGCAGAGTCAAAGGCTACTGACGAATAGTCAGTAACGAATATACGAGCCTTCGCCAGAGTCGCTTGGAAACCATCTTCCTTCGTGTCCAAGATGCGTACGTGTGAAGGTAGAGAGAGCGCGTTGAGGTACTTGGACAATGAAGGGTGCGGTAAAAACCCTATTTCGAGATTGTGGTGTTCGGCAGCTTCTCGCAGTCCGGCGGACGAAAGGAAATCTAACCAGTTTTGGCCAAAAGTGGATTGTTGGAAAAAGTCAGTGGCGCTTTGGGTGCCCGTTGCGTTTGCGAATCCATTCACGAGTTCTTGTCGCCACGTTGGCATGACAAGGATCAAGTTTCCGTCGCTTGGTTCGCTGTTTCTGAGTTTCAAAAGCGCATCAAATCGAGGAAAACCGGTGAGGCCGACTTGACGTTTCCGTAGGGTGTATGGCGATTCGGTACCAACAATTGAATTGTATTCATCATGTGTTGCGCAGATCATGCCGTCCATGCGCTTCGGATTCAACCATCGGGACAGGTCGTCCTTCGTTACGCCATGCTGAAGGAAAATGAACTTCGATCCCGAGTAGTCAAATCTGTTTCGGGGGATGGGGAACATGACGTCAGCGACCGCGTCGGAGGATATTCTGTATCGGCAGTTGAGAATCAGTAGTACAGACTCGTCCGAGCCGTACGCGACAAGCCTGAACCCCTCGGCTGACAACCGGTCCCAGTCAGCACTTGAGCGGCGCAGCAAGAAGAAGGCCTTTATATCTGGACGGTTACGTAGAAGGTGACGATACAGATGCTCTCCGTTGTCGTCGGCGTTGTCGGGCCGATCCATTACAACCCAAGCTCCCCCATATTTTCCTCTGGCTGCTGGTGAACTTGCCTGTTTCTTGAGCTCATCAGCGTGGTCAAGCTCGCGCTCCGCATTGCGGCGGTGATTGGCTTTGGCCAACAAACGCTCGCCTGCATCAACAACAACCTTTGTTGAAGGCTTGGATAGAGCGAGAGCTTCTACCTCGACGCGCGTTAGGATCCGTTTTGCTCGCTGTCTTCGTTCGGCAAGTTGCGAGTTTAGGTTTCGAAGGCGCAACCGTAGTGGCGATTTAGCCGTATCGTCGTTTGAAGTGGCGGCTGGGGCAAGTACGTGTCCGCCGAATACTGGTCTCGGTGGCGTAGGATTTGCAGATCTTTCGATGTTTGCCTTCTGGCCATCAACATACACTCGCACGTGTCCGGGCTCGGACACGCTGAAACTGCGCTCAGTCATCATGCGTTCACCAAAGAAGACATGATTTGTATAATTGTCCGTTGAGGGTAGAGAGGCTACTCCGTTGACATAGATTTCGACTTGGGGCGGAATGCCACTGTAAAGAATGGTGTATTGGTTTCCGCCGACTTTGGAGTCGACGCCCCATTGGAAGATGCGACTAGTTCCAGAAAAAGTTGATTTGAAGTAGGACAGGAGCATTTCCCGCATTGACCACCAAATAGGATTGATGGAGAGCTCGAGAATAGCTTCGACTTCGATATGCGCGAACACCTTTGACAATAGGGTGAGGAAGTCTTCCTTGAGCTGTCCAGAAATCCACGCGGTTCTGCTGTGTTGCTTGGACTCTTCCTTGAAGTACCAGGCCAAATCGTATAGGACCATGTTTTGAGCCCACCGGGGAACGTATCCCAGTGAATTCTTGACTTGCCTAAGCATGTCAAGATATCCCAATTCGAGTACGGTGCTGTAGCGCGCATTCGTTCCCCAGCTGGATTGAACGAGTGAAGACTGGTCGCTTCGTTTTCGATAGTAGTACCGCGCATCGGCAACGATGCCGATGATCGGGTTGTCAACGGTAGACAAGTATCGGCCAAGTAAGTGCGCGTCTTCGAAAGTCGGTTCGATCAACGGGTTGTACGTCAGGTCGTGGGCGCTAAGAATGCTTCGACGGAGAAAAGCGGTCGCGCCGAGCTGAATATTTGTTGGCTCTTCGAGAAGTGACGTGATCCTTGAACCGTCTCGGAACCGAAAATCTAGAGGATGGCCGTTCGTGAGGCCGCCCGTCTCTCCGTTCAGGAGCACGACACGCGATACGAGCATGGTGCACTCACCTTGAGTGTCGCGTTCGATGAAGTCGGCAACGGCAGAGAAATAATCGCGGTCCAAGATATCGTCGGGGTCGACAACAGTGACCCAAGTACCGGTGGCATGTTCGAGTGCAAGCTTCCTTGCGGAGGCGGCTCCTTCGTTAGCTTGGGTCAGGACTGTTGTATTTTTCTGCTTCTTTGCCCATTTTTGAGCAATTCTTAAGGTTGAATCCGTTGAACCGTCGTCAACGATGATCACCTGAATGTTGTCAATGCCAAAAGTCTGTCGCTCAAGAGAAGTCAGCGTCCCCTGTATGTACGACTCGACGTTGTACGCGGCCACAAGGACGCTGAAAAGTTCGTTTGGCATGAGTCTTCCTGAGATGGCAATGGAGGCAGTTCACCACGCGCCGGTGTAAGGGGCCATAATGGGAACGAAAACACAATTATGCATGAACCCTTGTCAATGCGTGCAGTTGCGACTAGACGAAGGGGGAGCCTTTCTTGCGGCTTGCGCCATTACGAATGAGGTTACACAGTTTGAATCGGATAGATCATGAGTCGCCGCAAGTGGCAACCGCGCGAGCCCGAGAGGCATCGAGAGTTTACGGTCCGAGTTCAGCTCAAGCTACGGCCGAATTGATCACCGCTGCTGAAGCATTGGCGGCTTCGGGATATGTTGATGAGGCCATCTCGAGATTGCGAGTTCAACTTGAGCTTAGCCAGAATTCGGATCTTCAGTCCCTACGGCGAGTCGCCGCATCCTTGGATGCGTGTTTGGCTGCGTCGGCCAGATTTGAACACGAGAGTTACCTGCTGCGAGCTCTCACATCCGACGCTGAGCTGTCTGACGAAGAACTTAGCTCCTTGGACTGGGCCCGACGTGTGACCGGAGGGCTGGGAATTCTCAAGTTCTTGATAGGAAATTTCCAGGCGGGTGCGGAACCGTCCCATTCTTTCGCAGCTTTCGCAGTCATCTACGGAACAGACTTAGGACACGGGGCATGGACCTACGGTCTTGCTCGGTCTTCGCTATACACCACAGACACCAGGCGCGACCCGTTGGGTGCTCGGAGACTTGAATATGCGATGGACCGCGCAAATCAACATCGTGACGACGTGACCGTCCAGGGCGGTTCAGTGCACGACGGGGACGGCTGGTTGCCGCGCTATCGTTGCGCGATAAATGAATATATGTCAGCGCCAGCGTTGGACTCATTAGATGCGCTAATCGAATCAGCGCTTGAAGTTTCAACTCTACTGGGAGGGCTACTATTTAACAGAACTCTCGCCCAGGATCTCACGGGACTCCTCATGGCGTCGATAGAACTTATCCCGGAACGGTCAAGAGCTAGTGTGAGAGTGCTCTACCGGAGGGCCATAGTCGGTTTATTGGACAGCGACGTCGCATATTCTGTCGTTGTTTCCCGCTGCCGCGAGCCCGAAGAGCATGGCGTCGTTGGTGATTCCGGAGCTCGCTTAGTGCCGACCGAGCAGTGGCCCTATGTGGTCGCCGCGCCAGTCAAACTACTAGATCTGCTTTCGCGTGAGTCTGCCATTAGTGCAGAAGCCGAAGACGAGGTGATGGGACACTCCACGCCAAAGGATCGCTATTCCGAATTGGCCGTCACGTCCGTGGCAGGTCGCGCTCGAAGGGCGAGTGGAACTGGGCACGCGAATCCGATAATGGTGCTCCCTAATTTTGACGACCTGATTTCGGCGATCGAAGAGTACATGGATCAGGTGTCGATCGCATCCGATGACATTGTGAGGGGCGAGCTGAGCGCGGCGAGAGCCCGCTTGGAGGCGTTGGAAGACTGGGCGCAGTGGCGGGGCTGGGACTTCAACGAACAGGCGGTTCGACTCAGATGGATGCTGGCATGGATAGCCTTCGCGGATGGTCGGCTAAGTGAGGCTGTGAAATATTTTGTTCGTGAGTTATACCCCTCGCGCCACGGCCTGACTGCCGTCGATAGTTCGGTTGCTATATTTCGCCTATCAGCGTTGGGCATTTTGGGGGTGGCAGCCCCACGGAGCTACACCCTCAGTGCGGATCGTTTGGAACTCTTGTCAGCACTCGCAGCAAGCTATTCCGAATCTAGCCTCGAGCACCTAGTGTCCACGATGACTCACGCAGTCGTCTTGAGCCAGCAGCGTCCGATCGATTCGATTCGATATTCAAGGCGCTTTACGGCCCTCCAGAGAAAGTTTGGGTTTGTAAACAAGAATGCACGTTTGAGAGTAGCTCTACTTGAGGCCGGCTGCCTTCACCGTTTGGGAAGGGATCGAGAATGCGGTTCGATATGTCGGCGAGAGCTTGACAGTGCGCCCGGTGGCTCGCCCGAATTGCAAGCGCAGACGTTGTGGTTGGAACTTGAATCTCTGACGAACATGGGTAGCATTGCAGGCTTAGACGCAGCACTGACTGATTCTCGGCGAATTGTTGGAGACCCGATTCTGCAACAATCAACGTCGTTGGCTCTCCTCCTTGCGATGGGGCGTGGTCATCAGATAGCTGGTGATATTTCCGAATCACTAGAGGTCCGGATGGAAGTTCTTGAGCGTTTTCGGCACCTGCTTGGACGAAGAGACCTGGTCCACGTTTTGACGCTTTGCGCAATGCAAAGCGAGGAAGTTGGCGATCTTATCGCTGCATCTCGTTGGTGGGCAGAACTCAGCGATTTGTCTGAGCGAAGTGCAAACTACTATCGGCAGCGCGTAATTTCAGGAACGGAACGACGTGACAGCACCGCAAGGTAAAAACGCCGGAGCAGCGGTCTGTACGCTCCGAAGCGGGCGACAGCGACGCCGACGGCTGTCTGGGTCTGTGCAATTCTAGGGCCTGTCAGTAGCGTCATTCCTGACGGCGTAACGCAAAACACTTAGGTCGCGAGACAGGAAAGCTTTGGACTTGCGCTGCTTCAGCGATGGCCACGTGGGGCGTGCTCCCTTCCGGTTGCTTCCTTAGTCTGTGAGAAACTGTTGCCGTGCCTACTGAAACCCTTCTGATCATTGCCATAGTCGTCGTCGTGGTCCTCGTCGTCGGTCTCGGAACCGCCTTCTTCCTCCGGGGGCGCAAGACACCTCCGGGGACCTACACGACCACCCGCGATGCCAACGACCCGGCTCCCGGAGGCGGCGGAACCGATACGCTCGCGCGGCCGGGGGAGGCCCCGGCCCAGGACGCCGACGGCCGCGGATCGCTGGATACGGCTCCTGCTCCCGAGGACACGTTGGGGCGGGAGGATGTTGCCGTCGATGTACCGGCCCCCGTGCTCGGGCGCCTGGCCCGCCTGCGCGCTCGACTGGTCAAGTCCAACAATGCCCTCGGCAAGGGGCTGTTGGCCCTGCTCTCGCGGGACGACATCGACGGGGACGTCTGGGACGAGATCGAGGAAACGCTCCTGCTCGCGGACCTCGGCAGCGAACCGACGCAGGAACTGGTCGACGCCCTGCGCGAGCGCGTCAAGGTGGAAGGCCATCGGGATCCGTCCCAGGTGCGCTCCATGTTGCGCACTGAACTCATCAAGCTCGTCGACCCGTCGATGGATCGTTCGATCGTCTCCGACCGGCAGCCGACCGGGCCGTCGATCGTCATGGTCGTCGGAGTGAACGGCGTCGGCAAGACGACGACCATCGGAAAGATCGCCCGGGTCCTGGTTGCCGAGGACAAGGACGTGCTGCTCGGCGCCGCCGATACCTTCAGGGCCGCTGCAGCCGAACAACTGGCCACGTGGGGTGCCCGCGTCGGTGTGCCGACCGTCCGCTCCGACGTAGACGGTGCCGACCCTGCGTCGGTTGCCTACGAAGCCGTCAAGGCAGGCATCGACCAAGAGGTCGACGTCGTCATGATCGATACCGCGGGCCGTCTGCAGAACAAGGTCGGGCTCATGGACGAGCTTGGCAAGATCAAGCGCGTCGTCGAGAAGCAGGCAGCCGTCAACGAGGTCCTCCTGGTGCTGGACGCCACCACGGGACAGAACGGGCTGAACCAGGCCAAGGTCTTCTCCGAGGTCGTCAACGTCACCGGCATCGTGCTGACGAAGCTCGACGGCACCGCCAAGGGTGGCATCGTCGTGGCCATCCAGCGCCAGCTCGGAGTGCCGGTCAAGCTCGTCGGACTCGGCGAAGGGCCGGATGACCTGGCACCGTTCGACGCCGAGGAATTCGTCGACGCACTGCTCGACTGATCCCCAGGGCCCGGTGGGCCCCACCGATTTCGGGCCCCGCACCACTGACGTGGTTCGGGGCCCGAAACATGTCCGAAACGTGGTCGGAACGAGCACCTTACCTGGTGGGGATTCTTGTTACTTCTCCGAAACGCCTGCGTGCCCCGGCGCGAAACACTGGCACGGAATTCTTGAGGCATCGGCGGGACGGACCCGCCGGAATCGCTTTCGGGAGGACCCGAGATGGAATTATCTGCCGGCCAGGTCTGGATGATGGTCTGCGCAGCCCTGGTGCTGCTCATGACCCCTGGACTCGCCTTCTTCTACGGCGGCATGACGCGCGCCAAGGCCGTTCTGAACATGATGATGATGAGTTTCGCCGCAGCAGGCGTCGTGGGAGTCGTCTGGGTGCTGTGGGGCTACTCGATGAGTGGTGGCGGCCACGGGATGGCCGGACTGGTCGCCGATCCGTTCACGGCCTTCGGCCTCGGGTCCCTGGTGGGGAGCGCGGATCTGATCAGTGCCGCCTACGGCGCAACCTTTGCGATCATCACCGTCGCCTTGATCTCGGGCGCCGTCGCCGACCGGGCCAAATTCAGTGCCTGGCTGACGTTCGCGCCGATCTGGGTCACCCTCGTCTATGTCCCGATCGCCTACTGGGTATGGGGCGGTGGGCTGCTGGGCCCCGACGGTGCCATCGGCTCCTGGGCCGGGGAGGCCATCGACTTCGCCGGCGGCACTGTGGTGCACATCAACGCCGGCGTGGCCGGCCTGATCCTCGCACTGATCATCGGCAAGCGACGCGGTTTCGGCAAGGACCCGAGCCAGCGTCCCCACAACATCCCGCTGGTCATGATCGGCGCGGCTCTGCTGTGGTTCGGCTGGTTCGGTTTCAATGGGGGAGCTGCAGGCAGCGCGGAGCAAGCGGGTCTGATTTGGATCAACACGCTGGCCGCTCCGGCCGCGTCGATGCTCGCCTGGATTGCCATTGAACGAATCCGGGATGGGCACCCCACGTCGCTGGGAGCGGCGTCCGGCGTCGTCGCCGGGCTGGTGGCCATCACCCCTGCCTGCGCCAACGTCTCGCCGGTGGGAGCCATCGTGCTCGGATGTGTCGCCGGGGTAGCCGCTGCCCTGGCCGTGGGTCTGAAGTACCGCTGGGGATATGACGACTCCCTGGATGTCGTCGGCGTGCACCTGGTGGCCGGTCTGGTCGGCACCCTGGCGTTGGGATTCCTGGCGTTGCCCGGCGAAGACACGGCGGGTGGTCTCTTCTACGGAGGCGGCTTCGCCCAGCTCGGCACCCAGACCGTCGCCGTGGTGGTCTGCGTGGGCTACACGGCGATCATGACCACGATCATCGGCCTGGCGATCCACAAGACCCTGGGACTGCGTGTCAGCGACGAGGCCGAGGAAACGGGAATCGATCTGGCCGAACATGCGGAGACCGGGTACGAATTCGGCGGCCTCGGCACCACTGGATCCTTTGTGCCGCACCCGGCGACCTCCAGCCACCTGCCGCAACACACCATTGAAGGGGCACAGTCATGAAACTCATCACCGCGATCATCCGGCCTGAGAAGATGGGCACCATCCGTGAGGCACTGGAGAGCTATGGGGTGCGGGGCCTGACGGTCAGCCAGGCCAGCGGATACGGACGCCAACGAGGACACACCGAGGTCTACCGCGGTGCCGAGTACACCATCGACCTGCTGCCCAAGGTCAGGGTCGAGGTCCTGGTCGGTGATGAATGGGCCGACGACGTCGTGGACGTTCTCGTGGCCACGGCGAACACGGGCCGCGCTGGCGACGGCAAGGTCTGGGTCACCGAGGTCCGCGAGGCAGTCCGGGTGCGCACCGGTGAGCGGGGCGACGCGGCGGTCTAACTGCGGCACCGCCACCAGGAGGGCCACCGGATCGGACCATCCCGATCCGGTGGCCCATCTCACTGGATGTCACACCGCGGTGCGGGCATTGCTATCGTGTGCCGATGTCTGAATCCGTGAGCAAGACGCGTGACCAGAGACTCGATATTGCCAAGGGCGTCCTGATCACCTTGGTGGTGGCGGGCCATTTCCTGGAGGCCATGAACGACTGGTCAGCTGAGACCGTTCGCCTGCCGTTGACGCTGATCTACTCGTTCCACATGCCGGCTTTCGTGTTCCTGACGGGCATCACTGCCAAGCCGTACGGGCTGGTCCGGCGGATCCGGCCGCTGGTCATGCTCCTGGTGTCGTTCCAGACGGCATTCCTGCTGGCCAGCCCCTGGCTGGATCCCGAAGCCACGTTCACCTGGAACACCCCGTACTGGATCTTGTGGTTCCTGCTGTCGCTGATCTGGTGGTTGCTGCTGACCCCCGTCATCCACCGTTTTCCGCGGGCATCCGTCGCCCTCTCCATCGCGGTCGCCATTTCCGCCAGTGCCATGCCGTTTGCCGGCTATCCGCTCGCGGTCGGGCGGACCCTTTCCTTCCTGCCCTTCTTCGTGATCGGGTTCGTCTACGGGAAACCCATCCTGAATTGGTGTACAGCCCCCGGTGGGGCAGTCCGGGGCTGGATCATCACCGCAGCCGTCGCCCTACCCGTCTTGCTCTTTGCCCTGAACGTCAATAATGGATGGCTCTATGGCAGCATGAGCGCCACCGTTCTCAACGAGGGGACGGCACCGGGCGTGCTGACCCGGGCAGCCGTGATGCTGATTGCCGCCACCATGACCGCAGGGTTTCTCATGGTGCTGCCCCGGTCGTCGGGGATCCCCTGGGCAGTGCTCGGGCGCCGGAGTCTCGCCGTCTTCCTCTTCCACGGTTTCGTGGTCAAGATCCTTGACCCCTACCTGCCACGCATCCTGGCGGACAACAATGTGCTCTCACTGGTATTCGTGGCGATCCTGACCGCTGGCACCGTCGCGCTCACCTCGTGGCAGCCACTCGATGCGCTGGTCCGCACCATCGGTCGCCCCGCCGCCGGCAAAACAATCGGGACGTCACTTGGCGCTGGAACCGACGGGAGCCCGACGCCTGTCGCGCGCACTCGTGAACCGGAGCTCACGCAATAGCGTCAGCGGGACGTTCCCTCACAGCCCCGTTCCGGGGACCTCGCCATTCTTGGGCTCACGGTCGAGCTGGACTTCCTGGCTGGTCAACCAGTGATCCGGCCCATTGGACCCGGCAGGGTATTCCTCCAGGGGCACCTCATCGTTGGCCCACGCGGCCAACACCGGTTCCACGATACGCCAGCACTGTTCGGCGGTATCATCACGCACCGACAGGGTCGGGTCGCCGGCGAGCACCCCGGCGAGGACTTCGCCGTAGGGGAGCAGGTCGGGGCTGTTCAGTTGGGCGGCCAGCCCGATGCGGTCCAGCTCGTACATGTCGCCGGGGCCGTTGACGTCGAGCTCCAGCTCCAGGGTGTCCGGCCCGAAGCCGATGCGCAGCCGCGTGGGCGTGTCATTGCCGGTGAAGCCCACGGGCAGGTGTGAGACGGGCTTGAAGGTGATGACCGCTTCCTTGCGGGGGCAGCCCAACGCCTTGCCGGAGCGCAGCAGGAACGGGACTCCGGCCCAGCGGGCGTTGTTGATCCGCAGTTCGATCTCGGCCAGGGTTTCGGTGCCGTTCGCCGCGTCCACCCCGTCCTCGTCCACGTAGTCCGGGACGTCGTGGCCGCGGCTGGTGCCGGCCGTGTAGCGCGCCCGACGGGTGCTCCGGGCATAATCGGTCGGCACCTTGGTCGCCCGCAAGACCGAGCCGATGTGATCACGCAGGTCCCGTTCGCCCAGGGTTGCCGGGGCGTTCAAGGTCAGCAGGGCGAGGATCTGCAACAGGTGCGATTGGATCATGTCGCGCAATGCGCCGGCGTGGTCATAGTAACCCGCGCGCGACTCGAGGGCAAGGTCCTCGTCGTAGAAGATCTCCATCTTCGCCACGTGCTCGGCGCTGAAGAGCGGTTCCAGGAACCGGTTGGCGAAGCGTAGTCCCAGGATGTTGAAGACCGTGGCCTTGCCACGGAAGTGGTCCACGCGCTGGATGTACTCCTCGGGGACCAGTCGAGTCAGGGTCCGGGTCAGGGCATGGGCGGACTCAGCGCTGGAGCCGAAGGGCTTTTCCATCACCAGCGTGGTTCCGGCGGGAACCTCTGCGGGGGTGAGGACCTCGCAGGCCTTTTGGCTGATCTTCGGTGGCAGGGCGAAGTACAGTGCCACCGGGCCCTCCAGGGTGGAGACGAGCTGGCCCAGTTCGCCGGGGGCAGTCACATCGAGGGCCGAGTAGCTCGTCTGTTCGGCAATCCGGTCCAGATGGGCCGCGCCGTCAGCCGTGGCCTTCTTCTTGGCTTCTCCAAACACGTCGGCAACGCGCTTCTGCCAGTCCTCGGCGCTGAAATCGGGCGAGCCCGCGCCGACCAGGACCAGGTCGGCTTCGCGGCCGGTGGCGATCAGCTGGGCCAGACCGGGCAGCAGGAGCCGGCCGGTCAGGTCACCGGAGGCTCCGAGGATGAGCAATGTCCTGACATGGGATTTCTTCGCTGCACTCACGACCACTAGCTTGCCATCATCGCGGGTTCCCTGTCTGCTGGACGCGATTCGATGCCGCCGGGCGCGTCGGACCTTGGTAGCCTTGGTAGTCGAGTCCAGCGGGGTTTTCCCGCAGCCACCCACACGAAAGTAGTCCAGCTCCCGTGTTCAATTCACTCTCCGACCGGCTGACAGCGACGTTCAAGAACCTCCGCGGCAAGGGCCGGCTCACGGAGGCCGACGTCGATGGCACCGTCCGTGAGATCCGCCGGGCCCTGCTGGACGCGGATGTCGCCGTTCCGGTGGTGCGTGCCTTCACCGCCCAGGTCAAGGAGCGTGCCCTCGGTGCCGAGGTCAATGGCGCGCTGAACCCTGGCCAGCAGATCGTCAAGATCGTCAACGAGGAACTCACGGGAATCCTGGGTGGCGAGACCCGCCGGCTCAACCTGGCCAAGGTGCCGCCGACGGTTATCATGCTCGCCGGCCTGCAGGGCGCCGGCAAGACCACGCTGGCCGGTAAGCTGGCCAAGTACCTCAAGGCCCAGGGCCACACGCCACTGCTCGTTGCCTGTGACCTCCAGCGCCCGAACGCCGTCAAGCAGTTGCAGGTCAACGGTGGACGCGCAGGGGTCCCGGTCTACGCCCCGCATCCCGGTGTCTCCTCCGAGTTCGAGGAATCCACCGGCGATCCGGTTGTCGTCGCCCGCAATGGCGTTTCCGAGGGCCGGCAGAAGCAGCACGACATCGTCATCATCGATACCGCCGGCCGCCTCGGCGTCGATGCCGAGATGATGCAGCAGGCAGCTGACATCCGCGCCGCGGTGAACCCTCACGAGGTCCTGTTCGTCATCGACGCGATGATCGGCCAGGACGCGGTGAACACCGCCCAGGCCTTCAACGACGGTGTCGGTGTCACCGGCGTCGTGCTCTCCAAGCTCGACGGCGATGCCCGCGGCGGTGCCGCGCTGTCCGTCGCGTCGGTGACCGGCAAGCCGATCATGTTCGCCTCCACCGGCGAGAACCTCTCCGATTTCGAGGTCTTCCACCCGGATCGCATGGCCAGCCGCATCCTGGACATGGGCGACATGATGACGCTCATCGAGCAGGCCGAGCAGAACTGGGACAAGGGCGAAGCCGAGCGGATGGCGAAGAAGTTCGCCGACCGCGAGGACTTCACGCTCGAGGACTTCCTGTCCCAGATGCAGCAGATCAAAAAAATGGGCTCCATGAAGAAGATGCTCTCCATGATGCCCGGGGCAGCGATCTCCAAGCAGCAGCTGGAGCAGTTCGATGAGCGCCAGATCGACAGGATCGAGGCCATCGTCCGCTCGATGACGATGCACGAGCGGGTTGCCCCGAAGATCATCAACGGCTCCCGCCGCGCCCGGATCGCCAAGGGCTCGGGCACTTCGGTCTCCGAGGTGAACCAGATGCTGGAGCGCTTTGGCGAGGCCCAGAAGATGATGAAGAAGATGGCCGTCGGCGGCGGGATGCCCGGCATGCCGGGCGGTCGCGGCGGCGCCAAGAAGTCCAAGGGCTCGAACAAGAAGAAGCAGAAGTTCGGCAACCCGGCCAAGGCAGCCCAGGCCGAACTCGAGGCCAAGAACCGTGGCTCCGCGGCCCCGTCGGCGCCGACTGGCGCGTCCTTCGGGCAGCAGGGGAACCAGGACTTCGATCCGGCGAACCTGAACCTGCCGAAGGGCTTCGAGAAGTTCCTGGGCAAGTAGGGCGCGGCGGGGAGCGGTCGATGTCTGTTGTGCAGGGCCTGGAGGGGTTCCTCAGCGCCCGCTGGAAGCAGCGTGCCTACGCCTCGATCCTGGTGCGCCGATCCGATGGGGCGGTGCTGACCGTCAAGGACTCCGCAGGGATCAACGAGGCCAGCTACGGTGACGACTCCGAACCTGACTGGGTGCTTCCCACCGCCGCCGTGCGTTCCGGGATCGCCCCCCGGCAGGCGGCAGCATCGGTGCTGAGCCGGTTGGCGCTGGAACCGTCCATGGGCCGGATGCTGGTCCACGACTTCCGTCCTGCCGTGGGCGGATCCCACGTGGCCGATGGGCAGGACACCGGCGAGGAGTTCCTGGTGTACGACGGCGGCACCTGGGTCACCGACGTCGAACGCTTCACCGCCGACGGCGGGTTGCTGCAGGTGCGGTTCTGCCCGCTGCAGCAACTGGCGATCCTGCTGCCGCCGGCCGATGCCGAACGTGCAGCCGCAGGTGTACGGGCACTCGAACTCGGGGGAGTGGCCGAACTGGAGCACGGCCGCGACGTCACCCCGCGCCACGTGCCCGGCAACCGGCAGCCCCCGCGTGAACTGATGCCCGCGCTGCCGCTGACCGCGCCGGTCCCCGGGCTGAAGAACCGGAACGCCTAGGCTCCTTGCCCGCTCCCGGCAAACGGCCGGAGAACTCCCAGCCAGGGCTCGCCGACATCGGTCATCCCCCGGCGTAGAGTCCATCTGCAGGAGATGGAGGTGGGCTCGTGCGGGGAATCGGATCGATCAGTGTGGTCGACGGCTGGTTGCCGGTGCTGATCTGGGTCGTCGGGATCGCCGGAGCGCTCTTCCTGCTGCTGCCGCATCGCCGGCGGCGATGGTGGCTGGTTGTGCCACTGCTGCTCGTCGTGGCCGTGGTCATCACGGGCGTGTCCTACCGGTTGCTGGTCTACGTCTGGTTCGTGTTCTCCGAGGCGTTGCCGTTCACGATCCTCGCGTGGGTTGCGGCGGCGGTCCTCGCGATCCTGCTGGGCATCCATGCGGGACTGCGCGCCCGGTGGTCGTGGCGTGCCGGCGCCGCGATGGCGACGATCGCCGTCGTCGTCCTCTGTGGACTGCAGGTGAACGCCTACTTCGGCCAGTACACCACGGTCGGCAGCCTGATGGGGCACCAAACGCACGTCTCCGCACTGCCCGCCGGACTGAAGCGCGGTGCGTCGCCGCAGGGCGCCGCCGTCGCAGGATCCGGGGCCGCGATGCCCCGGCATGGGACGGTGGCGCAGGCGTCGATTCCGGGACAGGCCTCCGGTTTCGACGCCCGCAACGCCATCATCTACCTGCCGCCGGCCTACACGCCGACGGGAGCGGACCGCATGCCCGTGCTGGTGCTCGTGGCCGGGCAACCCGGAGGCCCGCGACGCTGGCTCGATGCCGGTCACCTGGCCTCGATCATGGACGCCTTCGCCGCATCCCACCAGGGCCGGTCTCCGGTGGTCGTGGTGGCCGATCCGAACGGCTCCACCGCCGGGAACACCCTGTGCATGGATTCGCACATCGCCCGCGCCGACACCTACCTCTCGGTGGACGTCCCCGCCTGGATCAGCCGGACCCTGAACGTCACGAGCCCCTCCACGGGGTGGGCCTTCGGCGGTTTCTCCTTCGGCGGGACCTGCGCGATCCAGATGGCCACCACCCATCCGCAGCTGTATCCGGACTTCATCGACATCGCAGGACAACGCGAGCCGGCGCTGTCCGTCAGCCGCCGCCAGACCATCGGCACGTCCTTTGGTGGCGACACCGCGGCCTTCACCTCCCGGGTCCCGCTGACCCTGCTCCAGCAGCAGAGATATCCCGGCACGCACGGCTACTTCGCCGTGGGGGAGAAGGACCAGCACTATGGGCCCGACCAGAACGCCATGGTCGCTGCCGCACGGGCCGCGGGCATGCGCCTCCAGGCGGTCATGGTCCCCGGAGCGGTCCACTCCTGGGTCACGGCCCGCGCCGGGCTGGCCGGGGGGCTGGACTACCTGGCACCGAGCTGGGGGATGGTGAAGTAGGGGATGGCAGTTCCCGACCGCCGCGCACCCCGCGGGCAGCGCCGCGGGTCACGACTGCTGCGCAGCGCCCCCGTGGCAGTCTGCCTGGTGGTCCTGTACCTGGGCGCGGCGATCCCTGGACGGCTGGGACCGCCGCCGGGTGGCGCGTGGGCGTCCGTACTGCACGGCTACCTGCCGTCGGCCGCACACCTGCCGTCGCTGTTGCTCGGCGCCGCGGCGCTGGCGGTGGCCTGCGGTTGGGCGGAGCGACGGCTGGGGAGCGGGAGGTTCATGCTGGCGGTGATCGGCACGCAGCTGGTGGCCCTGGCCGCCGGAACCGGGTTCGTGGCCTGGATCTCTCCCGGCAGGGCCGCCGGCGAGCACCTGGTGGTCGGCGGGCACGCGGCGGTGGTTTCCGTCATCGCCTGCGGTGCTGCTGCGGCGGCCTCCGCGGGGCTGCGGGTGATGTGGCGGCGCCGGCTCCGCACCGCCTTGGTGGCCATCGTGGTCGTGGGCGCACTGTATGCGGGAACACTGTCCGACGCCCTGCGCCTGGCGGCCGTGATGGCCGGACTGTTCATCGGCCCCCTGTTGCTGGGGCGCCGACCGGGCCGGCCGGTGGGTCCGGCAACGCTTCACGAGCGCAGGGTCCTGGTGGCCATGGTCCTGCTCGCTGCGGCTCTCGGGCCGGTGGTCGCCGCGCTGGCCCCCGGCGCCGTCGGCCCGCTGGCCGTGCTGCGCTATCTGGGCACCGACTGGGCTCCCGCGGATCCCTCCTCCCTGGCGCAGCTGTGCGCGGAGCCGGCACGCATCAGCCAGTGCGCCGCGGCCCAGCTGCAGCACCGGGCTGGGCTGGGCGCGGTCTTCACCGCCATCCTGCCCTCGATCCTGTTGGCAGTGATGGCCGATGGGCTGCGCCGGGGCCTGCGCATGGCCTGGTGGGGAGCAGTGGTCGCCCAGGGTGCCCTGGCGGCGTTGACCCTGGTGTATCTGCTGGGCATCGTCCTGCCCTCGCGCTTCCCGCGGACGGGTCTGATGGAGGGGCTGGGAACCTACGACTTCACCGACTACGCGCAGGCCAAGGCCCTGATCCTCCCGCTGCTGGTGCCCCTGGGCGTCTTCGCCGTCCTGGTGGGCCAACGCAAACTCTTCCGGCTGCGGACCGCAGGCGGCACCGGGCCCCGGCTGCTGCGGAGGGTTGTCCTGCTGGGCGCAGCCCTGTCGGGGATCTACCTGGTCCTGGGCTGGTGGTGGCGGTCGGGTTTCACCCCGGAGCCGTCCCTGGGTGATCTTCTGGAGAACCTGCCCGAACGCTTCCTGCCCATGGTCTACGCACTGCACCTGGGCCCGGAATTCGTCCCCGTTGACGTCGGAACCACGATCCTGTTCGAGGGGCTGGGCATCATCTTCTGGTCAGCCGTCGTGGCGTGGCTGCTGGGGGCCTTCCTGGGGCACGGCTCCGGCGAGTCGGCGGGCGACCGGCTCCGCGCGCGCGAGCTCCTGCGCAGCGGATCCGGCGGCACGCTGTCGTGGATGGGCACCTGGTCCGGGAACAGCTACTGGTTCGCCCCGGACGGACGGTCCTATGTGGCCTACCGCGTCATTGCCGGTGTGGCGTTGACGACCTCCGGCCCGGTCGCGGCCGCCCGGGACCTGCCGGAGGTCCTCGACGGGTTCATGCGGCATTGTGCCGAGCATGGCTGGGTTCCGTGCCTGTACAGCGTCACCGCTGAGGTCGCCGCGGTGCTGCCGGCCGCGTCGTGGAGCCGGTTGCGCATCGCCACGGAGACAGTGCTGGAACTGGGGGACCTCGCTTTCCGGGGCAAGCGTTTCCAGGATGTCCGCACCGCGCTGAACCGTGCGGAAAAGGAGGGGGTTCGGGCCGTGTGGACGTCGTATGGACAGCTCTCCCTGGGGTGGCGCGAACAGCTTCTGGAGATCTCCGAGGAGTGGGTCGTCGAGCAGGGGCTGCCCGAGCTCGGGTTCACCCTGGGCGGCATCACGGAAGTGGACGATCCCGACGTGCGGATCCTGCTCGCGGTCGACGACGCGGGGCTGGTGCACGCCGTGACTTCGTGGATGCCGGTGTACGACGGCGGGGCGGTCACCGGGTGGACGCTGGATTTCATGCGCCGGCGTCAGGACGGCTTCCGGCCGGTGATGGAATTCCTCATCGGCACCGCTGCGCTGACGCTGCAGGCCCAGGGGTACTCCTTCCTCAGCCTCTCGGGTGCGCCGTTGGCCGTCCCGGACGACGGGACCGGGGAGCAGGGTGCGCAGCAGCGTTTCCTCGGTTGGCTCGCCGCGACGCTGGAGCCGGTCTACGGGTTCCAGTCGCTGCTGGGTTTCAAGAAGAAGTTCGCTCCCCGGTTCGTGCCGTGGTTCATGGTGTATCCGGACGCCTCCAGCCTGCCGGCGATCACCGCGGCCATCACCACGGCCTACGTCGGGGACGTGGGGTGGGGGACGGGATGGACCATGGCCCGGACGCTGCTGGCACGCAAACCGTGAGGTGCAGCACCACCACGATTGCTTTGGTTGAAGTTTAAAGTAAAAGGTGCGATGATGGTGGCAGAAGCCAACCAGCTGATCCGCCCGAAGGAGCACCCCATGACCACCACCGCCCCGGCCCCCCGCACCACCGACCTCCTGCCCGCCGCATTGGGCATGGGGATGCTGACCCTGAAGGTCGGCGACCTGGCCAAGATGACCGATTACTACCGCACCGCGCTGGGGCTGGCCGTCCTCTCCGACGACTCCACCGGCGTCGTGCTGGGCCGCATCAACGAACCGCTGCTGCGCCTCGAGGATCGCCACGGGCTGATCCTCCCGGGCCGCGGCGAAGCAGGCCTGTTCCACACCGCACTGCTGTTCGAGGACCAGGCGGCCCTGGCAGCCGTTGTCGCGACCGCAGCGCAGCACCCCGAAAGCCGGTTCGCCGGCAGCGCCGACCACCTGGTCTCCGAGGCGTTCTACTTCACCGACCCCGAGGGCAACGGGATCGAGCTCTACTGGGACCGCCCGCGCGACCAGTGGATCTGGCATGGCACGACTGTCGAAATGGACTCGCTGGCGCTGAACCCCAACGACTACCTGCGCAAGCACCTCACCGAGCAGCGCACCGGCTCCCTGGATGCCGCCGCAGCCGAAATCGGCCACGTCCACCTGCAGGTCGGCGATACCTCCGTCGCCCGCGACTTCTACGTCGATACCCTGGGGTTTGCCGAGACCGCCAGCATGCACGGGCAGGCACTGTTCGTCTCCGCCGGCGGCTACCACCACCACATGGCCATGAACGTCTGGAACAGCCGAGGCGCAGGTCCCCGCAAGGACACCCTGGGCCTGGGTGAGGTCCTGATCCGGGTCCCCGGAACCGACGATGTCACTGCCGTGGCAGACCGCCTGCGTTTTGCCGGCATCGAGAACCACCACGATGGATCCGAACTGCGCTTCGAGGATCCGTGGCGCAACCGCCTGCGCATCGCCGTCGGCTGACGCCGGCGTCCGCGCGGCGCGGGTCGCGCCGCTCGATCCCATCTGGCATAATGAACAGGTACTCGATCGACGTGGCCCCTCTCTCCGCGTGCGCATCGTGTCCCCAGAAGCCACGCAGTATGGCCCGCCCCACGGGTGCAGAACCGCGGATTCGCCCAGTATCAGATACAGGAGTGACCACTACAGTGGCCGTTAAGATTCGACTCAAGCGCTTCGGCAAGACGCGCGCCCCGTACTACCGCATCGTCATCATGGACTCCCGCGCCAAGCGCGACGGCCGTGCCATCGAGGAGATCGGCAAGTACCACCCCACCGAGGAGCCCTCGTTCATCGAGGTCAAGTCGGAGCGGGCCCAGTACTGGCTGTCCGTCGGCGCCCAGCCGACCGAGCAGGTCGCAGCCCTGCTCAAGATCACGGGTGACTGGCAGAAGTACAAGGGCATCGAGGGCCAGGAAGGTACCTTGAAGACCAAGGCCGCCAAGGAGGCCTACGTGGTCCCCGACCGCGGCTCGGTCATCCTGCCCGAGGCCATCACCAAGAAGGCCGACAAGGCCGAAGAGGCCCCCGCTGAGGAAGCCGACGCCGAGAAGGCAGAAGCCACCGAGGCCGAGTAACCATGCTCGCTGAGGCTCTCGACCACCTGGTCCGCGGCATCGTCGACTCCCCGGAGGACGTTGCAGTGGACCGCAAGGCCACCCGCCGCGGCGACACGCTCGAGGTCCGGGTCCACCCGGATGACCTCGGTCGCGTCATCGGCCGCCAGGGCCGCACCGCCCGCGCCTTGCGCACAGTGGTTGCGGCACTGTCGGACGGCGAGCCGGTCCGTGTCGACGTCGTCGACACCGACCGTCACCGCTAGGCCAGGTCGCAGAGTCCCCGCCGTGCCCTCCGGCATGGCAGCCCCGGCCCCGCACCCTCACCGGTGCGGGGCCGGACGCGTTAACACCCCATCGTAGGATCGTTGTAGAACGTCCCCGTCCCCAAGGAGTATCCATGCGCCTCCAGGTCGCACGCATCGGCAAGCCCCACGGCATCCGCGGGGAGGTCACCGTCCAGTTGATGACCGACGCCCCCGACGCACGCTTCGAACCCGGCACCGTCTTCGATGTCGAGGCCGGCCCGTTGAAGGCCCTTACCGTCGAGGGTGCGCGCTGGAACAAGGAGATCCTGCTCGTCGCCTTCGAGGAGGTCGCGGACCGCAACGCCGCCGAAACCGTGCGTGGCGCCCGGCTCTTCGTCGAGACCGAGGGTCTGCAGGAGGACGAGGACGACACCTGGTACGAGCACGAGCTCGTCGGTCTCGCGGCACGCATCGACGGCGAGACCGTCGGCAAGGTCATCGGCCTGCGCACCAACGCCGCCCAGGACCTGCTGGTCATCGAGGACAACGACGGCGAGGAGGTCCTCGTCCCGTTCGTGGAGGCCATCGTCCCCGAGGTCGACACCGCCGCCGGGCACATCGTGCTCACCCCGCCCGCCGGGCTCTTCACGCTCAACCGCCCCGACGCCGGGGACGACACCGAGGGCAAGCAGGCCTGAGCGCATGCGCATCGACGTCGTCTCCATCTTCCCCGAGTACCTGCAGGCGCTGGACATCTCGCTGATCGGCAAGGCCCGGCGCGAGGGCCTGCTGGACGTGCGCGTCCACGATCTGCGCGAACACACCCACGACCGCCACCGCACCGTCGACGACACCCCGTACGGCGGCGGCGCCGGCATGGTCATGAAGCCCGAACCGTGGGCCGCTGCCCTCGGCTCCATCGCCGGAACCACCGCAGCCACGGGTACCGGCACCCCTGCCACCACCGTGGAGCACGACGGCGGTGCGCGGCCCCTGCTGCTGGTTCCCTCACCGGCCGGCGAGGTCTTCACCCAGGCCATGGCCCAGGAACTCTCCACCCGCGAGCACCTGGTCTTCGCCTGCGGGCGGTATGAGGGGATCGACGAGAGGGTCTACGACTTCGCCGCCGAGCACTACGAGGTCCGCCCGGTCAGCCTCGGCGACTACGTCCTGAACGGGGGAGAGGTCGCCGTCCTGGCCATGGTGGAGGCCATCGGCCGCCTGGTCCCCGGCGTCGTGGGCAACCCCGCATCCCTCGTGGAGGAATCGCACTCCGACGGGCTGCTCGAATACCCCGTCTACACCAAGCCCGCCAGCTGGGAGGGCCGCGAGGTCCCCGAGGTCCTGCTGAACGGCAACCACGGCAAGATCGCCCGCACCCGCCGGCTCTGGCAGCTCGAACGCACAGCAGCCCGCCGCCCCGATCTGATCCGCGCGCTGGACCCGGCCACCCTGAACCGGCACGACCGCGACGCCCTCTGGCACGCTGGCTTCATGATCGAGGACGGGCGCATCATCGACAAGCCCGCCGACCCGGCGGGGGAGTAGCCCGCTCCGCCAGCGGCGATTACGCGTGCGGCGCGCGCATGTGGCAAAATGGGTTCTTGCGTCTACTGGGTGCGCCCCTGCCACAGGGGGAGCGCGCCAACAGTCAGACAGCCGGACGGCGCACCAGCGTCCGACCGGTTCACCACACTCCATTCCAGCGGTTTCCGCGGCCCGTGTGTCGCGGCCGCTGCGAATGTGTCGAAGGCAGGTGACCTGTGGCAGCTGCCCAAGGAGAAGCATCACATGCATATTCTCGATTCGGTCAACGCGGCCTCGCTGCGTAGCGACATCCCCGCGTTCCGCACCGGCGACACCCTCAAGGTGCACGTCAACATCGTGGAAGGCAAGAACTCGCGTGTCCAGGTCTTCCAGGGCTACGTCGTGGGCCGCCAGGGCCACGGTGTCGCCGAGACCTTCACGGTCCGCAAGGTGACCTTCGGCGTCGGCGTGGAGCGTACCTTCCCGGTGCACTCCCCGATCATCGACAAGGTCGAGGTCGTCTCCCGCGGTGACGTGCGTCGCGCCAAGCTGTACTACATGCGCGATCGCCACGGCAAGGCAGCACGCATCAAGGAAAAGCGCGACTTCGGCAACAAGTAGAGCCGGATTGCGCCGGGACGCCCGCGTCCCGTCCACGATCGTGACGAGTGAACCGGGCCCGCAGGCCACGCCGAGCGGCCCGGGAAGGCGCCGGTCCCGTTTTCGGGGCTGGCGCCTTGTCGTGGGCGCCCTGCTGGTGGCCGCCGTCGCCGCGATCATCGTCCGCGCCACCCTGGTGGACTTCTACTACATCGGGTCCGACTCGATGGAGCCCACGCTGGAGCCCGGCGAGGGCCTGCTGGTCAACCGCACCGCCTACCGCGCACACGCGATCAACCGCGGCGACGTCGTCGTCTTCGATGGCCGCGGTTCGCTGCTGCCCTACCAGTCGGCCAACCCCGTGGATGCCGTGCTGCGGGCGCTGCGGATCAGCGGCGACGACACGGTGTTCGTCAAACGTGCGGTCGGCATCGGCGGGGACACCATAAGCTGTTGTGACGCGCAGGGTCGCGTGCTGGTCAACGGCGTCCCGGTGACCGAACCCTATCTCTACCCCGGGGACGCGCCCAGCGAACAGCAGTTCACCGCCGTCGTGCCCCAAGGCAGGATCTGGGTCATGGGCGACCACCGGTCCGTCTCGGCCGACTCCCGCTCCCTGCTCGGCGCCCCCGGCGGCGGCATGATCCCCGTGGACCGTGTCATCGGCCGGGTCGAACGCATCATCTGGCCCGCCGACGCGGCGCGCACCATCGACGGAAAGGCAACCCCGTGAGCGAGCACCACCCGGAACATCGTGCAGGGGACGGCGCCCAGGACGGTGCAGGGCACGACGGCGATGCCCCCCGGCGCGCACCCCGGAACCCCGTCTGGGGCTGGGTCCGCGAATTCCTCATCGTGGTCGGCATCGCGCTGGTGCTCTCCTTCGTCATCAAGACGTTCTTCTTCCGCGCGTTCTACATCCCCTCCGGGTCGATGGAGCAGACGTTGGAGATCAACGACCGGATCTTCGTGAACCTCATGGTGCCGGGCCCGTTCGACCTGCACCGCGGCGACGTCGTGGTCTTCAGCGATGACCTCGGCTGGCTCGGCGACACCGCCCCGGCGCCCACCAACCCGCTGACCGAGGCGCTCACGTTCGTGGGCCTGGTCCCGGACACCTCCGACCAGCACCTGGTCAAGCGGCTGATCGGCATGCCCGGGGACACCGTGGAGTGCTGCGACGCCGACGGCCACCTGAAGGTCAACGGCGTCTCCATCACCGAGCCCTACCTCTACCCGGGTGCCGCCCCCTCCGACGAGGCCTTCAAGGTCACCGTCCCCGCCGGCAAGATCTGGGTCATGGGCGACCACCGCAACGCCTCGGCCGATTCGCGCTTCCACCAGGACATCCAGGGCGGCTTCGTCGACATGGATTCGGTGGAGGGCAAGGCCGTGCTGCGTGCCTGGCCGCTGGATCGCTTCGGCACCGTCTCCGGGGACCACGAGGTCTTCGCCGACGTCCCGGCCGGCACCGGAAAGTAGCCATGCCCGCCCGCACGACCGCCACCGCCGCCACCCGCAGCGCCGGGAGCACCCGCAGCGCCGGTGGCACCGCCCCGACGCTGGACGCCGAACGCCAGCTGGCCGGCATGCTGGGGGAGGGCGGCCCCTGGCTCATCGCCGGCTGCGACGAGGTCGGCCGCGGCGCCCTGGCCGGGCCGGTCTCGGTGGGCCTGGTCGTCATCGACCCCTCCGCCGCCGAACTGCTGCCCGAGGTGCGCGATTCCAAACTGCTCAAACCCGCGGTCCGCGAGGCCCTGGTCCCGGTGATCCGCCACTGGGCCGCCGCCTGGGGGGTCGGGCACGCCACCGCCGCGGAAATCGACGAGCACGGCCTGGTCACCGCCCTGCGGCTGGCCGGCAACCGGGCCTGGCAGGCGGCGGCTGCCACCGCGGCACCGCATGCAGTGCTGCTGGACGGGAACCTGGACTGGCTCTCCGCCCCCACCCAGGAGGATCTGTTCGCGGGCCCCGCATCGCCGTCGTACCCCTTCGACGCTGCGGGGGCCCGGGTCACCACCCGGATCAAGGGCGACCTGACCTGCCTGTCCGTCGCCGCGGCCTCCGTGCTGGCCAAGGTGGAACGCGACGCGCTGATGGCCACCTATGATGAACTGGAACCCCGTTATGGCTGGGCGGTCAACAAGGGCTACGGCACCGCGGCCCACCGCCAGGCCATCACCGACCACGGAGCCACCGCCCACCACCGCCACAGCTGGCGGCTGACCGGCGCGGCGCCGGCCCCGCGCGAAAGGCAGGAACCATGAGTGCCGACGATCTCGAGAACTACGAGACGGACATGGAGCTGCAGCTCTACCGTGAATACCGCGACGTCGTCTCCCTCTTCAGCTACGTCGTGGAGACCGAACGGCGCTTCTACCTGGCCAACGACGTGGACCTGCAGGTCCGCTCGGCCGATGGCGAGGTCTACTTCGACGTGACGTTGAAGGACGCCTGGGTGTGGGACGTCTACCGTTCGGCCCGCTTCGTGAAGAACGTCAGGATCATCACGTTCAAGGACGTCAACGTCGAGGAGCTGGCCAAATCCGACGAACTGACGCTGCCCAAGGACGCCGGGCTGGGGAACTAGGTCCCATGGAGCCCGAGGGCACGACGGCGCTGCCCGGCCATCCGGCGTTGCCTGGCAATGCGCGCTGGTGCGGATCCGGCAAGCCCCCGGCGCGGTGCGTGGTCGTCGACGACACGCTGACCTCCCAGGAGGCCTACCGGCTGGCCACCGGCGGCACGGCAATGCTCTGGTCCGGCGACTACCACAACGCCCGCCAGCTGCTTTCGGCCCTGGGTCGGCGGATCCCCGCGCCCGCCCCGCCGTCCGGGGTGCGGTCTGCCGCGTCGCCTGCCGAGGTGGCCGCCGATTTCTATCGCGTGCGCCAGGGCCGCGCCCACCGTTCGCGGATCCTGGCCTCCCTGCTGGTTCCGCTGGTTCCCGGCCCGGCGGTCGACCTGCGCCGTGCCCCCGACATCGCCACCGCGTGGAGGCACGCCCACGGAGACGTCCAGGGGGCCTCGGTGGTCCCGTTGCAGGATCTGCTGGGGGTGTTGGGCGCCGAGCAGTGGCGCGAGCGCGGGGTGTTCGTCCCCGCACTGGACGCCACGATCCACCCGCACTACGGCACGTTCGCCCCGGTGCGCGGCGAGTACCTGGACCTGGTCGCCGAGGCCCCCCTGCCGGACACCTCCACCGCCTTCGACCTGGGTACCGGGACCGGGGTGCTGGCCGCGATCCTCGCCCGGCGCGGGATGGCCCGGATCGTGGCCACCGACCTCTCGGGCCGTGCGATCGCCTGCGCCGCAGACAACCTGGAGCGGTTGGGACTGGAGCAGCCGGTGGAGCTCGCGGTCACCGACATGTTCCCTGCCGGACGTGCGGGCCTGATCGTCTGCAACCCCCCGTGGCTGCCCGGTAGCGCCACCACGCTGCTGGACCAGGCGGTCTACGACCCGAAATCGCGGATGCTCCGTGCCTTCCTCGCCGGACTCGCCGGCCACCTCGAGCCGGGGGGCGAGGGCTGGCTGGTCATCTCCGATCTGGCAGAACATCTGGGCCTGCGCAGCCGCGCCGAACTGCTGGGCTGGATCGAGGCCTCCGGATTGCGGGTGCTGGACCGGCTGGACACCCGGCCCACCCACCGCCGATCCGCCGATGCCGGGGACCCGTTCCACGCGGCCCGCTCCGCCGAGGTCACCTCCCTTTGGCGGCTCGCCGCCGCATAGCAGGCGACACCCGCGCCGTGCCCGGGACTCCGCGCCGGCTGCCCGGGTCTGCCCTCCACAGGTGCCCCGAACACGCCGTCCGTCCACAGGCGGGGAGTAGCACGGCCCGGTTTTCGGGATACCCACCGAAGCTGGGGGTGGAGGTGGCAGATGAACCACAATCAGGAATTGGGCCGACGCGGCGAGACGCTGGCGGCCGAGTACCTCGGGCGCCGCGGCATGCAGGTCCTGGCACGGAACTGGCGGTGCAGGACCGGGGAAATCGACATCGTTGCCGACGACCGGGGGACCATTGTCGCCGTCGAGGTCAAAACCCGGTCGGGACTCGGGTTCGGGTATCCGGCCGAGGCGGTGGATCCGCGGAAACTGCTGCGCCTTCACCGGCTGGCCAGCGCCTGGTGCCGGGAGAACCAGGCCAACCACCGCACCCGCCGGGTCGACGTGGTCAGCATCCTGGCAGTTCCCGGGCGGGAACCCGAGTTCGACTACTTCCAGGCGGTGGTCCCGTGAGCCTGGGACGGTCCGCCGGCGTCTCGCTGGTGGGCCTGAACGGGCACATGATCGAGGTCGAGGCAGACATCGGTGGAGGATTGCCCTCGTTCCTGCTGTTGGGATTGCCCGACGCCTCGCTGATCGAGGCACGGGATCGCATCCGCTCGGCCACGCGCAACGCCGGCGTCCCCCTCAGTCCACGCCGGATCACCGTGAACCTCATCCCTGCGTCGTTGCCCAAACGGGGGTCCTCCTTCGACCTGGCCATCGTGGTGGCGGCCGCCGCGGCCTCCGGGATCATCGACAACCCGCCGGGGGTCGTCTACATCGCCGAACTGGGCCTGGACGGGTCGCTGCGGCCGGTGCCCGGCGTGCTGCCTGCCGTCATGGCCGCGGTCCGCGCCGGCCGGCCCGACATCGTCGTGGCCGTCGGGAACGAAGCCGAAGCCCGCCTGGTTCCGGGTGCCCATATCACCGCCTACCGGCATCTGGCCGAGGTGATGGCCGCCTACGGTGCCGCCGAAGCTGTCGTCCCTGTGCGGCCTGCAGTTCCCCGGCGTAGCCGGCCGGTACTCGCCGCCGAGAAGGCACGGGGCACCGCGGACGTGCCAGACCTGTCGGAGGTGGTGGGCCAGCCACTGGCCCGATTCGCGGTCGAGGTTGCCGCTGCCGGAGGACATCACCTGTTGCTTGTCGGACCTCCCGGCGCTGGCAAGACCATGCTTGCCGAGCGGCTTCCCGGATTGCTCCCGGATCTCGACGACGCAGAAGCCATGGAAGCCACCGCCATCCACTCCCTGCAGCGCGGCACCACCGGACTGGATCGGCTGCTGCGCCGCCCACCCTATGAGAGCCCACACCACAGCGCCAGCATGGTTGCGCTCATCGGCGGTGGGGCGGGTCTTCCACGGCCCGGTGCCGCCTCCCGGGCGCACCGCGGCGTCCTCTTCCTGGACGAGGCGCCCGAGTTCAACTCCCAGGCACTGGACGGGCTGCGCCAACCCCTGGAGTCGGGTGAGATCACCCTGCACCGCTCCGCCGGGACCGCCACCTACCCGGCCCGCTTCCAACTCGTGCTCGCCGCCAACCCCTGCCCGTGCGGCCTGTCGTCCGGCAAGGCCATCGACTGCCGCTGCACACCGATGCAACGACGCCGCTACTTCGACCGGCTCTCCGGGCCCTTCCTGGACCGGATCGACCTGCAAATTGAGGTGCCACGCGTCAACGTCACGCACTGGGGCGCCGGACGGGGAGAGGAGACGACGGCGACGGTTGCCCTGCGGGTCGCCGAGGCGCGCCGGGCGCAACGCGCACGGCTGAAACCCCTGGGGATCACCCGCAACGCCGACCTCCCCGGCACCGTACTGCGTCACGACCTGGCACTGCCCACCCGGACCACGGGAACCGCCGACCGCCAGCTTGAACGCGGGCTGCTCTCCGTCCGTGGTTTGCACCGGGTCCTTCGGCTCGCCTGGACGATCAGTGACCTCGCGGGCCAGGAATGCCCCCAACCAGCCGACATCGACGTTGCCCTGCAACTGCGCCATCACGCCCAAGGAGCCATCACGTGAGCACCGATCCCGACATCCAGTGGGCACGCGCCGGACTGTCCCGCCTGATGGAACCGAATGATTTGACCGGGACCGCCTTGGTGGCAGTCGCTGGCCCGGTGGAGGCCTACCGCCTGATTGCCCAGTCGACCGGCAAGGCGCCGGCGAACGAGCAGCAAGCGGTGGCCGACCTGCTCGGGGGAGAAGCGGCGAACCGGGGCGCCCACCGGCTCGACGCCGGTCTGGAACGCTGGCGGCCCCGCGTGGACGAGGCCGGGCCCGCGCGCGATGTGGCGACGATCCGCCGATTCGGGGGAGATCTGCTCGTTCCGGAGGATCCCGCCTGGCCACACCAGCTGGATGATCTCGGGCTCGGTGCGCCGCTGTGCCTCTGGTGGCGCGGATCGGCTGGCATTGACCAGCTTCCACCGCTGTCATCCCTGTTTGCGGTGGTGGGAAGCCGGGACGCCACCGATTATGGGCGGCACGTGACCTATGAGCTGGTCGCAGACCTCTGCCAGCGCGGAGTCACCATCGTCTCCGGCGGCGCCTACGGTATCGACGCCCGCGCCCACGAAGCGGCACTGAATGACGAAGCTCCCCTGGGCCGCCCCCAGACCGTCGCCATCATGGCCGGGGGATTGGACCGCTTCTATCCGGCGGGCAACGATGACCTATTGCGCCGGGTGGAGGCCACCGGGCTCTTGTTGGCGGAGGTGCCGCCCGGCACCGCACCCACGCGATGGAGGTTTCTCCAACGCAACAGGCTCTTGGCAGCACTGTGCGGCGCAACGCTGGTCGTGGAGGCACGGTGGCGCTCCGGAGCACTGACGACGGCACGCCGAGCAAGTGAAATCGGCCGGGAAGTAGGTGCAGTCCCCGGGTCGGTCTTCTCATCGAATTCTGCTGGATGTCACCGGCTGTTCCGCGAAGGGTCGGCCATTGCAGTCACCGACGCCGCCGAAGCGCTGGAACTCATCGGGGGTGCCCCCACCGATGCAATCATCCCGCGAACGCAAGGGCAGGCAGTCTCGAAGGATGCCGGAGCCCGACGCGACCACGATGGTCTGGACATCCAGGATCTGCTGCTCCTCGATGCCCTGCCCGTTCGGCAGGCCGTACCACCGGACAAGCTCGCGACCGTTTCGGGTCTGGGCATCGGCGCGGTCCTGGGAGGACTCAGCCGACTGCAGGCGCGCGGACTTGCCGAGCAGGGACCTGCAGGATGGAGAAGGCAGCGGCGCGACTAAGTCCCCCGAATCCATCCACGGCGTGGCAGCTTCCTGGATGGGCAACGACGCGGGAAGCTGGTGGGATGACCGCCACGCCCCGACCACGGGAATCCCCGCACCAGACCGGGGACTCCGCGGGGCTGCCGCACCACCTGGTTTCGGCACTGGACGCCTTCGAACGCTACCTGTCGCTGGAACGGTCGCGCAGCGAGCACACGGTCCGGGCCTACCTCGCCGACGTCTCCTCCCTCCTCGACTATGTCGTGACCATGCATCAGGTGGACCGGTTGTCGACCATCGACCTCGCCATGCTCCGTCTGTGGCTGGGGGAACAACAGGGGCGGGGAAGCGCCGCGTCGACGCTGGCCCGGCACGCCGCAGCCGTCCGGACTTTCATGTCCTGGGCGCTGCGGGAAGAAATCATCACCACCGATCCGTCGTTGCGCCTGCGCTCACCCAAGAATGCCAAACGACTTCCCCACGTGCTGCAGGCATCCCAGATGGAACGGCTACTCAGCCCTGGTGAGACTGACGACAGTTTGTTGCCAGGAGGGGACCAAACGTCAGGCCGGAGTCACGGCGCCGACAGCATCACGGATCGGCCGAACGGTCAGCGCGAGGATTCCGCGCAGGCCGCGGAGCCGCTGACCCCTCGACAGCTGGCGGTGTCGGACCGCAATCGGGCGATCCTCGAAATGCTTTACGCCACGGGCATCCGCGTCGGTGAACTTGTTGGCCTCGACGTCGATGACGTCGACCACGATCGCCGGACGCTACGAGTTCTCGGTAAGGGTGATAAGGAACGGACCGTTCCCTTCGGCCAGCCTGCGCACGTGGCTCTGGGCAATTGGCTGGGACGTAGCCGGTCGCAATTGGCCATCGATGGCTCGGGTCCAGCCTTGTTTCTGGGGGAGCGCGGTGCGCGGATGGGACAGCGACAGGTGCGATCCATGGTCGCCAAGGCCTTGACCGGACTCGGTGACACTGCGGCTCGCGGCCCCCACGCCCTGCGGCATACTGCGGCAACCCACCTCCTGGATGGCGGGGCAGATCTGCGTACCGTGCAGGAATTGCTGGGTCACAGTTCCCTGGCCACGACCCAGCTTTACACCCATGTTTCAGTGGACCGGCTCCGCAGCAGCTACCAGCAGGCACATCCCAGGGCCTGAAACACGCATCGGGGACCGGACACGAGGTGATCTGCGCAGGTCAAGGTGGCGATTCGCGGGGGAATCATGCAGAATGAACACAGGCAGCATGTGAAGGCCTCCGGATGTGACTGTGGTCGTTGGGGAAGACGTACCAACAGGAACTGGAGGATGGCATGTCTGTACCCATGACCCGGGGCGTACTCTTTGTACACTCAGCCCCGACGGCGTTGTGCCCGCACATCGAGTGGGCCATCGGATCTGTGGTCGAAGACCGGACGGATCTGAACTGGGCGCCGCAATCTGCCGCGCCCGGAATGTACCGAGCCGAAGTCCACTGGTCGGCACCCCAGGGCACCGGCGCACAATTGGCGTCTGCGCTGCGTGGATGGGCCCACCTGCGGTACGAGGTCACCGAGGAGCCGAGCCAGGGCGTCGACGGAAGCCGTTGGTCGCACACCCCCGAATTGGGCATCTTCCATGCCACCACCGATTCCGCTGGAAACATCATGGTCGGTGAAGACCGTATCCGCTTTGCCTACGAGCAGGGCGCTGGAAACCCGGCCGCCGTCTACCACGAGCTTTCCCTGGCTCTCGGGGAAGCGTGGGATGAAGAACTCGAACCGTTCCGCCACGCCACCGAGGGCGCACCCGTACGCTGGCTGCACCAGGTCGGCTGACACCAGCCCATTTCCCGCTCTGCCGGGACAACCGGTGTCCGACCAGTTCCCGGACACCGACCTAGACGAGAAAACGTTTAGTTGACTGCTCCTCCAGTCGATCATGGTGGATGGCCA
>NZ_BAAAIV010000005.1:243010-277804 GCF_039526245.1 Arthrobacter rhombi
ATGCTGCGGATGGCAACCACGGCGTTGTGTCCACCGAATCCGAACGAGTTGTTCAGAGCCACGATCTGTCCTGACGGCAGCTCGCGCGGAGTGCCGGTGACAACATCCAAGGGGATCTCCGGGTCCTGGTTTTCCAGGTTAATGGTCACCGGGGCCTTGCGTTCCTGGACGGCGAGCACGGTAAGCACCGATTCGACGGCACCGGAGGCACCCAACAGGTGTCCCATCTGGGACTTCGTGGCCGACACCGAGACGTTGTCCAAGTGGCTGCCTAGTGCGGCACGCAAGGCGGTGTACTCGGGCTTGTCACCCACGGGCGTCGAAGTGGCGTGCGCATTGACGTGCACGACGTCCTCGGGCTGGATGCGGCCGTCGAACATGGCTGCCTTCAGGGCGCGAGTTGCCCCCAGGCCCTCGGGGTCCGGGGCCGTGATGTGATAGGCATCGGCAGTGACGGAGGTCCCGGCCAGCTCGGCGTAGATGTGGGCACCTCGAGCCAGGGCGTGTTCCTCGGCTTCGAGCACGAGAGCGCCGGCTCCTTCGCCCATGACGAATCCGTCGCGGTTCAGGTCGTAGGGGCGTGACGCGTGTTCGGGATCGTCGTTGCGCTTGGAGAGTGCCTGCATGGCGGCGAACGAGGCCATGGGCATGGGGTGGATCGCTGCCTCGGCGCCACCGCACATGACCACGTCTGCCTTGCCGGCGCGGATGAGGTCCAGGCCAAGGTGCATGGCTTCGGTGCCCGAGGCGCAGGCGGATACGGGCGTGTGTGCTCCGGCGCGTGCGCCCAATTCGAGGCTGACTGCAGCGGCTGGGCCATTGGGCATGAGCATCGGTACGGTCATCGGCAGGACACGGCGGGGGCCCTTTTCCTTCAGGGTGTCCCAGGCATCGAGCAGGGTCCACACGCCGCCGATCCCCGTGGCGAAGGCGACGGCGAGTCGGTCGTGGTCGACCTCTTCGATGCCTGAGTCCTTCCAGGCCTCGCGGGCCGCCACCACGGCGAATTGCGTGGAGGGGTCCATGCGCTTGAGTTCTACACGAGAGAGCACATCGGCAGCCGGCGTGGAGGCCTTGGCAGCAAAGTGCACGGGGAGTGCGTACTTTTCGACCCACTCATCGGTCAAGGTGTGGGCGCCGGATACACCCTTCAGGGCGTTGGCCCAGAGGGTGGGGACGTCCCCACCGATCGGCGTGGTTGCGCCGAGGCCGGTGATTACTACTTTGCGAGCCATCAACATACTCTCTGTGTGGTGTTGCAGGTGGCGGAAGCAGGATGCTTCATGCCAGACGTTGTGGAGGGGTGGCCCACCGACCTCGGTGGGCCACCCCGAAGACCATGGCTTCCCGGCATGGTGCCCTCAGGCAACCTGCGGGGAAGGAACAGGGTGGATCAGGCCTGGGCGTTGGCGATGAAGTTCACTGCGTCACCGACGGTCTTGAGGTTCTTGACTTCCTCGTCGGGGATCTTCACGTCGAACTTCTCCTCGGCGTTGACGACGATCGTCATCATGGAGATGGAGTCGATGTCGAGGTCGTCCGTGAAGGACTTGTCCAGCTGAACCGCTTCGGTGGCCAGGCCGGTCTCTTCGTTGACGATCTCGGCGAGGCCGGCCAGGATTTCTTCGTTGCTAGCCATGAGGCTCCCTTTCTTTTGTGCCGGGACTCTCCCGACAATCATTTCCCGTCCGGTGGACGGTGAACTCTAGTGTTGTCCGCTCAATAGCCTAGGGCAGGACAATGACCTGCGCGCCGAATACGAGCCCCGCGCCGAAACCGATTTGCAGGGCAAGCGAGCCCGAGAGCTCGGGACGCTCTTCCAACATGCGGTGCATGGCCAGTGGGATCGAGGCAGCGGAGGTGTTGCCGGTGTCGGCGATGTCGCGGGCGATGGCCACGGTTTCGGGCAGCTTGAGTTGCTTGGCCATCTCATCGATGATGCGCATGTTCGCCTGGTGCGGCAGGAACACCGAGAGGTCTTCGGCAGTGATGCCCGCGGCGTCCATGGCGCGCTGGGCTTCCTTGGCCATGCCCCACACGGCCCAGCGGAAGACCGTCTGGCCGTCTTGGCGCAGGGTCGGCCACAGCTTGGCTTCGGTTCCGGCGACGAGCGCGTCGCCCTGCGGGTCCTCCTCGGCCTGGACGGCGACGTCACGCAGGTCCAGCATCGAGTGGGTCATGCCGATGGCATCCCACTTGCTGCCATCCGAGCCCCAGACCGAGGGGCCGATGCCCGGCGTCTCGGATGGGCCGACGATGACGGCTCCGGCGCCGTCTCCGAGCAGGAAGGAGATGGTGCGCTCGTGGTTGTCGATGATGTCCGAGAGCTTCTCGGCACCGACGACCAGCACGTACTCGGCGGCGCCGGACTTGACCAGGGCATCCGCCTGGGCAACCCCATAGCAGTAGCCGGCGCAGGCGGCGGAGATGTCGAAGGCCGGTGCCGGGGTCGCGCCGAGGCGGTCGGCCAAGGCAGCGGCTGCAGAGGGGGTCGCGTAGGGGGAGGTCACCGTGGAGATGATGACTCCACCGAGCTGCGAGCCCTCGATGCCGGCATGCTGGAGGGCTCCGCGGGCCGCGGTCTCGGCCAGGTCCAGCAGGGAGGTCTGCGCGTCGGCGCGGCGACGGGTGACGATTCCGGTGCGCTTCTGGATCCATTCATCTGAGGAATCGATCCATTGGCAGACGTCTTCATTCGTGACGACGACGTCGCCGCGTGCTGCGCCAACGCCCATGATCCGGGTGAATTCCCGGGGGGTGTTTTGGGTCAGTACTGCGCTCACGTTAGTTCCTGTCCTCTCCGGTGGCCATCTGGCCGTGTTCTTTGATGAATTCGCGGGCCGTGTCCAGGTCCTCGGGGGACTTCAGGGCCAGGGTGGGGACACCCTTCAGGCCGCGGCGTGCCAAACCCACCAGGGTTCCTGCCGGTGGAAGTTCGAGGATGCCGGTCACGCCCATCGACGCCATTGACTCCATGCACAGATCCCAGCGGACCGGTCGGGAGACCTGGGCAACCAGGCTGGCCAGGTTGGCGTCGCCACTGGCCACGGCAGCGCCGTCGTAGTTGCTCAGCAGGGGAGCGGCAGGCACAGCGGGGTGCAGGGACGGCACCAGGGCCTCCAGCACTCCGACGGCCGGTGCCATGTGCTCGGTGTGGAAGGCGCCGGCAACCTTCAGCGGGATGACCCGGGCCTTGGCCGGTGGCGCAGCGACCAGGGCTTCGATCTGCTCGAGGGTTCCGGCGGCGACGGTTTGCCCGCCACCGTTGGCATTGGCGGCGGTGAGGCCGGCGGCAGCGAGGGCAGCTGCGACCTCGTCGGGGGCGCCGCCGAGGACGGCTGCCATGCCGGTGGGAGTGGTGGCAGCGGCTTCGGCCATCGCGTTGGCGCGTTCGCGCACAAAGGCCATGGCATCACTCTCGGGGAGGGCACCAGCCAAGGCCGTCGCGGTGATCTCGCCGACGGAGTGGCCAGCCAGGACCGTGGCCGCCGGCAGGCTCGGTGCGCCGTCGGTTCCCCCGAGCAGGGCGCGGGCCGCAATCAACCCTGCTGCGACGATGAGCGGCTGGGCAACCGCGGTGTCCTTGATGGTCTCCTCATCGGAAACTGTCCCATGCGCCACGAGGTCGCGGCCCGTGAGATCGGAGAGTTGCTGCAGATGTTCGGCGACACCGGGCACCTCCAACCAGGGAGAGAGGAATCCGGGGGTCTGGGAGCCCTGTCCGGGGCACACGATAGCTAGCACGATTCCAGCTTTCCAAAGATCGGGGAATTGGCGGGTGTCTTGCGGCACGAAGCTGCACGAGAGGCTTTAGAGGAATCCTACAACGAGTCACCTGCGTCGAGCCGTCCGACGACGAGCGCGGTCTGCAGCACGAACGCCTCCCGGGGAACCAGCGGGTCCCACCCGGTGACGTCGCAAACGCGCTTGAGCCGGTACCTGACCGTGTTGGCATGCACGAACAACTCACGGGCAGTTCCCTCCAGCGAATGCCCCAATGCCAGGTAGCTGGACAGCGTCTCAATCAGGCCGTTGCCGGCCCGTTCGAGTGGTTTGTGGATGCTCTCCACCAGCGCCGTGCGGGCCGCGGCGTCCCCGTTCATGACGCGCTCGGGCCAGAGATCGTCCGCCGCCACGGGGCGGGGGGCCAGAGGCCAGGCGCGGGCGGCCGCGATGCCCTCGAACGCTGCGTGGGCACTGGCTGCGGCATCGCGCAGGCTGGGGGCTTCCGGCCCGTAGACGATGGGCCCGGGGCCGAAGTACTCGGCGAGGCGGGCGAATGTTGCTTCCTGTTCCCGGACGCCGCCGAGCATGAGGATCAGCCGGTCGCCTTGGATGCCCACGAGACAGTCCTTGGCCACCCGCTGCCCCACCCGACGCAGGTCCCCGACAAAGGTGGCTCCTGCGTCGTCCGGGGCGGTGCCGACGATGACGTGGATCCCCGACTGGGACGTCCAACCGACCGCCGCGATGCGCGATCGCAGTGCATCCGGGCTTTCCCCACGCAGGACGGCGTCGACGACCAGGGCCTCAAGCCGGCTGTCCCACGCCCCGCGGGACTCGGCGGCACGGGCGTAGACATCGGCCGCAGCGAAAGCCACCTCGCGCGAATAGCGCAGCACTGCCTCGCGCAATTGCACCTGTTCGGCATCCGGAGCGAGCTCGGGAACCTGGTTCTCCACGACCTCCACGATGGTGCGGATCAGCTGCAGCGCCTTCTGCAGCGAAATCGAGCGAGTCAACTCTGTCGGAGCCGTCCCGAAGACGTCGGTGAGCACCCACTGGGGGGAAGAGGGACGTTCGTACCAGGAGACGAAGGAGGCTATGCCCTTCTGTGCCACCAGGCCCAAGGCAGCCCGCTCCTGGGGGCGCAGACCGCGATACCAGGGGAGGGATTGGTCCAGGTGCTTGAGGGCAACGGTGGAGAGGATCCCGAGGTGGGATTTGAGCCGTTTCAGGGTCTCGGGGCTTGCCTTGGGCTGGCGGACGGGGCGGATGCGGGGGGATCCGGTGCCCGGACGCTCATCTGTCATGCCCCCACCCTACGCACTGCCCGGCTCATGCTCCATTTTGGAGGATCGCTACAAAAATGAGGTGCCCCCGACAACTTGCGACTGCAGGTCATCGGGGGCACCCGGTACAACGGTGTGGCGTTGGTCAGGAATCGCCGCCCGCGTTGCCGGAAGTTCCGGCGTTCACGTCGTCGATCCGGTACTTCTCAAAGGCCTTCGCGGCGGCCGACTGGTCGACCTCGCCGCGGCGTCCCAGCATCTCCAGGGCCTGCACGACGACGCAGTGCGCATCGATCTTGAAGAACCGGCGGGCGGCGGCGCGGGTGTCGGAGAAACCGAACCCGTCAGCACCCAGGGTGGCGAAGTCGTTCGGGACGAACTGGCGGATCTGGTCCGGAACGGCCTTCATGAAGTCGGTGACGGCCACGACCGGTCCGGTGGCACCGGACAGCTTCTGGGTCACGTACGGAACGCGCTGCTCGGCACCGGGCTGCATGAACGCCTCGGCCTCGGCGGCCAAACCGTCGCGGCGTAGTTCGGTCCAGCTGGTGACGGACCAGACGTCGGCTGAGACGCCCCATTCGTCGGCGAGGATCTGCTGGGCTTCCAGGGCCCACGGGACCGAGACGCCGGAGGCCAGCAGCTGGGTGCGTGGTCCGTCGACGGTGGCCGGGGACAGGAGATAGATGCCCTTGAGCAGGCCTTCGACGTCCAGGTCCTTCGGTTCGGCTGGCTGCAGAATCGGTTCGTTGTAGACGGTGATGTAGTACATGACGTTGGGGTCTTCGTGCTCGCCCCCATACATGCGCTGCAGGCCGTCCTTGATGATGTGACCGATTTCGTAACCGTAGGCCGGGTCGTAGGTGACCACTGCCGGGTTGGTGGAGGCCAGGATCGGGGAGTGGCCGTCAGCGTGCTGCAGGCCCTCACCGGTCAGGGTGGTCCGCCCGGCGGTGGCACCGATGACAAAACCACGCGTCATCTGGTCCCCAGCGGCCCAGAAGAAGTCTCCGGCCCGCTGGAACCCGAACATCGAGTAGAAGATGTAGACGGGGATGAGCGGTTCACCATGCGTGGCGTAGGACGTTCCCGCGGCCGTCAGCGCGGCCGTGGAACCCGCCTCGTTGATGCCGGTGTGCAGGATCTGGCCCTGCGGGGACTCCTTGTAGGCCAGGACCAGGTCGCGGTCCACCGAGAGATAGTTCTGGCCCTTGGGGTTGTAGATCTTCTTGGTGGGGAAGAGCGAGTCCATGCCGAAGGTGCGTGCCTCGTCGGGAATGATCGGGACCACGCGGTCACCGAATTCCTTGTCGCGCATCAGGTCCTTGAGCAGGCGCACGAAGGCCATGGTCGTCGCGGCTTGCTGCTTGCCGGACCCCCGCTTGGCGACTTCGTAGGCCTTGTCCCCGGGCAGGGGAAGTTCCTTGTGCTTGGTCCTGCGTTCCGGGACCGATCCACCCAGGGCGGCGCGGCGTTCCATCATGTACTTGATCTCCGGGGCGTCGGCACCGGGGTGGTAGTACGGCGGGGAATACGGGTCGGCTTCGAGCTGCTCGTCGGTGATCGGGATCCGCAAGTGATCGCGGAAGGCCTTCAGGTCCTCCAGCGTCAGCTTCTTCATCTGGTGGGTCGCGTTGCGGCCCTCGAAGTGCGGACCCAGCCCGTAGCCCTTCACGGTCTTGGTCAAGATGACCGTGGGCTTGCCCTTGAACTCGGTCGCTGCCTTATAGGCGGCATACATCTTGTGGTAGTCATGGCCACCACGCTTGAGGTTCCAGATCTGGGCGTCGGTCAGGTCCGCGACCATTTCCTTGGTCTGCGGGGTCTTGCCGAAGAAGTGCTCACGCACGAATCCACCGGATTCGGCCTTGTAGGTCTGGTAGTCCCCGTCCGGGGTCTGGTTCATGATGTCGACCAGGGACCCGTCCTCGTCCTTGTCAAGGAGGTCGTCCCACTCACGACCCCAGACGACTTTGATGACGTTCCAGCCGGCACCGCGGAAGAACGCCTCGAGTTCCTGCATGATCTTTCCGTTGCCGCGCACCGGCCCGTCGAGGCGCTGGAGGTTGCAGTTGATCACGAAGTTCAGGTTGTCGAGCTTCTCGTTCGCTGCCAGTTGCAGGAAGCCGCGGGAATCGGGTTCGTCCATTTCGCCGTCGCCGAGGAAGGCCCAGACGTTCTGGTCCGAGGTGTCCTTGATCCCGCGGTTGTGCAGGTAGCGGTTGAGCTGGGCCTGGTAGATCGCGTTTGCCGGGCCGATGCCCATGGACACGGTGGGGAATTCCCAGAAGTCGGGCATCGAGCGCGGGTGCGGGTAGGAAGGCAGGGCATGGCCGGCCTTGGATTTCTCCTGCCGGAAGCCGTCGAGGTCCTCCTCGGTGAGCCGTCCTTCCATGAAGGCGCGGGCATACATGCCGGGGGAGGCGTGGCCCTGGAAGAAGACCTGGTCTCCGCCGCCGGCGTGGTCCTTGCCGCGGAAGAAGTGGTTGAAGCCGACCTCGTAGAGGGTCGCGGCTCCTGCGTAGGTGGAGATGTGTCCACCGACGCCGATATCGGGGTGCTGGCCACGGTGGACCATGATTGCCGCGTTCCAGCGCATCCAGGCACGGTACCGGCGCTCGATCTCCTCGTTACCGGGGAACTCGGGTTCCTGGTCCACCGGAATCGTATTCACATAATCGGTGGTGGTCACCATCGGCACACCGACGCTCTTGGCACCCGCACGCTGCAGGATGGAGCGGACAATGAACTGGGCGCGTTCCGTGCCCTGTGATTCGACCAGATCGTCGAAGGATTCGAGCCATTCGGCGGTTTCCTCCGGATCGCGATCCGGCAGCTGGCTGGTCAAACCACTGCGAATGTGGGAAATGTGTTCCTCTTCAGCCACGTCCAACTTCTCCTCGTTACGGGTAACAGCGTGGGGAATGCGACGTTCCCGTTGTTGGACCGGGTGGCGTCGCGGCGGCAGAACCGCCTGGCGATGAACGCATGCCGGGTGGGCGTGCAGTCCATCCCGACCACTGTAGTTGCCTTTGTCCCGCTATGCGTAGCCGGAAAGGGTCCGGGTGACGTTGGTTACGCGGCGCCCGGTGGACGCATACGGTGCTTGCGCCCCGCCTGGGGTCACCGTGATGGGGGTGAATGGGCCCCGGAATCCGGGTTTGCGGCGTGTCCGCGGGGTCTGCGCTTGATGGGAAGGGTTTAAAGGTGTTGGCTTGTGGTGTGTATCAACCACTAGTAGGAGGAGAAACGTGAGCGACGCCGGAGCGGCCAATACCGGGGCTGTGGAAAAGTTGGGCTTCAAAGATGGAGACCTGATCCAGGAACTGGGCTACGACGACGACGTTGATGACAATCTCCGCGATGCGTTGGAAGAAGCCACGGGCAGCGAATTGCTGGCCGAAGACGACCACGAGGTGGTCGACGGGATCTTGCTGTGGTGGCGGGATGGTGAAGGCGACCTGGTCGATGAACTCGTCGATTCGCTGACCACCCTCGACGAAGGTGGTGTCATCTGGCTGATGACCCCCAAGTCCGGACGCGACGGGTACGTCTCACCTGCGGAAGTGCAGGAGGCCGCTCCGACTGCTGGCCTGCACGTAACCAGCACCGAGGGCGCCTCCGCCGACTGGACCGCGACGCGGCTCGTGGCCCGCCGCAAGAACTAGGTGGAAGTATCGGACCACCCTCTCGTGGGTGGTCCCGTACCCGCGTTTGAACTGCAGAACCAGTTCGGCGAAACGGTGACCCCGGCACGCAAGGGAAAGGACCGTTACTTTCTGGTCTTCTACCCCTTCGCGTTTTCGCGCGTGTGCACCGCCGAGCTGGTGACCCTGGAGCGGATGAGGCCCAAGCTGGAGGCCGCCGGCGTCCAATTGCATGCCGTTTCCGTCGACCATAAGTTCGCGTTGCGTGCATACGCTGCCGAGCAGGGGATCGGCTTCGACCTGTTGGCCGATTTCTGGCCGCACGGTCAGGTGGCGCGGGCCTTCGGGTGCTTCGACGAGGTGCAGGGCCGGGCCCTCCGATCCACATTCCTGGTCTCGGGCGGGCAGGTGGTCCACCACTTCGCCAGCGACGTGGGCACCGCGCGCCGAGAGCAGGACTATCTGGACGCCGTCGGACGACTGCACGACTGACGGCAACTCCACCGTTCGGGACGGTCGATGACTGCCGGTCATGGACAGGAGCACTGCCGATTGGCGCCGTGGGCCTCGGCCCGGTAGGCTCAATCCCCGCAAGGGCCTTTAGCTCAGCTGGTAGAGCGTCACGTTTACACCGTGAATGTCATCGGTTCGATCCCGGTAGGGCCCACCAGCAGGCGTCGTAGGAGTCACGGCTACCCCGTGCTCGACCCGCCAAGACCGCGGTCCCCCTCGAGGGGGCCGCAGTTTTTTTGTTTCCGCCCGGCACACAGGACCTAGGCTGTCCTGCATGGAGAACCTGCTGCCGGCCGACTGGACGACATGGCGGAGCACGTCGCCGCTGGGCGGACGGCGGCCCACCACGGCGGATCTGGCAGCTGCCGCCGAGACGGGGACGGGCCGCGAGGATGTGTTGCCCTACCCGACAGACCACCAGGCTGCCGGAACGCTCCGACTGCTCATCGTGGGCATCAACCCCAGCCCGTGGACGGCGGCAGTGAATGCACCCTTCGCCCGGCCCGGGAATCGGTTCTGGACCTCACTCGCGCTGGCCGGGGTCATCGAGGAGACGGTCGACGCCTCCCGGGGCCTATCGGCGCCTGACGAGAGGATGCTGGCGCATCGGGGGATCGGCATCACCAATATCGTGTCCCGGCCGTCGGCCCGGGCGGATGAACTCACGGCAGCTGAACTGCGTGAAGGCGGAGCCCGCCTCGTCGAGCGGGTCCGCGTTCTGCGCCCCGGTGCCGTGGGCCTGCTGGGAGTCACGGCGTTCCGCACGGCATTCTCCCTCCCGAAGGCGAAACCGGGTCTCCAGCCACCCGATGCCGTCGCCACGTGGCCGCGCGAAATTCCCCTGTGGGTGCTACCCAACCCCAGCGGGCTCAACGCCCATGAAACGGTCGCCTCCTTGGCACGGAAGTGGCAGGACGTCTGGGCCGCAGCCGGCGCCAGCTGATCCGCCGAGTCAGCGCTCCAACGACTCATTCCGAGCCGGCAGCAACAGTGAGAGCCCTATCGCGGCACCGGTGATGGCGGTGGTCCACCAGAACGCTGCCGCGTATCCGGCAGCAGGGTTGGTGCGGGTGGCTGCTGCGGTCAGGACGACGGCGATGAGCGCCGTGCCGAATGCCCCGCCGAGCTGCTGCACGATCCGGGTGATGGCCGATGCATGGGGCATCTGTTCCGGACGGATATCGAGATAGGCGACGGTCATCACGGGAATGAGGACCACTCCGAGGCCGAGGCCACGGACGAACAGCGAGGTCTCGAGCAGCCACAGGCTGGTTCCGGTGTTGGCCAGGGCAAACGGGACAGTGGCCGCTGCAATGACCATGAACCCGACAACGGCCACCCACCGGGCACCGAATTGGTCGACCAGCTTGCCCGCCACCACCCGGGCCAACAGCGAACCGACACCTTGGGGAATGAGCAACAGTGCTGCGTCCAGGACGCCGTATCCGCGCAACTCCTGCAGGAAGAGTGGCAGCAGGAACGTGCTGGCCAGCAGGACGGCGCCGACGGCCACCAAGGTGATGGAGGAGGCCCGCACGGAACGGACGCCGAGGAGCCTGAGGTCGACGAGTGCCGCGCCGGCGCGACGGATGGCCCACGCGGTGAATCCAGCCAAGAGCATTGCCCCACCGATGCCGGGCAGGAGGACATCGGATCTGCCGAAGCCGCCGGCGGCATGCACGTTGGAGAGGGCATAGAGCAGGCCGGCCAAGGCCGGGACCAGGAGCACGACGCCGATGACATCCAAGCGTTGTACGGGCTCCTTCCGCTGGGGCTGATCCCGTTTGATGTAGAGCAGCGCGAGAACCAGTCCCGTGACGCCGACCGGAACGTTGATGAGGAACAGCCACCGCCAGTCGAGCCAGTTCAACACGAAACCTCCCAACACCGGCCCCAGGATGGGACCCAGTGCGATTGGCAGGGACACGACGGCCATCGTGCGGGCCATGGCCTCACGCTCGATGTGCTGCATGGCGAGTGTCTGCATCAGCGGGAACATGATGCCGCCGCCCAGACCCTGCAGGATGCGGAAACCAATGAGCGATGCGGGGTTCCACGCGCAGGCACACAGGACCGATCCGACGACGAACAACCCCAGGCCGAAGAGCCAGAGTCGCTTGCCGCCGAACCGCGCTTGGGCCCAGGGGACCAGGGGAATGGCGACGGCGAGTGCCAGAAGGTAGCCGGTGCTCACCCATTGGATCGTTGAAATGGTCGCGTGGAGTTGCACGGTCAGTGTGTGGATGCCGATGGCGACAATGGTCGTGTCGAGGATTGCCGTGATCCCGCCGACGATCAGTGCCGCGAGCAGTTTTGTCGTGGACTGCGCTGCAGCTGGAACCTCAGCTCGAATGGGTCTCATCAGGTTCTACTATTAGGAACGTATCCGTTCACTATACTAGGAGTCTACAATAGGGAACGCAAGCGGTTCTAAAAAGGAGGGGCCATGGCTTCGACCAGGCGACGTGGTGCTGAGCTGGAAAACGCGATCCTGGGTGCCGGCTGGCATCAGTTGCTCGAGGCCGGCTATACCGGCTTCACCTTCGAAGCGGTCGCAGAACGCGCGCAGACCGGCAAGGCTGCCCTCTATCGCCGCTGGCCGAACAAGGAGGCGCTGTTGCTGGCGGTCCTGTCCAACAGCTATCTAGGCATCTCCCGGGAGCTCCCCGACACGGGTTCCCTGCGCGGGGACGTGCTGGGGTTGCTGCGATCGGCCAATCGGCTCGGTGATAGCGCGGCCGCCGTGTTCAGTGCTGTGCTCGGTGCCTACTTCGACGAGTCAACGACCACGCCGGCGCACCTGCGGGATCAGCTCCTCGAAGGTCGAAATCGAGCGATGCCCCGGATCATCGAGCGCGCCATCGAACGAGGGGAGATCAGCGGCGCACTTCCGGCGCGGGTGGCGAACCTGCCCTTCGACCTGTTGCGGCACGAACTCATCATGAACCTCGGACGGGTGTCGGAGGAGAGCATCGTGGACATCGTTGACAGCGTCTTCATTCCCCTCGCCATGTCAGGTGCTCACTAGTCGTGCGTGGGCCGTCGGCGCTGGGCCTTGAGGTCCGATCTGCGGCCCTTGGCCGCCAGTCGTCGTCGCTTCGAACCCTGGGTGGGTTTTGTCGCTCGACGCTGTGGGCCGGCCGGGGCCAGGGCTGACGCGAGCAGCTCGGCGAGCTTGTCCACGGCGATCTCGCGATTGCGCAATTGCGAGCGTTGTTCGGAGGCCGACACCGTGAGGGTTCCGGACGTGAGGCGGGGTCCCAGGCGCTCCACGAGCTGTTGGCGCTGTTCATCGGTGAGGACCTTTGAACCGTAAATATCCCAGAGGAGCTCCACCCGGCTATCCGAGGTGTTGACGTGTTGGCCGCCCGGTCCGGAGGATCTGGAGAAGCGCCACCCCAGCTCCGAGGAAGGGATCCTCAGTTGGGGTGATACCTGGACGTCCATGGAACAAGCTTTGCACGAGCCGCCATCAAGCGATATCGGCGGGCGGTGGGGATGCCGGTGGAGGAGTGGTCCGACCGGGCCGGTCTTCATGCGCTGGCACGCAGGCCCCCGGGCGAACTAGAGTGGGAAGCAGTCACGGAGCCGTGTCCGGCACCGTTGAGTGCCCGGGCACCAGCTCAATCCTGTTCCCAACAGATGGAGTCCTGATGAAGGCACAAATCGGCGTCACCGGCCTCGCGGTCATGGGCGCGAACCTCGCCCGAAACTTCGCACGCAACGGCTACACCGTCGCACTGCACAACCGCTCGGTGGAAAAGACCGATGCCCTCCTGGAAGCCCACGGCTCCGAGGGCGAATTCATCCGCACCGAGACGATGGAAGAGCTCGTCGAATCGCTCGAGACCCCGCGCCGCGTGCTGCTCATGGTCAAGGCCGGCGGCCCCGTGGACTCGGTCATCGACCAGCTGGTCCCGCTGCTCGAAGCCGGGGACATCGTCATTGACGGCGGCAACTCGAACTTCCAGGACACCCGCCGCCGCGAGGCCGCACTGGCCAAGAAGGACCTGCACTTCGTGGGCATCGGCGTCTCCGGCGGCGAAGAGGGCGCACTGCTGGGCCCCTCGATCATGCCCGGTGGCTCCAAGGAGTCCTACGACGCGCTCGGCCCGATGCTGGAAAAGATCTCAGCCCATGTCGACGGCGACCCATGCTGCGCCTGGATCGGCACCGACGGCGCCGGCCACTTCGTGAAGATGGTCCACAACGGCATCGAGTACGCGGACATGCAGGTCATCGGCGAGGCCTACGACCTCTTGCGTTCCGGCGCCGGCATCGAGCCAGCGGACCAGGCGAAGATCTTCTCGAAGTGGAACGAAGGCGACCTAGCCTCGTTCCTCATCGAGATCACCGCCGAGGTCCTCGGCCACACCGACGCCAAGACCGGCAAGCCACTCGTTGACGTCATCGTGGACTCCGCGGGACAGAAGGGCACCGGCCGCTGGACCGTTCAGTCCGCACTGGACCTGGGGTCCCCGACGTCCGCCATTGCCGAATCCGTCTTCGCCCGAGGCCTGTCTTCGCAGCGGGACCAGCGCGCCGTCGCCCAGGAGGTTCTGGCCGGCCACGAGCAGCAGGTCGACCTTGGCGATGACTTCGTCGAGGATGTCCGCCAGGCACTCTTCGCGTCCAAGCTCGTCTCCTACGCGCAGGGCCTGGACATGCTCACGGCTGCCGCCGCGGAGTATGACTGGGAGCTGAAGCTTGATGAGATCGCCTCGCTGTGGCGGGGTGGCTGCATCATCCGCGCCGAGCTGCTCAAGGACATCACCAAGGCCTACGCCGCCTCGGACAAGCCGGCCAACCTGCTCTTCGACCCCACGTTCGCGCAGGCGATCGCCGGTGCCGTTCCGGCCTGGCGCCGCGTGGTGGCCACCGCCGTCGCCCTGGGCATTCCGGTGCCGGTGTTCTCCTCCTCGCTGGCCTACTACGACGGTCTGCGCCGCAAGCGTTTGCCTGCCGCGCTGACCCAGGGTCTGCGCGACCTCTTCGGTGCGCACACCTACAACCGCGTGGACGCCGAAGGCACCTTCCACACCCAGTGGAGCGGGGACAAGACGGAGATCTCGGCGGTCTCCACGCACTGACCCGCAGCGCCACCCGGGCGGTCTCGCCGCCCACCCACTGAGGACGACGCCGGAGCCCAGGTTCCGTCGTCGTCCTCAGTGCTGTACGGCGTCTCCTCGGCAAGAGCACGGAAACTACTGGGGCCGGTCCTCCAGCTCCCGCTCACAAGCCATGCGCAGGGGGGACTGGTGGCGCGGCCTATCACCGCCCTGGGCCTCGTCGGCTATCTCATTTCGGCCGGGAGGGAACAGCCGCAACTGATCGACGACATCTTGGTCGTGGGCGGGTCGCAGGCTTCGATGCCGTGGTCAGTAGGGCCAGCTCCAGCCGCCGTTGTTGTTCGGGTCGTAGACGACGGTCCCTGAGGAATACGGGACGTCAAGGACGATCTTCCCGTGGACTTTTTGGCCGGGGGTGATCATGGCCGGCGCCAGGACGTCATCGGCGTAGCAGCCCCACGAAGCCTCGGAGGCGACTTCGCGGTCGATCACGCCGTTGGTCCCCATCACGGAGAAGGCCTGGGCCACGAGGGGCATGAAGACATCATCCTTGGCCAGGTCGACTTCATTGGTGATGCGCTGGTCCATGGTCGCCACCACGTCCAGGACCAGGAACGTCTTCCGGTCGGGTTTCATGGTGAAGCTTCCGACCCGGGCAGGGCAGTTCGAGGTCCGGGTGACGTGCTGGACTTCGATCGAGAACAGTCGCTTGCCGGAGTCGTCGGCGAGCACGGCTGCTTCCCCGACCTTCTTCTCGACGTTGTCCAGCGCATCGGTGGTGACGCGGGTGCCGTCAGATGGGTCGACGGTCAATACCGTCGGCCCTTCGTCTTGTGGCGCTGGCGATTTGGAGGAGTTTGCCGATACCGCGGTGAATGCCAGCGAACCCGACACCAGAACTGCGGCGCAGGTCGCGGCCAGGGCTGATCGTTTGAAGCGCATGGTCTCAATACCTGTTCAAGTAGTCGCCGGAGACCACGAGGATCCCTGACTTTTTCATGTAGCTGGTCATGGATTTGGAGGCAACGTACGCCCACACGTTGGCGCCCGAGGAATCCTTGACGAGCTTGCGGTTGTAGTTCTGGGTATCCAGTGGTTTCTTCGGGTCAAAGCGTTCCCACGTATCCATCTGGGCCAACGTGGCCGTGTGGACCGACGGCTTGAATTTCATTCGTTCCACGACCACTTTGCGGCTGGCGGTGCTGGGAACCATGTATGACCACCAGGTCTTGTCCTTGCGCAGATACAAGGCGTGGTTGAGCGCCTTGGTCTTGGTTTCGGAGGCCGTCTTCCCCTTGATCAGGAAGTAGGCCGACTGGCCGTGGCGGAGCGTCCCGTAGACCGCTACATCGTATTTCCCATGGGTGGACAGGTACTTGTTGATGATCCAGCCCTTGCCCTTGCTGGTATTGACGTAGGACCAGCCGCCCACGGTCTTGATGTACTCCACGCGGGTCCACGCGCCGATGACGCCGCGCGAGGCGTACTTGGTGCTGTTGCCCGAACGCATGTTGACGTTGTAAGTGGGCCAACGATAGGTCTTTTTTGTTGTTTTCGTGGTTTTCAAGTACTGGGAGCTGACCCAGCCGGTGTGTCCCGATGCCTTGACCTGCCACCACGTGCCCGACTTCTTGCCGGTCGGGACGACCACCGTTCCCGACTTCAGCAGTGCCACGCGCTTGTAGGCTGTGGACGGTCCAGAGCGCATGTTGAGATTCGCCGTGGTGCGGACCACGGTCACCGTTGCCATCGGCAGATGTACCGCCTGCGGGGCCGATCGGTGTATTCCAGCCGGGTGGCTGGCCGGGGTCGAGGCAGCGGGGGTGGCCTGCGCTGGAGCCATTGGTGCCATCACGAGGGCAACCCCAAATGCCAGGGCAAGACCGCTTCTGCGTCGGTGCGGGTGTGCCCGCGCCGGCGTGTAGCCCGGATCGTGGACATTGATGGATGGGCCGAGTGGTTTGCCTGGCATCATCATGTGTGGATCTTCCCCTTTAATCCAATTGCGCGAGCAACTACGGGCGACGTTAGCCTGTTCGACAGACAAAAGGAAGACCGCGGCACAAATTGACCTCGTGGGATCGCGGGCGCCCGCAACTTCCAGGGCAGGCATAGGCTGGTGACATGGATTACAGATTCCTCGGGGCCTCTGGGCTCAAGATCACCGAAATCACCTACGGCAACTGGCTGACCCACGGCTCCCAAGTGGAGAACGACGTGGCCACCCAATGCGTGAACGCCGCCCTGGACGCGGGCATCACCACCTTCGATACGGCCGACGCGTACGCCAACGGCGCCGCTGAAGAAGTCCTCGGAGCAGCCTTGAAGTCCCAACGGCGCGAATCGCTGGAGATCTTCACCAAGGTCTACTGGCCGGTCGGCCCCAAGGGCCCCAACGACACCGGGCTCTCCCGCAAACACATCATGGAGGGCATCAACGGGTCCCTGCGGCGCCTGGGGATGGACTATGTCGATCTGTACCAGGCGCATCGCTACGACCATCAAACGCCACTGGAGGAGACCATCCAGGCGTTCGCCGACGTCGTACGTTCGGGCAAGGCCCTTTACATCGGGGTGTCCGAGTGGTCCGCCAAGCAGCTGCGGGAAGGCCAGCGACTGGCGCAGGCCGCCGGGTTCTCGCTGGTGTCCAACCAGCCGCAGTATTCAGCGCTGTGGCGGGTCATCGAGGAGCAGGTCGTCCCGGCCTCGGAGGAACTGGGCATGTCCCAGGTCGTCTGGTCCCCCATGGCCCAGGGAGTGCTCTCCGGTAAGTACAAGCCCGGCCAGCCGGCACCGGCAGGCAGCCGAGCCACCGACGAGAAGGGCGGGCAGAAGACCATCGAACGGTTCATGGACGACACCGTCCTGGAGCGTGTCCAGCGGCTGCAGCCAATCGCCGACGAGTTGGGCCTGAAAATGTCCCAGCTGGCCATCGCGTGGGTGCTGCAGAACCCGAACGTCGCCACGGCACTCGTCGGCGCTTCGCGACCAGAGCAGGTCGCCGAGAACGTCAAGGCCTCCGGAGTCGAGATCCCGGACGAGCTGATGGCCTCGATCGACCAGGCGCTGGGCGATTCGGTCGTCCGTGATCCGGCGCTGACCGTGAGCCCGGAGGTTCGTCCGGCCTGATGCACGGACGGTGAAACGCAGGAAGCCCGGGTGGTGCAGTTCATACTGCACCACCCGGGCTTCCTGTGCGGGGGACCGGTGGGGTCCCTAGATCCACATCGCGGGATCGATGTATTCCGCCGGGTCCACCGCCGGCTTGTGCTCCTCGGGTTTGCGCGGCCGGTTGGTCGCGGGGATCCCGGTGATGATCGAGTCCGCCGGAGCGTCCTTGACGACCACCGCGTTGGCCCCGATGGCCGAGTCCGCCCCGATGGTGATCGGACCCAGGACCTTGGCCCCGGCCCCGATGACGACGCGGTCCCCGATGGTGGGGTGCCGTTTGACCTTGGCCAGCGAGCGGCCGCCGAGGGTCACCCCGTGGTAGATCATCACGTCGTCGCCGATTTCGGCGGTCTCGCCGATGACCACCCCCATTCCGTGGTCGATGAAGAACCGCCGGCCCAGTGTGGCCCCGGGGTGGATCTCGATGCCGGTCATGAAGCGCCCCAGTTGGGAGAGCAGCCGCGCCGGCAGGCGGTAGGCCGGGTTCTGCCACAACCGGTGCGTCAACCGGTGGATCCAGATGGCATGCAGGCCCGAATACGCGAAGGCGTTCTCGGTGTTGCCGCGTGCCGCGGGATCATGGGCGCGGGCACCCTCGAGGTCCTCTTTGAGGCGGGATAGGAAAGTCACACGTTGCCTTTGCTCGTCGTTGGCCCGGGGGAGTGGGTGCTAGCCGCGGATGTCGTCGTACAGCAGGGTGGAGATGTAGCGCTCACCGAAGTCGGGGACCACGGCGACCACGAGCTTGCCGGCATTCTCGGGACGAGCGGCGACCTGCAGGGCTCCCCACACCGCGGCGCCGGAGGAGATCCCTCCCAGGATGCCCTCCTTGGTGCCCAGATCGCGGGCCGTGGCCACGGAGTCCTCGATCGAGGCGTCGAGCACCTCGTTGTAGATCTTCGTGTCCAGCACCTCCGGGATGAAGTTGGCCCCGAGGCCCTGGATCTTGTGCGGACCGGGGTTTCCGCCGTTGAGGATGGCCGAATCCTTCGGCTCGACGGCCACGATCTGCACCTCGGGCTTCTTCTCGCGCAGCAGGGCCCCGGCGCCGGTGATGGTGCCGCCGGTGCCGATGCCGGCAACGAGGATGTCCACGGCGCCGTCGGAGTCGTCCCAGATCTCCTGGCCGGTGGTGGTCCGGTGGATCTCGGGGTTCGCCTGGTTGGCGAACTGCTGCGCCCAGATGGCGTTGTCGGTGGTGGCAACGATGTCCTTGGCCTTCTCCACCGCTCCACGCATGCCCTCGGACCCGGGGGTGAGCACGATCTCGGCGCCAAAGGCGCGCAGCATGACACGGCGCTCGGTCGACATGGTCTCCGGCATGGTCAGGATGACCCGGTAGCCGCGGGCGGCGCCGACCATGGCCAGGGCGATGCCGGTGTTGCCGGAGGTGCCCTCCACGATGGTTCCGCCCGGATGCAGGGCCCCGGCCTTCTCGGCGGCGTCGACGATGGCCACGCCGATGCGGTCCTTGACGCTGTTGGCCGGGTTGTAGAACTCCAGCTTCACGGCCACCTGGGCGGGCAGGCCCTCGGCCATCCGGTTCAACCGGACCAGGGGAGTGCGCCCCACGAGCTCGGTGACGTCGTTGTAGATCGGTGCCATAGTTTGCCTGCTTTCGGAAGAAGTGTCGTGGTATTTCGTCATCCAGCCTATCGAGGCCCGGAATCACGCCTCACTCGGTGAGCCACTGGGAGTAATATTTCCGTGCCTTCGCCAGCTTCGGGTTGATGATCACCTGGCAGTAGCCCTCGTAGGGGTTCCGTGCGTAGAAGTCCTGGTGGATGGTCTCCGCCTCGTGGAAATGCGGCGCCGGGACGATCTCGGTAACGATGGGGTCATCCCAGTTCTGCTGGTTGCGCCGCAGGGCCGCCTCGAACAACAGCCGTTGCTGGTCATCCACGTAGAACATGGACGAGCGGTACTGGGTGCCGACATCGTACCCCTGGCGGTTCAGCGTGGTCGGGTCGTGACCGGTGAAGAACATGTCCAGGATGACGTCTGCGGGCACGACGGCGGCATCAAAGGTGACGGCCACGGCCTCGGCATGGCCCGTGGTTCCGCTGCACACCTCGCGGTAGTTCGGCTGTGGGGTGTGCCCGCCGATGTAACCGGAGACCACCGCGGAAACGCCCCTGGTCTTGCGGTAGACCGCGTCCATGCACCAGAAGCATCCGGCGCCCAGGATGAACGTGTGGACGCCGTGGTCGGGGAAATCGGTGGAACCGGAGGTGTCCGGCCCGGCCGCTGACATTGGGTTTGCTGACGTGCTGCTCACACCCATGGTCAATGCGTCGGGGCCCTCATTCATTCCCGGGCCCGGTCCTGTGGTTTCGCGCAGCGGGCAAAACGGCGGCATTTGACACCCATGTGACCGCCTTCGGTCTACGGTGGGTACATGCATAACGACGACGACACCACCGCGCACCAGCCCCGGGATGAGGACGCCGTCCTCCTGGAGCAGGCAGCGGCCACCGACGGCACCGCGGAACCCGGGAATCCCGAGCCGGACGAAGCCGAGCCGGCCGAGGCAGCAGCTCCCGACGTTCCAGCCGTCGTCGAACCGGAAGGCAATGGAGTGGGGGCAGCGGATGCCACCGCAGCCGTGGCGCCGGCCGCCCAGCCCGGGGCAACGGCCCCGACCCTCGGCGAGGTCCTGGTGGCCATCGAGGAACTCTGGCCCGCATCCCTCGCCGAGGACTGGGACGCCGTCGGCCTGGTGGCCGGCCGGCTGGAGCAGCCGGTCCGCCGCGTCGTCTTCGCCGTGGACCCGACACTCGAGGTGGTCCGCGACGCCGTGGAGCGCGGCGCCGACCTGCTGATCACCCACCACCCCCTGCTGCTGCGGGGGGTGAAGTCGGTGGCCGCCGACCAGTTCAAGGGCGAGGTCGTCCACGAACTCATCGAGAACCACTGCGCACTGGTCACCGTCCACACCAATGGCGACTCCGCGGTCGGCGGCGTCTCCGATGTGCTGGCGGATATCTTCGGCCTGGTCGACGTCGCCCCGCTGGTCACCGCCCCCGCGGGGCTGCCCGAAGAGGGCATCGGCCGGGTCGGGACGTTGCCCAGTGCCCTGTCCCTGGGCGATTTCGCCTCCCGGGTGTTCGGCGCGCTGCCTGCAGTCGCCGGCGGCGTGCGGGTCGCCGGGGACCGGGACGGGATCGTGAGCACCGTTGCCGTCTGCGGTGGTGCCGGCGACAGCCTCTTCGACGCGGTGCGCGCCTTCCGGGCCGATGTGTTCGTCACCGCCGACCTGCGCCACCACCCGGCTTCCGAAGCCCGCGAGGCTGCCGTGGAGAACCGCCCGTACCTGATCGACATCTCCCACTTCGCCGGCGAATGGTTGTGGCTGCCCGCCGCCGCGGAGGGGCTCTACAACGTGCTGATCGATCAGGGCTTCGCCGTGGAGATCGGCGTCAGCTCGATCAACACCGATCCGTGGGACTTCGTCCTGACTCCCGGCCACTGAACCGGTCCGATCGACAGTAGGCTGGGAAACCACCCAGGACGAGGAGAACCACCGATGGCCAAGGCATCACCCGCCGAGCAGCTGCTGCTGTTGGATCTGCAGGCGCTGGACTCGCAGATCGTCACGATTGACCGGGCCGTGAAGGAACTCGCCACCGACCCGGAGATTGCCGCCGCGGAGGCAGCCGTAGCCGAGGCCGAATCGGTGCGCCGGGAGATCGCCGCGAAATCGGCTGCCGCCCAGCAGGCCCTCACCGACGCGGAACACCAGGTCGAAAAAGTCCAGGCCCGCATCGAGAAGGACCGCGCACAGATCGACGCCGGTCGCGGAACCGCCCGGGACATGATGGCCCTGCAGCATGAGATCGATTCGCTGACCCAGAAGCGCGGGGAACTCGAGGGCGTCGAGCTCGAGCTGATGGAGGCCGCCGAGGAGGTGGCGCCGCGACTGGAGGGCGCCACGGCGTCCGCCGACGGCACCGCAGCCCAGCTGGCGCAGCTCGAGCGCGCCCGCACCGGGCGTGGCGAGGAATTGGCCGGCGAACGCCGGGCGCTGGTGGCCCAGCGCGCGGAATTGGCCGGCCGGGTCGACGCCGCCCTGCTGGCCCTGTACGAAAAGCGGTTGGCACAGCGCGGCGTGGGAGCCGCCCGCCTGTTCCACGGCACCTCGGAGGGTTCAGGAATGCAGTTGGCCGCCGGCGACCTGGCGGAGATCCGCGGCGCGGCCGAGGACGACGTGGTCTTTTGCCCGGATTCCGGGGCGATCCTGGTCCGCTCCGCGGAATGGATGTAGTCCAGCCGGCAGGCCCACCGCCCGACGGCACCGGCGAACCGCGGGGCCGCCTCCATCACGTCGAGCTGTGGGTGGCCGACCACGAGCGCGCCCAGGCGACCCTGGGATGGCTCTTCGGACAGCTGGGGTACGTGCGCGCCGATACCTGGCCGTCCGGATCCAGCTGGCAGGGCGCGGGGGAGTACCTGGTGCTCGAATCCGGCCCCGACGTGATGGCCGCTGCCCACGAGCGCACGCGCCCGGGGCTGAACCACCTGGCCTTCCACGCGGGCAGCGCATCCGACGTCGAGGCCCTCACCCGGACGGCGCTGGAGCACGGCTTCAGCCTGATGTTCGCCGACCGGCATCCGCACGCCGGCGGCCCCGACCACTACGCCGCCTACCTGCAGGACGCCGACGGGTTCGAGGTCGAACTGGTCGCCACGCGCCGGAGCTGACCGGGCACGGCTATCCGGCCGCGAAGCTGTGGTCCTCCGGCAGGATGATGTTCAGCTGGTGTGCCTTGCGCCCGGTGGCCGGAACCAGCTCGGCCTCCCACTTCTCCTGGGCGGCCTGCAGCAGCGCCGCGGGGGTCTTCGGTTCGGCCCGGCGTTGGAGCAGATGCCGGGCCAGTTCGCCGCGGGTGTGCTTGGCGAAGTGGGAGACGACCTTGCGCTGGCCGCCCCGCAGCTGGAACACCGACACGGCGACGGTGGTTTCCGGCGGCGGGGCGAAGGCTGCGGCATAGGTGCTGGAGCGGCAGTCGATGACCAGTTCGCCGTCTGCCCGCTCGCCGAGGACGGGGTTCAGCCGTGTCTTCCACCAGCTGGCCAGTTTCCCGATGCCCGGCAGGTTCACCGACATGCCCAACCGGTAGGCGGGGATCCGGTCGGCAAATCCCACGGCACCCCACAGCGCCGAAATGACGACGACGGCGGCGTCCGCCTTGCGCCGTTGGGCCGGAGTCAGGCTCCGGTAGCCCAGCGCCTCATACAGCACGCCGGTGTAGACGGAATGGGCGGGGGCTGCCGGCTCCCGGTGCAACGTGATGTTCCGGGCGACATCCTCGGCCAGCGACGCGCCGACACCGAGGACCTGATGGGCGTCGGCGGAGGCGGAGACCTCGGCGAGCGCGGACAACACCTCGGCGCGAGCCGGAGCCAGTTCCTGGAAGGCGAGAGCACCGGCGTCGTACATCTCTCCCTGGGTAGCGGGTTGTTTGCCTTCGGAGGGGGGAAGCAGAATCAGCACCCATCGATCCTAACGGCGGGAAGGGGCTGCGCGGCGCACCTGTAAAGTGGACGATCGAACGCAACCGGTGACCAGAGAAGAAACGGTGATCCATCTGATATCCCGCCGAGACCCAGTTCTCGACTCCGCCAAGGGCGTCCTGATCCTGCTGGTCGTCATCGGCCATTTGCTGGCCCGCACTGAACCTCCGAACGCTGAGGTGACGAAGGCCCTGTACGCCGGGATCTATGCGTTCCACATGCCGGCCTTCGTGTTCCTGGCCGGCATCACCTCGAAACCGCGGGGGATCCTGAAGCGCTGCGTTCAATTTCTGACCCTTCTGGTGGTCTTCCAGACGGCGTTCTACTGGTTTCGACGGTTGATGGGCTCGGATGCGGCGTTCGACTGGACCACGCCCAAATGGCTGCTCTGGTTCCTGTTCTCGATGGCGGTGTGGACGCTGTTGACCCCGCTGATGGCGAAGGCGCCCCGGGCGAGCCTGGCGCTGTCCGTGGCCATCTCGTTGGGTGCCGGGATGATCGACGCGGTGGGATATCCGTTCAGCCTCTCCCGGACCCTGGTGTTCCTGCCCTTCTTCGTGCTCGGCTTCACCCACGGCAAGGCGGTGCTGGCGTACGTGGCGGGGCTTCGTACCCGCGGTCGCGTGGTCATTGCCGGGCTGGCCGTGGTGGTCCTGGGCGCACTGCTCGCGTGGGAGCCGGGACAAAAGTGGTTCTCCGGCAGCAGGGGGTATGCGGACCTCGAGGTTTCCGATCTCTCGGGTGTGGGGCACCGGATCATCCTCCACGTGGTCGCGGCGGTCCTGGCGATGGGCCTGCTGGTCTTGATTCCGCGGGAGCCGAACCTGCTGACCCGGTATGGCCAGCGGAGCCTGTCCATCTACCTGCTGCATGGTTTTGCCGTCCTGGTGTTGGCCAACTATGTGGAGGATATGGCGGCGAACAACGTCTGGGTGGCGATGGTGATCCTGGTGATCCTGACCGCGGGCATCGCGGTGTTGACGTCGATGCGGCAGGTGCACCACGTCATGGGCAGGATCGGCACCGCGTTGGTGCCGTTGGTCGACCGGTTCGCCGCGCCGACGCCGGTGGCCGCAACTACGGCGCCGACAGCCGAGCCGGCCGATGCGGCGGCGCGGCGGGCTGCGGTCCGGGAACAGGCCATGCACCGGTAGACTGTCTGCCGGACGGGATGGCTGGACGATCGCGTGTCGCGCAAGCGGCCCGAGGAACGTCCGGGCTCCACAGAACAGGGTGGTGGGTAACGCCCACTCGGGGTAACCCGCAGGCCAGTGCCACAGAAAACAGACCGCCCGCCTCGTGCGGGTCAGGGTGAAACGGTGGTGTAAGAGACCACCAGCGCCCCCGGTGACGGGGGCGGCTCGGTAAACCCCACCCGGAGCAAGGCCAGACAGGCTGCGTCATGAGGGCTGTTCGCCCCAGTAGTCGGGTAGGCCGCTCGAGGGCATCGGCAACGGTGCCCCTAGATGGATGATCGTCACCGGCAGCCGGGTAACCGCTGCCGGCACAAAACCCGGCGTACAGGCCATCCCGTCCCCACACAGCGGCTCTTGATGCCAAGGGTGCTAGCTGCGCAGGAGCCCGGCCAGTTGCTTTTGGTGGTGACGGGCACGCCGTTTGATCCGTGCCCACGGTTTCAGCGTGGTGGTGGCGGGCTGCGCCTCGTCTTCAGTGAGGTTCCAGTACTTGGATTTCTTCACCGTGGACGCGTCCGGTTTGTAGAACGGCTTGGAATTAGACAGGTGTGGGCGCTCCCACGCGACGTTCCGACGCACCACGCGGGCAGGTGTCCCGGCGATGATGCAGTTGTTGGGGAACTTGCCCTTGGCGATGCTGTTCATGCCGACGACCGACCCGTTGCCGATGCTGGTTCCGGGACGGATGATGGCCCGACTGGCAATCCACACATGGTTTCCGATGCGGACGTCCTTTGACCAGTTGATCCGGCGGCCGGACTTCACGTCGAAGATCGGGTGGGCGTCGTCGGTGCGGATTTCGACGTCGGAGGCGATCATGACGTCGTCGCCCAGCGTGAGGCTGGTGCCTTCGACCGCCACCAGCATGCACAACTTCGTGGTGGTCACGTTCCTGCCGATCCGGATGCTCGAATCCTGACCCACGCGCACGTCGGCGCGCAGGGGGCCACGGCGGGGGCTTTTGCCGCCCAGTTCCAGCACGCCGTTATCGCAATCGAACCTGACCCGCAGTGAGCCGATCTTGGCGGTCGGGTCCACGATCAGGGTGTTGTTCGATCCCTTGAAGTGCACCTGGATGTTCTGGGTGAACGATGTGGGCGAAATGATCCTGTTTCCCTGGTCGTCTTCGTAGGTTGAAACTTCGGTGAGCGTGGGCATGCACAAATTCTAGGGCACTCCCTCCACGACCCTTCCGAACGGACACGGACACGGACACGGACACGGGCATCGGCGCACCGAGGCACCAGGGCGATGAACTGGCAGCAGGCGGCCTTGAAGTGCATCAGAGCCTGTGCGCAGCGTCGGAGACCTGTGGGCGGCGGACCGCGGAAATCCGGTGATGTCAGCGGGTCCGGGGCGGGTACGGATCGCTGATCACCGGTCCGCGCTCGACCTCATCGTCGGGTTCCCAGTCCTCCGGATGGATACCGGGCGGAAAATCCCCGGGCATGGTTGCCCGGCGTATCCCGCCGGCCTTGCGGAGTCGGTCCCTGTCGCCGGTGCTGCGGCCGCGGGCCAGATCGGCGTCCAGGATGGCCAGCGATCGTTCGACGTTCGTCTTGTTCATGCAAACTCCCGGCAGACGCGCAACCGGCCCCGCCCGAGGTGAAGGGGCGGAGCCGGTTGATGAGGTGCGGCATGGGGGCAGCCGCACCAGCGACGCAAGAGACGGTGCGCCGCTAAAACCAGTCTAATCGAAAGTGTGTTCGAATAAAAGTGTGGGTTTCGACTGGATCGAGCTGGCGCCCGTGGCCATCAACTTCCGCACACCGGCCGCGATCATGGGGCCGCCATGCCGGTTGCTAAGCTCAACGGGTGCCCCAGGACCCAGAAGAGACGCTTCGCGCCGCCATCCTCGGCACCGTGCTGGTCGCCGACGCCGCGGGGGACCTGGTGGAACCTGCGGGGGTACGCGGCAAGACCCTGGTGGCCGCGCTCGCCCTGTCCCCGGGCAGCCCCGTCTCCGTGGGCCAGTTGGCCGACGACCTCTGGGCCGACGACCCGCCGCATGACCCCCGGGCCGCCCTGCAGACGCTGGTCTCCCGGCTCCGCCGCACGGTGGCCCCCGGTCTGATCGAATCCACTGCTGCCGGATACCGGTTGGTCGCCACGGCCCGGGACACCGACCTGGGACGGGCCGAGGAGTCTCTGGCGCAGGCACGCAGCGCCCTGGGCCGGGAGCTGCCGGCCGAAACCCAGGAGCTGACGACGGCGGCGCTGGGGATGGTGCGCGGGGAGCCGGGCGCCGATCTCGGCGATTCGGAGCTGGCAGAAGTCCTGGCCGGCCGCTGGGCCGCCGTACGCACCCAACTGCTCGAACTGCGGGTCGAGGCGAGGATCCGCACCGGCGATGGCCACGGCGCCCTGGCCGATCTGGACCAGCTCTCCGAAGCGTCGACGGCGGATGACGTGCGGGTGGGATGGCGCATGCGTGCCCTCGACGCTGCGGGCCGGCGCAACGAGGCCCTGCAGCACTATGCCGCATACCGCCACCAACTCCGCGCATCCTTCGGCACGGACCCCTCCGCCGATCTCGTCGCGCTGAACGCACGGCTCCTCTCCGCCGACACCCACCCCGGCAGGAACCGCACGGCCATCGGGCTGCGCACTGCACCGAACCCCCTGCTGGGCCGCCAGCAGGACCTCGCCGCGCTCGCCGAACTGTTGCGCACCGGGCGCCTGGTCACCATCCTCGGGCCCGGCGGGCTGGGCAAGACGCGCCTGGCCCAGGAGGCGGCACGCGCCGCCACCGGGCACACTCCCGCCGTCGTCTTCGTCGAACTCGCCGGAGTGGGCGTCGGCGAGGACCTGGCCCTGGCGCTGGCCACCACGTTGGGGATCCGGGAGGTCTCCACCCTCACCTCGGTCGAGGAGCTGCCCGTTCGGCTGGATATCCGCGAGCGCATCCTGGGTGTGCTGGCCGAACGCGAGACCCTGCTGGTGATGGACAACTGCGAGCATCTGCTCGACGGTGCAGCGACCTGGATCGCCGACATCCTGGCCGCCACGACCACCGTCAGGATCCTGGCCACCAGCAGGTCGCCGCTGTCGATCGGCGCCGAACAGGTCTACCTCCTGGAACCGCTGGATCCCGCAGAGGATGGCGCCGCCGTCGAACTCTTCACCGCCCGGGCCCGGGCGGCCCGCCCCGGTGCCACCCTCGAATCCACGGCGGTGGCCGCGTTGTGCACGCGCCTGGACGGTTTGCCGCTGGCCATCGAACTGGCGGCTGCCCGCGTGCGCTCCATGTCGGTCGAGGAGATCGGTCGCCGGCTGCAGGATCGTTTTGCCCTGCTGACCGTGGGCGAGCGCACGGCGCCACGGCGCCATCGCACGCTGGCCGCCGTGATCGACTGGAGCTGGAACCTGCTCTCGGGCGCCGAACAACGTCTGTTGCGCCGGCTCTCCGTCTTCCCCGACGGGTTCGGCCCCGAGGCGGCCCAGGCGGTCGGTGGATTCGACACCGGGGACGACGTCGCCAACGACCTGGACGGCCTGGTCACCCAGTCGCTGGTCACCGTCAGCGAGGAACCCGGCACCGGGTTGCTGCGCTACGGGATGCTGGAGACGGTGCGCGAATTCGGCGCGCTGGCCCTGGCACGCTCCGGCGACACCGAGCCGGTCCGGTCAGCGGTCCTGGCCTGGGGTGCCGACTACGCCCGGCGCATGCTCCCGGCCCTGGAGGGTGAGCACCAGATCCGGGCCTTGGCCACGTTCGCCACCGAACAGGAGAACCTGGTGTGGCTGCTGCGCGCCGGGCTGGAGCGCCAGGACGTGCCCGCCACACTGGCCGTCTACGCGGCCCTGGGCTACTACTGGTCCATGAGCGGTGCGCACACCGACCTGGCCACCTTCGGCGCCGCAGTCATCGGGCTGACCCGGCGCCACGTGGCGACCGACGCCACCCGCGACACCGCCATCCTGACCTACCTGCTGGCGGCCAGCACCTATCCGTTCGGCAACCCCCGGGCCGGTCTGCTGGCCCTGGGCAGCCTGCGCCGCACCCTGCGCGGCGGGACGTCGTCCACCCCGCGCATCGCCGCCCTGGCCGATCTGCTGCTCACCTCCACCGCCGGCATCCTGGCCGTCAGGACGGCGATCGAGCGCTACGCACGCTCCGCCGACCCGGCGGTGGAGGGGATCGCACGGCTGTTCGGCGCACAACTGGCCGAGAACTCCGGGGAGATGGACGCCGCCCTCTCCTCGGCCCGCCGGGCCTACGACCTGGCCGTCGGGGAGCGGCAGATCTGGTCGCAGGCGACCGCCTCCCAACACCTCGCCGAGCTGTACGCGCAGATCGGTGACACGGCGTCCGCCCTCGAATGGATCGGCATCTCCCGCAGCGGCCAAGCGGCCCTGCAGTCCCACCCCGATCTGCAGCAGCTCGACTGGCTGGAGGCACTGACCCTGATGGTCGCCGGGGAGTACGACGGCGGAACCTCGGTGTTCGAGGACATCATCTCCGATGACCGGGAGGGCGACGACGGCCGCGACGGCCGGAGCGATGATCGGCGTTCGCTGGGGTACGCCGGGCTGGCCGAGGCGGAGCTTGCCACTGGTAACACGCACCGGGGGTTGGAGCTGTACCGCAAGGCCTCCGGCCCCGGCGCCCCGGCCCTGCGCGACCCGTGGTTGCGCATCGTCGGTGCGGCCGCCGTGATGGCCCACCTTGCCGCGGGGGATCCGGATCCGGAATTCACCCGCTCGAGGGCCCGCAGGCTGCGCAGCGTGGTGTTGGCCGATCTTCGGCTGCGTCCCGATACCGTGGACCGGCCCATCATCGGCTGCTCGTTGCTGGCGATCGGCCGCTGGCTGATCCGCCCGGCCGCCGGGCCCGCCGAACCCGGGCTGCTCAGGGCCGCGTTGGAGCTGGTCCTGCTGGCCGGGACGCTGGGAGTGCGCCAGACCCTGCCGGCGCTGAACCTGGCCGCGACGCTTTCGGCTGTTCAGACAGAGCACCCCCGGGCGGCCGTGGAGGCTGCCCGGGGGCGGGTGGCCGGCTTGACGCCGGCGGCTGGTCTGGACCGGGCGTTGCGGCTGTTGCGCGGGCCAGTGGTCCGCACCGCCCTGGAGGCCTAGCGGCCCGGGGCCGGCATCAGGCCTTGCGCATGTAGGCGCGCACCGTCAGCGGCGCGAAGACCGCGACGATGACCGCGGCACCGATGAGCGATGACACCAGGTCGGCACCGACGGTGCCGTGGTTCACCAGATCGCGGACCGCACTGACCAGATGCGACACCGGGTTGATGTTGACGAACCCCTGCAGCCAGGTCGGCAGCTTGTCCACGGGGACGAACGCGTTGGAGAGGAACGTCAGCGGGAACAAGACGATCATGGAGATGCCCTGCACACTGGACGCGCTGCGGGCGATGACCCCGAAGAACGCGAAGATCCAGCTGATCGCCCACGAGCAGGCGATCACCAGCAGGCCGGCCAGCACCACGGCGCCGATCCCCGCCTCGGGCCGGAACCCCAGCAGGTAGCCCATGGCGAACGTCAGCGTCGTGGCGATGGCGTAGCGCACGGTGTCGGCCAGCAACGCGCCGGACAAGGGGGCGATGCGGGCGATGGGCAGTGACTTGAAGCGGTCGAACACCCCCTTGTCCATGTCCTCGCGCAATTGCGTGCCGGTGACCACCGACGTCGTGATCACCGTTTGGACCAGGATCCCGGGGATGAGCAGGGGCAGGTAGCTCACGGAATCCCCGGCGACGGCGCCGCCGAACAGGACGGTGAACATCAAGGTGAACAGGATCGGCTGGAGGGTGACGTCCATGAGCTGTTCGGGGGTGCGCTTGATCTTCAGCAGACCCCGGTAGGCCATGGTGAAGGTGTTCTGGATGGTTTGGGTGACCGAGGTGTGGTTGCGCAGCTCGCGCTGTGCGCCCGGGACGATGGTGGTGGTGCTCATGCGTTGATCCTTGTCTGTGGGGTCCCGTTCGCGGCGGGGGTGTCGGTGGCTGCGTGGCCGGTGATGCCCAGGAAGACCTCGTCGAGGGTGGGCTTCTGCACGCTCATCTCGGTGAGCGTGATCCCGGCACCGCGCAGTTCCTGGAGCAGGTCGGTGACCTGGTCGACCCCGGTCATCGGGGCGGTGATGCGTGTGGCCTCGGGGGAGACGGTGCCGGCGACGCCCAGCACCCGCTGGATGATCCCCAGCGACGTGCCCAGGTCGTCGGTGTCCTGCAGGCGCAGCTGCAGTGAGGAGGAGCCGACCGTGGCCTTGAGGTCATCGGGGGTTCCCTCGGCAACGACCGTTCCGCGGTCGATCACCGCGATGCGGGCGGCCAGCTGGTCGGCCTCGTCGAGCATCTGGGTGGTCAGCAGCACGGTGGATCCGCTGGCGACGAGCCGGCGGATGGTCTCCCACATCTGGGTGCGGGTGCGTGGGTCCAACCCGGTGGTGGGTTCGTCGAGGAAGATCAGCGGCGGCTGGGCAATCAGGCTGGCCGCCAGATCCAGGCGGCGGCGCATGCCACCGGAGAACTTGGCCAGCGGGCGGCGGGCCGCCTCGCTCAGCCCGAACTCCTCGAGCAGCTCTGCCGCCTTGCGGCGGGACTCCTGGCGTCCCAGGCCCAGCAGGCGGGAGAAGATCACCAGGTTCTCGGTGGCGCTGAGCTTCTCGTCGACCGAGGCGAATTGCGCGGTGACGCCGATGAGCTGGCGGACCACCTGGGCCTCGGCGACGACGTCGTGCCCGAAGATCCGGGCCGATCCGCCGTCGGGGCGCAGCAGGGTGGCGAGCATGCTGATGGTGGTCGTCTTGCCGGCTCCGTTGGGGCCGAGGACGCCGTAGACGGTGCCGGTCTTGACCTGCAGGTCGACGCCGTCGACGGCGCGGTGGGTGCCAAAGGTCTTGACCAGACCGTGGGCCTCGATGGCCCAGTCGTGGGTGGTTTCCATGGATGGTTCCTTTCATCCGGGGTGTGGATCGGTGTTGGAACCATCGTGGGCCGGGACGCTGTCATGGCGCTGTCACGGCGCTTTCAGCTGCTTTCACGTGCTGACAGGCAGTGACAGGATGCGCCGCCGGAGTGTGAGTGGTCTCACCGACGCGAATGCGCGGATCATCCGCGGACAACCTAGAATGGAGGTGGGCCCAGCCCATGGGGAAAGATCCTGATACCCCGCCAAACCGTATCTGCAATGGTGCTTTCACGGTGCCAACCGGCCAGTGGATCCCGGCCGGCTGAATTGGAAGGACAATTAGTGACCCAGCAGTCTGTCGCCGCCCAGGAAGAATGGAGCGGCCGCGAGGAACTCGCCGAGGCCATGATTCCCCTGATCGGGCGTCTCTACCGCAAGAACAACGTGGTGACCTCCATCTACGGGCGCAAGCTCATCAACAAATCCCCGATCGACATCCTCAAGGCCCACCGCGTGGCCCGCCACATCGACGGTGCCGAGCTGCCGCTGGCCGAGACGTTCCCGCTGCTCGAGGGCCTGGACGCCCTGGACCTCGGCGCGATCTCGGTCGACCTGGCCCGTCTGTCCCGCAAGTTCAAGCAGCAGGGCAATGGCGCCTCGCTGCAGGACTTCCTGGCCGCCGAATTCGCCTCCCAGACCGGTGGCGCCGGCGAATCCGAGGCCGAGCCGCGCGACATCGTGCTCTACGGTTTCGGTCGCATCGGCCGCCTGCTGGCCCGCATCCTCATCGAACGCGGCGGCTACGGCCTGCGCCTGCGCGCCATCGTGGTGCGCAAGAACGGTGAGAACGACATCATCAAGCGCGCCTCGCTGCTGCGTCGCGACTCGGTGCACGGTCCGTTCGAGGGTTCGATCACCGTGGATCAGGAAAACAACACCATCCTGGCCAACGGCACGCTCATCCAGGTCATCTACTCCAACGACCCGACCACCGTGGACTACACGTCCTACGGCATCGACAACGCCATCGTCGTGGACAACACGGGACGCTGGCGCGACCGCGAGGGCCTGGGCCAGCACCTGCAGGCCAAGGGAGTCTCCCGCGTCCTGCTGACCGCACCGGGCAAGGGCGACGTGAAGAACATCGTCCACGGCATCAACCACGGCGACATCACCGCCGAGGACCAGATCGTCTCCGCGGCGTCCTGCACCACCAACGCGATCACCCCGGTCCTGAAGGCCATCAACGACGAGTTCGGTGTCGCCCACGGCCACGTGGAGACCGTCCACTCGTTCACCAACGACCAGAACCTCACGGACAACTTCCACAAGGGCGACCGTCGGGGCCGCGCCGCAGCGCTGAACATGGTCATCACCGAAACCGGTGCCGCCAAGGCAGTGTCCAAGGCTCTGCCCGAGTTCGAGGGCAAGCTGACCGGCAACGCCATCCGCGTGCCCACCCCGGACGTCTCCATGGCCATCCTGAACCTGAACCTGGAGAAGGAGACCACCAAGGAGGAGCTGAACACCTACCTGCGCCAGGCCTCCCTGGGCGCCGAACTGCACAAGCAGATCGACTACATCGACTCCCCGGAAATCGTCTCGACCGACTTCGTGGGTTCGCGCCGCGCCGGCATCGTCGACGGACTGGCGACCATCGCCAACGGCAAGAACGCCGTCGTCTACGTCTGGTACGACAACGAGTTCGGCTACTCCTGCCAGGTCGTGCGCGTCATCGAGGAACTCGCCGGCACGCACCCGAAGGCCTTCCCGGCCGTCGAGGAGACCGCACAGGTCGAGCTGAACGCCTAGCCTCCACCGACACCAGCAGTGGGCGGCCATCCCCGACGGGGGTGGCCGCCCACTGCCGTCTGCACCGGACACGACGGCGGGGCCACCTTGCGGGGCATGCTGACACGTGCACGGACGAGGGAGATGGACCTTGAGCACCTATGACGAGTTGGCAGCCCGGGCCGAACGCGACGAGCTGCCCATCAAAGAAGGGAGACTGCGCCGTCGGGCCGCCGCGCGCAGTGCCGGGCGAACGGCGCTTTTGGAGGCGACCGGAGTCGATGACCTGCGCGAAGTAGTCCGGATCGCCCTGTCGCCGACGTGAGTCCGAGGCCATCTTAGATGCGTGGGAACGCACTACACGGGAGAAGGCGTGAGCAGTCGGGCGCGACGCTCAAGCGCCGCGGTCACGGCTTCCACTGCAGCTGGCTCCCAGGGTTGGCGGGCAGGAATCCGTCGACCGCGTCGAACCACCACACGATCCATTCGCCTTTCGTGAACCAGCCCCGAAGTGCCGGACTGGGAAGTCCGTGCGGCGGATGCGCAGCGATGGACGCTTTCTTGCGGTAGTCGCTGCCGTGGGCACGATTCATCGAAGCCTTGACGAAGACCGTGGCGCCATTGGCCAACGTCAGCGTGGCCGCGAAGTCGGCAGCGAAGGTGCCGGCCGCAGGCGCGACGGTCTGCCGGCGGACCGGTATCCGGATGGTTTCCACAGGCAGCGCCACTCCCGCGAAGTTGGACGTGGAGCGGGCTACCCTTGGCCCATGATGACGATCCCGGAAAACGTGTGGCCGTGGTTGGAGGACGTGGCCACCATTGCGCCGCTGGGCACATTGGCGGCAGTCATTGTTGCAGCGGTCGCCCTCTGGCAGAAGGCCGCGACCGACCGTCGCCAAGCGTGGTGGGAGAGACTGCGCTGGGCCACGGATACCATCTTGTCCGACGATTCCCAGAGCCGCCAGACGGGAGGCGCCGCGCTGAGGGCGGTCTCCCGGTTCAGATTGAGGACGACTGAGGACAGGTTACTGCTTCAGGCTATTGCCGCCGACTTGCTCAATGACGTCATCGGCGACCTACCGGCCTTCGGTTCGTCGCCCCGGCAGGACGTGGACGACTCCGTCAATCGGGGGGATAATGGTTCTGACGAAAGAGGTGCACCTGATGGGATGGGGTAGTCGAATCAAGAAGGCGCTGCACGCATCCGGTGCCCAAAGCGGTACCGGAATCGGTACCTCAGTCCTCAAACGCGGCATCGCGCCGCTGCCGAACGGCAAATACGCCGTGACGTTGCCCTCGCGCGGGATCACCGTGGTGGCCAACGACAGCTCCCAGGCCAGGCTCCTGGACGACCTTGAGGCGGTCATTGAGGCGAACAGCTAGGAGTGGACTGGCGGGCCTCAGTGCCCGAACGGGTCGGGGTCCACGCCCGGCATCCAGGAGTTGCCCGGAACGCCCCATTCGAGCGACTTCTTGGCCTTCTTCCACCGCTTGGCCCACTTGGGGTTGAGCTTGTCGACGTAGAGGTAGCCGTCGAGGTGGTCGTATTCGTGCTGCATCATGCGGGCGAACCAGCCGGTCGCCTCGAAATCCAGGGGGTTGCCGTCGCCGTCGAAACCCATGACGCGGGCGTATTCGGCCCGCTTGAGCGGGAAGGACAGTCCCGGTGCCGAGAGGCAGCCTTCGGCTTCGTCATCGGGATCCGGTTGGGCCTGCGAGACCTTGCCGAGCACGATCCGCGGGTTCACCAGCACGCCCTCGGCGGGAACACCGTCGTCGTTCTCCATGGTGTAGGTGAAGATGCGCAGGCCGACGCCGACCTGCGGGGCTGCGAGGCCGACGCCGTTGGCGGCGTGCATGGTCTCGTACATGTCAGCGATCAGCGCGCGGAGCTCGTCGTTGAAGTCGGTGACCTCGGCGGCGCGGGCGTGCAGGGCGGGATCGCCGTAGACGACGACGGGGCGGACGGGCATCGGGGGCCTCCTGTGATGCGGCACGGATGGTGACGGCGAAC
>NZ_BAAAIV010000005.1:277823-300980 GCF_039526245.1 Arthrobacter rhombi
GGATCCGGGGCGGCTGCCTGGGGTGAGTAACGGGGCTTGAACCCGCGACCTTCTGGACCACAACCAGACGCTCTGCCAACTGAGCTATACCCACCATTGCGTCTCTCAACGCGGTGCCCGCACCGTTGGTATTCCTACCAGAGGTCCGGGCAACGGATACTAGTTTACACACTTTCGCGCGCCCGCGCGCCACTTGCGTGCCGGCGCGGCGAAGTGTGGCGGGGAACACGCTGGGGGTTCCCCGCCCGGGGTCAGCTGGCGCTGTTCCCGGTGGCCAGGGACGCCGTGATGGCCTTGGCGGTCTTGCTGTCCGGGCCCGGTGCCGGCACCATGACGGCCTGGCGGTAGTAGCGCAGTTCGTTGATCGAATCGCGGATGTCGCCCAGGGCGCGGTGGTTGCCGGTCTTGGCGGGGGACTGGAAGTAGGCGCGCGGGTACCAGCGGCGGGCGAGCTCCTTGATGGTGGAGACGTCGATGACGCGGTAGTGCAGGTGGTCGATGACCCCGGGCATGTCGCGGGCCAGGAAGTTGCGGTCCGTGCCGATCGTGTTGCCGGCCAGCGGGGCCTTCCCCGGTTCGGGGACCCACGTGCGGATGTACTCCAGGACCTGCTCGGTGGCCGAATCCAGGTCCATGCCGCCGTCGAGCTCCTCGAGCAGGCCGGAGGTGGTGTGCATCTGGCGGACGAAGTCGTTCATCTGCTCCAGGGCCTGCGCCTCGGGTTTGATGACGACGTCGACACCCTCACCCAGGATGTTCAGTTCCGGGTCGGTGACCAGGACGGCAACTTCGATCAACGCGTCGGCTTCCAGGCTCAGCCCGGTCATCTCGCAATCGATCCACACAATGTTTTCAGCTGAAATAGGCACGAAGCCAATCTACCGGATTGCGCCGGGGGAGCGGTGGCGGTCGGTGGCTACTGCGGAACGCCGCTGAGGAAATAGAGCGCCACGAACACGACGGCGGCCGTGAGGCCCACGACTGCGGCGGCGAGGAGGTCCAGGCCGACCATCGGGGAGCAGATGACCACGAGCACCGCCACGAAGAGGCCCCAGCCCAGCAGGGCGCCCTGTCGGGTGGTGTTCTTGCCCTCACTGGTGGCGTGCCGGCCCATTCGTTCCCCCTGCTCTTGCACCGCGCGGCCCGGCGGATGCCCGGGCTGCCACCAGCCTAGGGGCAGCGGGGGGCGTTCGGTGGGAACCGGCGTCGTACCCGGGTGTGGCGGGGCCGCGATGCTAACATCGGGTGAGTATTTCAGCGGGCCCCGGGCCCCGGATCCCGGTCCTGCACAGTCTCCAACGGCCGCGGACGGGCGCCGACGCGGGGCGGTCAATCAACGGAAACGAGCCGATGGCGATGAGCAGGGTCCAGACGGGTGCGGGGACCCGTCCGCGGGAACGCGCGCCCCGGCTGATCCTGATCGAGGGGTTCGTCGGGTCGGTCCTGGTGCTGTTGGGCTCCTATGGCATCGGCTGGCTGGCCAGCGTGTCGCCGTTGAACCGCAACCATCTGCTCATTGCGGTGCGCACCGAGCAGTGGGGCGTCATCGCCGCCACGATCGTGCTGACCGTCGGGTGCTGGATCATGTTCCGTTCCTGGCTGCGGCTGGGCCAGGAGCTGGCCGGCTGGGCGGTGGGCTCCCTGCGGGTCGTCCGGCAGGCGTGCTGGCTCTGGGGTGCACCCCTGCTGTTGGCCTTGCCGATCTTCAGCCGCGACGTCTTCGCCTACATCGGCCAGGGCCGGCTGGTCACCGCGGGGCAGGACCCCTATGTGGACGGCATCTCCACGCTCTCCAATTGGTTCCAGCTCGGTGCCGACGTCACCTGGGCCGAATCCGAAACCCCGTACGGGCCGCTGTTCCTCACGCTGGAGCGGCTGGTGAACCTGCTGGCGGGATCCTCCCCGGACGCCTCGGTGTTCCTGTACCGGCTGATCGCCTTCGCCGGGGTCATCGTCTGCATGGTGTACGTGCCGAAGCTGGCCGAACTCCATGGGGTGTCAGGGGCCAAGGCACTGTGGATCACGGTGTCCAACCCGCTGTTCCTCATCAGCTTCATCGCCAGCGCGCACAACGACGCGCTGATGGTCGGCCTGGCGGTCGCCGGCACCTACTACGCGGCGACCCGCCGGGGGATCCTCGGGGTCGTGCTGGTCACCGCGTCGATCGGCATCAAACCGATCACCATGGTCATCCTGCCGTTCATCGGCCTGCTGTGGGCCGGCCCCGGTTCCTCCTGGGCCCGCAGGTTCCTCTACTGGGCCTACACCCTGGCCCTGTGCCTGGGGATCATGGCAGTGATCGGCTGGGCCAACGGCTACGGTTTCGGGTGGCTGAAGGTCATGCTCGGCACCGGCACGGGAACCGTCTTCTTCGCCCCGGTGGGCCTGTTCACCAACTTCTTCAGGGGTGCCTTCGACGCGCTGGGCCTGCCCTCGAACTGGGTGCTCCAGGTCGTGAAGGTCGTCGCCCGGGTGGCCTCGGTGCTCGTCGTGCTGTTCCTGATGTTCCGCGGACGGCACTCCCACCTGGTCCAGCGCCTCGCCCTGGCCTTCGCCGCCCTGGTGGTGCTCTCACCGATCATCCAGCCGTGGTACCTGCTGTGGCTGCTGCCCTTCTTCGCCGCCACCGGCATCCGCGATGACTGGCAGATCATCTGGGTGTACTTCACCGTCGCGTTCTTCATCGCCTTCGGCGCCGCCGACCAGATCTTCATCTGGCAGTTCCTCGACGCCCTGGACCCCTGGGTCAAGCACCTCTCCACCGGCATCTCCTGGGCGGCCATGGCCTATCTGGCGTTCCTGGACCCGAAGACCCGACGGCTCTTCCTGGGTTTCTGGGGTTCGGTGGTCACCACCGTGTCCGGGCTCCGCCTGCGGTTGCGCCGGGGCAAGGAAGCCAGCTGAATGCCCACCCGTGAGAACCGGCGCACGCGGGCCCGGACCGCGGCGCTGACCGAGGCGCTGTTCGGACTGCGGCACCGCATCGAGGAGATGCCGCTGCTACGCCGCCTCGCCGGCGGCGACGAGGCCCAGCGCGGCGTCGCGATGGCCCAGGGGTTCCTCGCCTCGCTGATGATCATGGTCGGCTCCTGGGGCGTCGGCTGGCTGGCGCAGACGCAGGATTCGATCTTCGCCCGCACCACGATCCTGAACCCGCTGCGCGTCGAGACGGCGGGCGTGATCATCTGCACCATCTTGTTGGCGCTGGGCTCGATGATCCTGTGCCGGGCCTGGCTGCGCTTCGGCCAGCGCGGCGGGGAGCACACCCCCGCGTCCCTGGTGACCGTGCGCAACACCGTGCTGCTCTGGTCGGCGCCGTTGCTGTTCGCGTTCCCGATCTTCAGCCGCGACGTCTACTCCTACCTGGGGCAGGGGCGGCTCATGCACGCCGGGCTGAGCCCGTACTCGAACTGGATCTCCCAGCTGCCCGGCTGGTTCGCCCAGGGATCGGACAGCCTCTGGGCCGAATCGGCATCCCCCTATGGCCCGCTGTTCCTGCTGGCCTCCCAGGGCGTGTACTTCATCACCGGCGGCGTCCCCGAAGCTGCCGTCCTGTTGTTCCGGCTGCTGGCAGTGGCCGGGGTCCTGCTGTGCCTGTACGCCGTGCCGCGGCTCGCCGCACAACTGGGTTCCGATCCCACCTGGGCGGTCTGGATCTCGCTGGCCAACCCGCTGTTCCTGCTGACCATGATCGGCGGGGCGCACAACGATGCGCTGATGATGGGCGGACTGCTCCTGGGGTTCGTCTGGGTCCGCCAGGGACGCCGGTTGGCCGGGGTCCTGGCCGTCACCGGGGCCATCGCCGTGAAGCCGATCGTGGTGTTGGCGCTGCCGTTCATCGGGCTGGCCATGCTGCCGGCGACCGCCACGCTGGGACGCAAGATCGGCGCCTGGGCCTACACCGCCGTCGTCTCCGGCGCGGCGTTGACGTTCTTCGGGTGGGTCTCCGGGCTCTGGTTCGGCTGGATCAAGGCCATGGCAACCGCCGGGTCAGCGGCGTTCCCGTATGCGCCGGTGGGCCTGCTGGGGCTGGGCGTCGGCTGGCTGGCCGAACTAGCCGGCGGCGACCTGGACTCCAACGCGGCCCTGGTCTACACGCTGTTCAAGGCCGTGGCGCTGGGCTTCGCCGTCTGGCTGGCGTTCCGCCGCCCGGCGACCTCCCCGGTCCTGTATTGCGCCCTGGCCCTGTTGGCGACCATCGTGCTGGCCCCCATCATCCAGTCCTGGTACGTGCTGTGGCTGATTCCGCTGTTCGCCGTCTCGAAGGTATACACCGGCGGGTGGGTCAGGTTCTGGTACCTGCTGAGCATGCTTCTGGTGCTGGTCGGCGTGGTCGACCAGCTCAGCGTCGCCCAATGGATCAGCCTGCTCTGGGTCCGGATACTGGCCGCCGGCATCGGCCTGCTCTACCTGGGATACCTGGTCTTCTCCGATCCCCGCACCTCAGCACTCTTCACCCGGGGCCCCGGCCCCGATCCCACCGATCACAGAAACGAGGCCACCACGCCGTGACTTCACCGCTGAACACCCTGCGCACCTCCCGCGAGGCCACCCGTCCGGTCATCGGGTGGCTGCTGGTGGCCACCGTCATCGGCGCCATCCTGGCGGTGCTGACCAAGCAGTGGTGCCGCGTCAACGGCTGGTCCGGCGCCGACCAGCACATCCACATGTGCTATTCGGACTTCGCCCAGCTCTTCGGCACCCGTGGGCTGGCCGACAAGCTCTTCCCGTTCTACACCGGCCTGCCGCAGGACCAGGCGCTGGAATACCCGGCGTTGCTGGCCGTGATCGCCGGGGTGACCGCGTTCCTGGTGCCGGGCATCGGCTTCAGCCCCGAACGCCAGCTGGCCTACTTCGACATCAACTCGCTGGGCTCCTTCATCTGCTGGGCCATCATCGTCGTCGCCGTCGCCTACAGCGCCCGCAAGCGCAGCCGCGATGCCCTGCTGGTGGCCTTGGCCCCCGGGATCATCCTGACCAGCCAACTGAACTGGGACCTCTGGGCCGTCATGTTCGCCACGGTGGGGATGTTGGCCTTCTCCCGCAAGCACATCTACCTCGCCGGCGTGCTGCTGGGCCTGGGCGCCGCGGCGAAGCTGTACCCGTTCTTCCTCTTCGGGGCGATCCTGGTGCTGTGCTTCCGTTCCGGGCGCATGTCGGCGTTCTGGAAATCGCTGGCCGCGGCAGTGGCCGCCTGGCTGGTGGTCAACGTCCCGTTCATGCTCACCGCGTTCGACGAGTGGTCGCGCTTCTACACGTTCTCCTCCGAACGCCCGATCAGCTTCTCCTCGATGTGGCTGGCGTTCACCTGGACCGGGCTGGACGGCAAGGGCTTCTCGATGCTCTCCAACGTCTGCTTCGCCCTGGCCTGCCTGGGCATCGCCTACCTGGGCCTGTCCGCGAAGCGGCGCCCGCGGATGGCCCAGCTGGCGTTTTTGATCATCGCCGCGTTCATCCTCTTCAACAAGGTCTATTCGCCGCAGTTCGTCATGTGGCTCATCCCGCTGTACATCCTGGCCCGGCCCCGGTGGCGCGAATTCCTGCTCTGGCAGTTGCTCGAGGCCTACCATTGGGCCGCCGTGTGGCTGATGAGCGCCGAGATCGTCAGCGGGGGCACGTTCGGTGCCGGCAACCCGTGGATCGAGATCGCCTACGGCACCGGCATCGCAGCCCACATGGCCATGGTCATCTACCTCTGCGTGCGCATCATCGGCGACATCCGCCACCCGGACCGTGACCTGGTCCGTGCCGAGGGCGACGACGACCCGATGGGCGGACCCGTGGAGGACACCCCCGACCAGTTCGTGCTGCCCGCCCGGCGCTGAGGGGCGGCCGGACTGATGCGGATATGACAGCGCACGACGGCGGCACCGGGCTGCGGCTGCTCGCGGTACCTGCGGGGCGCATCACCCTGCGCGATGCCCGCACCACCACCACACGCGGGATCGAGCTGCTCCCGTTCTCCATCGGCGCCACTCCGGTCACGCTCGGCGACTGGCACCGGATCCTGGGCACCGCCGTCGTGCCCGGGGTAGATCCGGCACTGCCGGCCCACCCGGTGACCTGGTTCGAGGCGGTCACCTGGTGCAACGCGGCCTCGGCCCTCGACGGCCTGCCGGCCGCCTACCGGGTGGAGGGGCGCGAGGTGGAGTGGGACGTGGCCTCGCCGGGGTACCGCCTGCCGACTGAGGCCGAATGGGAACACGCCTGCCGTGCCCGAAGCGCCGGGCCGCGGTACGGCGGCCTGGAAACCGTCGCCTGGACGGCGGCGGACGGGGCCCACGGGCCACAGCCGGTGGCCGGCAAGCAGCCCAACGACTTCGGGCTGTTCGACACCCTGGGAAACGTGTGGGAGTGGTGCTGGGACTTCGCCGACACCGCCCGCTACGCCGACTACCGCTCACTACGCGGCGGCGGATGGGACGACCCGGAATACAGTGTCAGGGCCTCGGTCCGGCGGGGGAGCGCCCCCGATGCGCGGCTGGAGGACGTCGGCTTCCGGATCGTGTCCGGTGGTGCCGGTCGCGTGGATGCCCGCGCCGGCCAGGGCTGGAGTGCCGCCGCCGACGCGCGTCGGGCCGCTGTGCGTGGCCCGCTGCCGATGGGGTGGACGCCGCTGCGCGGGCTACGCCCGTAAGGGCCGGTCGTGGTCTCACCTGTCGGGCCAAGGCACGTGAGGCTCACTTCACGATCGGGGCACGCGACGGAAACCAGCCGGTTCGTTGGGGTGCATCACGTCGAATAGAGGCCCGGACGAAAGTGCCGGGCCAACCAACCCGGAGGTTGTCGATGTCCGATGTCAATCCCGTCCACGTGATCTAAGCGGCCGCAGCGGCAGGCAAGGGCAAGGCCAGCGGTGGCGCCGGCGCGGCGCTACACATTCAGTCGGTAGCCACGTTTGATCACCGTGGTGATGAGCTCCGGATCTGGCAGATTTTGGCGCAGCCGGCTCATGGCCATATCCAGCGCGTGGGTGCCGGAAGCCTCCGGCAGTCGCCGGCACAGCTCCTGTCGGCTGAGCACGGCGCCCCCGGCATCCGCCAGAGCGCGAAAAATGGCCATCGGTGCCGGCGGCAGACGAGCCTGCCGGCCGGCCAGGCCGACGGAGTGGCCGCGGATCTCGACCACGCCCTTGGCTGTGTCGACGTGCAGGACCTGATGGGTTGAAAGGTGCTCCACGACCAGCCGGATCAGCGCCCCCATGCGGAAACGTTTCGGCACGATCGGCTCGATGCCGGCGTCGATCAGCGGTTGTGAAGTGACTGGACCGACGGCGGCGGCCACGACGCCTGACCCGAAGGACTCCACGAGGGCCGGGAAACGCCCCATCTCGACCGCTGTGCTGAAGAGCGCCTCGACGGCCGGCGCGCTGGTGAAGGTCACGACGTCCACTTGGCGGTTGCAGATGGCGTCGATCAACCGTGGCACCTGCGTCTCAGCCCCCTCGGGCCTGACCCACCGGTAGGGTGTCGCCGTCAGGACCGAAGCGCCGGCGGCGCGCAGCCGTTCCAGCTGTGCCCCGTCCGTGTAGCCATGCAGCTGGACCGCGACGGATAAGCCGTCCACGCCCTCGTCGAGCAGCAGGTCAACCAGACTCGCGGTCCGCTCGTCGGCGCTGATGCCGACGTCGTCCAGGCCGGCAGCCCGCACTGCCCCGCGTGCCTTGGGGCCGCGAACGAAGATCCTCGATGCCGCCAGCGCCTCCATCAGGTCCTCCCCGAGACCACAGGCGTCGGCGGCTTCGGACCACCGTCGCATGCCGTAGGCGGTCGTGATGAGCGTGGCATCCGGTACCGCGTTGATGATGGCAGCCGTGTCGCGGGTGAGCTCGTCGTCTTCGGCCACGGGCACGATCTTCATGACCGGAGCGTGCAGCACCGTGGCGCCGCGCCGTTCGAGTGCGTCGATCAGGTCCCCCGAGCGCCGGTCAGAGGTCACTCCCACCCGGAACCCCTCCAGGGGGCCCCGCAATGTCATACCCCCTCCGCCGCGGGGGCTAACCCGGCACATTGTTCCGCGACCGATCCACTCTTGCCGCCCTGGCGGACAACATCGCCGATCACCAGCACGGCGGGCGACTTGCACCCCGCGGCTGCGGCCGCCCTGACGGCGCCGGAGAGGTCGGAAACGGTCGTCCGCTGTGAATCGCTGTAACCACGCTCAACGATGGCCACCGGCGTCCGGCGATCCATTCCCGCTGTGGCCAGGCCTGCCATCAGTTGCGGCAAGGTGCCAACACCCATGAGTACAACGATGGTGCCCCCCAACCCGGCAAGGTGTTCGTATTCGACGACGCTGAGCGGCGCGTGCCCGGAGATGACGGTGAACAAGTGGCTGACAGCACGGTGGGTGACGGGGATCCCCGCCGCAGCCGGAACCGAGACGGCGCTCGTGATGCCGGGCACGACCGTGACCTCGACGCCGGCCTCGACGCAGCTGGCCACCTCTTCGCCTCCGCGGCCGAAGACGAAGGGGTCGCCGCCCTTGAGGCGTACCACGTGATGACCTGCCCGGGCGGCATCGACCATCCGGCGCTCTATATCCGACTGCACCACCGGGTGGTGGCCGGGACGCTTGCCGACGTCGATCAGGTCGGCTCCTCCGCTCAGTTCAGCGAGATTCCGGTGCGGGCCAAGCCGGTCATAGAAGACGACGTCGGCCTCGCGCAGCGCCTCCAGGGCCCTCACGGTCAGGAGGTCATCCGGCCCCGGTCCACCACCGACCAGGGTCACCCTGCCCCGGGGCGCAGCGGCGCGTTCGCGCACCAGCAGCGTGGAGGAAGCCCGGCAATCGGCTGCCAACCGATCCCAGCCTGGTTGGCCCTCGTCGACCAGGGCCACCAGGGCGACATCGTCGAGCACGGTGCGCGCACGGTCTCCTGGCGATTCGAGGCACCGGACGACGGCACCGGCGTGGCGGTACCGGCGAATGACACGCCGAGCTGGCCCTGCGGCGCCGGCCACGAGGACGGTCAGGCCCAGGAAGTCCGTGTCCCGGATCATCGTCGCGGTTCCTGGCTAGTGCGGACGGGGATGGAGGTACCGATCAGCACCGGCCCCGAGTCGCCGCCGGCTCGGATCTCTTCCTCTGTGGCCGGACGGTCCATGCCCCGCTCGTTGATGTTGACGATGGATGCATCCTTCTGGTCCGGCGCGTTGACGAACGAGCGGAAGCGACGAAGTCGCTCCGGGTCCCTCAGCGTTGCGGCCCATTCATCCTCGTAGGCGTCCACGTGGTGGGCGATTGCCGATTCGAGCTCATCGGCGATGCCCAGGCTATCGCCGACGACGACGTCGTGGACGTGGTCCAGGCCGCCCTCCAGCTCCGCCATCCAGTGCGCGGTGCGCTGGAGCCGATCAGCAGTGCGGATGTAGTACATCAGGAACCGGTCGATGTAGGCGATCAACGTGGCATCATCGAGGTCCCTGGCCAGCAATTGGCCGTGCACTGGATTCGCCCCGCCGTTGCCGCCGACGTAGACATTCCAGCCGTCGGCCGTGGCGATCACACCGACGTCCTTGGCCCGGGCCTCGGCGCACTCGCGGGCGCAGCCGGAGACACCCATCTTCAACTTGTGTGGTGACCGCAGCCCCCGGTAGCGCAGTTCCAACCTGATGGCCATCGATACAGAGTCCTGGACACCATAGCGGCACCAGGTGGACCCCACACATGACTTCACATTGCGCAGCGCCTTGCCGTAGGCGTGCCCGGATTCGAAACCGGCCTCGACGAGTTCCTTCCAGATGTCCGGCAGCTGCTCCAACCGGGCGCCGAGCAGGTCGATCCGCAGGGCTCCCGTGAGTTTCGTGTAGAGGTTGTACGTCTCGGCAACCCGGGCGATGACCGCCAGCTTCTCCGGTGTGATCTCACCGCCGGGAATGCGGGGCACCACGGAGTAGGTGCCGTTCTTCTGCATGTTCGCCAGCGCCCGGTCGTTGGTGTCCTGAAGGGCGCCACGGCCGCCGTCGAGCACGTAGGCGCCATGCTGCGAGGCCAGGATGGAACCGATGGCCGGCTTGCAGATATCGCATCCCAGCGGGGCAGGACCATCCGGTACTGCCCGGACGCCGAAGCGCCGCATGATGTCGTCGAAGGAGGTCAACTCGAGCGACCTGATTGCTTCGAACAGCTCGGCGCGCGACATCTCGAAGTGTTCGCACAGGGCCTTGGAAACCGTGATGCCTGACTTGGCCAGTTCGCCCTCCAACAGCTTCTTGAGCATCGGCACGCAGGAACCACACTGGGTGCCGGCCCGGGTGCAGCCCTTGAGCGCGCCAAGCTCGCGAACGGGTTCGGCGCCATCACAGCTGCCGCAGCCGTTGATGGCATCGCGGATGGAGCCGGCAGTGACGTTATTGCATGAGCACAGGGTGGCGTCATCGGGCAACTCGGTGTCGGGCGCCGACGCGGTGGCGGCGGAGAGGAATGCGCCCGGCTCAGCGGGAAGTTCCCGCCCCTGCAACGGGCGAAGGGACGTGTAGGGCGAGGCATCACCGACGAAGATCCCGCCCAGCAGCGTTTTCGCATCATCGGTGACGACGATCTTCTGGTAGACGCCGCGGGCAGGATCGGCGTACACGATCTCCAGGGCGCCGTCGGATTGGGCGAAGGCATCACCAAAGCTGGCCACTTCGACGCCGGAGAGCTTGAGTTTTGTCGCGGTGTCGAATCCTGCAAAGGTCGCGTCTCCGTCGTGCAGTCGGTCGGCGACGATCTCTGCCATGGTGTTGGCCGGGGCGACCAGGCCGACGCAGAGCCCACCAAAATTTGCCACCTCGCCGATCGCCCAGACATGCTCGACATCGGTTGCACAGGTTTCATCGATCACGATCCCGCCGCGCGCCCCCATCCGGAAGACGGGGAGGAAATCCTCGTCCTCGAGCTCTTCCGGCGACTTTCCAGCGCTTTCCGCGGCCTTGCCCTTCGCCCGGGCATTGAGGGTACGGGCGAGTTCGTCGCGTGGCCTCACGCCGATGGAGACGACGACCATGTCGGCTCCGACGATCCGACCGTCGGCCATCTCCACGCCGGTGACCTGGTGTGCTCCGTCGATGCGGGAGGTCAGGACCGCGGAGGGATACACACCGGAATGGACCTGAAATCCCCGGTCCGCGATCAGCCGGCCCATGGCCTCTCCGGCACCCTCGTCCAATTGGGTGCCCATCAGCCATTTGCCTCCGTCGATGATGACCGGGTTGGCGCCCAGGGCCTGCAGCCCTGCTGCCGCCTCCAGTCCCAGCAAACCGCCTCCGATGGTGACGGCGTTGATGGTCCGGCCGAGTTTGGCAGTCAAGGCCTCCACTTCACGGTTGATCGCCCAAACATCTTCGAGTGTGCGGTAGACATGCGTGTGCTCATTGCCCGGTATGGGCAGCCTGGCTGCGTTGGAGCCGGTCGCCAGCACCAACTCGTCGTAGCCGTAACGGTCACCGGTGGCGGTGATGACTTCCATCGCCTCGAGGTCAAGATCCACGGCACGCGCGCTGGTCACGAGGGTGATTCCCTCCTGCTCCCACATGGAACTGTGGCCCAGCGTCAGGTTGGCATCGGTCTCGGCCAGTGCCCGGCTCAGCGCCACCCGGTCGTAGGGAAGGTGGGTTTCCTCGGTCAGGATGGTCAGGGAGATACCGGAGAGGCCCCGGGAACCCATCGCTTCGACGAACCGATGCGCTGCGGGGCCCCCGCCGACGACGACGATGCGGCGGGGCTGGTTCTTGTTCATGGCTGCCTTCGGATCGCGGAATCGGTCATCGCTCCTACCCATGGCCGGAGCGTCTTCTCACCGTAGGGGGCAGGAGTTGCGTCCTTGTTGCCCTAGTGTTTCCGGCATTTGTCGTCTTCCCTCTCCGCCGACGCCAGCAGGTGTGAGAAGCGTTTTACCGTGGCGTTACCTGAGTGGGTCCCGTGCGAAACATGGCGCCCATAGTTTGATGGTGCACCAGCCAACCTGATGAACGGAGCCCACGATGACCGCAATGACCACCTTCGAACTCCACGGTGACGCCGTCGACATCGGCCCCATGTCCGACTCGGCCTGCGCGGCCCTTCATGCCGCACCTGGGGAGGTCCAGTGGCACCGCGTATGCCGAGTCGATGCCCTGGAGCAGGCGTGGGGGGAAGCCGCACTGATCGGCGACCGCCAGCTGGCTCTCTTCCGGCTCTCCGACACGGAGTTCCACGCAGTTGACCAGAGTGACCCTGCGACTGGCGCACAGGTGATGTCACGGGGAATCGTTGGTACCAAGGGTGTGCTGACGACCATCGCTTCACCGTTGCACAAGGAGGTATATGTCCTGGAAACGGGAGAGTGCCTCACCAACCCGGAACTGACGCTGCCTACCTATCCGGTGCGCCTTGAGGGCGGTTATCTCGCCGTCGGCATCTCCGAGCCATGGCGCGGGGTAGCCGCATGAGCCTCGGAGTTCTCGCACACAGATCGGTGGGTCGCCGCACGCGTGGACGGGACGACGGCTCCACACCTGCGGTGCATGCCACCGGTTCGGAGCTCAGCTGCGAGCCCTGGACAGGGTGGGTGGAAACCGCCACTGAACCCGCCTTGGTCGCGGCCTCGCACGGCACGAATTCACCCCGGGGACAGGCTGCCGTGAGCGCCCTGGTACGCGCAGTGGCCATCCGCCGGCCGGACCTGAACGTCGTTGAGTCATTTGTCGACGTTCAGCAACCAGCTGTCCCGCGTACATTGGCAGGCCTCGCAGGGACGACTCGCGTGGTCCCGCTGCTGCTCTCCGCCGGGTACCACGTCCATGTAGACCTGGCCGAGGCGGCAGCAGCACGGCCCGGCACCACGGTGAGCGCAGCGCTCGGCCCGGATCAACGCCTGGTGCAGGTCCTGGCACGACGGTTGCGCGAAGCCGGACTCGGTACCGGCGATCACGTCGTCCTGGGCTGCGCCGGATCCACCGACCGACGTGCTGTGGCGGACTGCGAGGCGACGGCCGTAAGCCTGGCCGGCTTGCTGGGCCGGCCGGTCTCCACCGGGTATATTTCAGCGGCGCAGCCCGAGCTCAAGCAGGCCGTGGAATCCGCCCGCGGCAACCTTGCCGAAGCGGGGGCCCCTCACGGGAGCCAGGCCGCGGACAGGGGCGGCCGCGTTGTCGTGGCCACCTACCTGCTGGCACCCGGCCACTTCGCGTCCCTGGCGCGAGAGTCGGGAGCCGACGTGGTGACCGAACCGTTGTTGCTGGCTGGCCAGGAACCGCCGGCTGAAATGGTGGGCCTGGTTCTTGACCGGTTCGAGAAGGGCCGCTGCGCGTCGTGACGCGTCTGCGGAGCATCAGCGGGCCTAGCCGGCGACGCTCTTGACGATCTGCCGGGCCACGATCGTGTTGATGACCGGCAGCGTCGCGGCACGCAGGACCCACCGGCGCACGCGCTGTTGCCGGACGGTCTCCGGCAGGAACATCCAGACGGCCCGACGACCCGATATCTGGGCGCCCTCGACGACCGATCGCCACTGGCGCTCGAAGCCGGTCAACGCTGCGGGGACCTGTTCGGCAGAGGACACCGCGCCGAGCAGGTCGCCGAGCAAAGCCCCTCCGGCGATCGCCAGCGAACCGCCCTGCCCGGCCACCAAGGACACCGCCGAGCACGCATCGCCGACGAGGATGGTCCTGCCTCGGTGCCAGACGGGCATCACCACCTGGGCCACGATGTCGTCGTACGGATCCGGCGGACACAACTCCACCATGCGGTCGACCTCCGGGCCGAGGCCGGCGAAATTCCTGCGCAGGCACCTGGCAGCATCTCCGGGGTCTGCGCTGCCGTCGTCGCGGTAGACCATGAAGGTCGCGACCTGGCCGGTGCGCAACCCGTACAGCCCCACGGTCCGGTCCAGGCTGTCGGTGAGCACGAACCGCCGGCCCAGCCGTGCCGCCAGGGCCGGTTCATCCGCGATGTAGGCCGCGGCACGCATGCCCAGCGGGCGCAGGTACCCGGCCTCGGGGCCGAAGAGCGCGCCACGGAGCGCGGAGTGGATGCCATCGGCGCCGATGAGGGCATCGGCCTCCAGCACCAGTGGTTCCGTCCCGTCCACGTCGACGGACACCCGGTCGGCGCCATTGCGGAACGCCGTCGGGTGGCGCCCGTAGTGCAGGCGCACCCGGCCATCGGGCACGTCGTCCAACGCGGCCAGTGCCGCCAACTCCATGTCGGGGCGCAGCAGGGTGAGGACCTTGCCCCCCGCCGCGCGGGAGAAGCGTGCGTAGTCCAGCCGGGCCGTGGTCTTCCCGGTGCACTCCACGTAGTCGGCGGCTTCAACGGGGTAGGCGAGGTCGGCCAGGCGCGGATACAGGCCGATGCGTTCGGATGCGGCGACCCCGGGGCCGAAGAAGTCCATCATGTAGCCGGCGTCCCGCGGCCCGGGGGACTGTTCGACGACGTCGACCTCCCAGCCGGCGAGCCCGAGTTGGCGGGCCGTGACCAGCCCGGCGATGCCCGCCCCGATGATGACCGCGCGCATGTGTGCCTCCTGGCCCCGATGATGGTGGGGATCATTATCCTCCGGTGCCCGGCCGGGGGGCTTACGGTGTCAGGGTGGATCCGTCGGAGAGGCGATGGTAGGTCCGGTCGTGGTAGACGAGCGGCTCGGCGCCGGGGGACTGGCGGCGGACGTCCAGGACCGTGGCAATGACCACCCGGGAGGAGCCGACGTCGATCCGCTCGGCGACGGCACAGCGCAGCGCCCACGTGCCGCCGTGCAGCAACGGTTCGCCGGTCGGCAGCACCTCCCAGTCCATGTCCTCGGTGAACCGCGCGGTGCCCGGGGTGGCAAAGGTGTTAACGAGGTCCTGGTGCGCGGTGTCCATGAGGTGCACCACCACCGTGTCGGCAGCGGCCAGCAGCGGTGCGGTGGTCCTGCCCGAGAGCGAGAACACCAGCGACGGCGGATCCACCGACACCGACGACACCGAGGAAGCCGTCAACCCGATCGGCCCGTCCGGTCCGGCGGCGGTGATGACGGCCAGGCCTGCCGGGTGGCCGCGGAAGGCGTCGCGGAAAAGAGCTGAAGCGTTGCGGGTCGCTGCGTCGGAGTGCGAGAGGGTCGTCATGCCTGTTTCTTTCGTCTGGACGTTCCCGATGTCCCGGGGAACACTCACGACCCTAAAACCTCAACCTAAGTTCAGGTCAAACCGGATGACGGCGGAAGGCCCCGAACGGCACCGAACGGCTCGTCCTCCAGGCCCGGGGCACCCGTGGTGGCCGAACCGAGCGCGTCGTCGGGGTTGACGAAGCCGCAGGCGGCCAGCGACAGGCAGCCACAGCCGATGCAGCCATCCAGGCGGTCCCGCAAGTGCTCCAGCAGGGAGATGCGCGCGTCGATCTCCTGCCGCCACGCCGCCGAGAGCCGCTGCCAATCCGCCTGGTCGGGCACCCCGTCGGCCGGCAGATCCGCAAAGACCTCCAGCACGGAGGCCAGCGGGATGCCCGCGCGTTGGGCAGCCCGGATCACCGCCACGCGGCGCAGCGTCGAGCGGGCATACCTGCGCTGGTTGCCGCTGGTCCGGCGGCTGTGGATGAGTCCCTTGCGCTCATAGAAGTGCAATGCGGAGACGGCGGCACCGCTGCGCGCGGCCAGCTGGCCGACACTGATTTCCTCATCGTTGACCATCGCCGCTCCCTCCTGGTGTCCTGCTCATGTCCCGCCCCCATGGTTCCCGCATGCCATCGGGGACCGCTTGCGAGGCTACACCGCACCGCTGCGGCGTGCCGATACGCTGGTGCCATGGCACCCTCACCGCACGACGTCGACTGGTACCTCTTCGACTATGGCATGGTCTTGTCCCTGGCCCCGGACGCCGCGGATTGGCAGCGGCTGAACGAGGCCACCGGGGTGGCGCTGGACGCCGCCGACAGCACGTATTGGGACCACCGCCACGCCTTCGACGCGGGGGACCTGACGTCCGCCGCCTATTGGTCTGCCGTGCTCGAACGCGACGTCGATGCTGCGCAGGTCGAGCAGCTGGACCGCCTCGATGCCGCCCTCTGGGCCCGGCAGGATCCGGCCACCGCCGCGGTGCTGCAGCAGCTGACGGCGCGCGGGGCGCAGCTGGCGTTGCTGTCCAACATGCCGGTGCGCCAATCCGAGATCTTCACCGCCGAGGCCGACTGGCCGCGCCCCTTTGATCGGCTCTTCTTCAGCGGCCCGCTCCGGCTGGCCAAACCCGACCGCAGGATCTACGAGCATGTCCTGGCCGAGCTCGGTGCCCCGGCATCCGCCGTCGTGTTCATCGACGACAAGACCGAAAACCTCGAGGCAGCCCGCGGGGTGGGGATGCGCACCGTCCACCACACGCAGGGTGTGGACCTGGCCGCCGAACTCGGGCTCTGAAGCCGGCTGCCCGGGCTGCACCGCCGGGATGCGGTTCAGTCGTAGGGCAGGTAGTTGCTGCAGATCGGGTTCACAGGGATGTCGCGGTGCAGCACCCAGATCCCGTGGTCGTCTTCCGTGACGACCTTGAACCCCAGCTTCTCACCGCGCTCCAGCGCCTGCTGGGGGGAGAGCGGATCCCAGCCGCCGAGTTCGTCGACGTTGAAGTCGATGATCATCCAGCTGGACAGGTCATCGCCGATGTCCCCGTGCAGGCCCACGTAGGTGCGCTGGACCAGATGGGGGACCGCTGTGTCGTTGGCTTCGACGCATACCCCGTGGGGGATCTTCGCCACGGCGCGGGCCTGGGCCTTCGCCGTTTCCGGCATGGCCCAATCCGTCCCGGTCAGCGTCCGCCCGAGCGGGAAGACCGCGTGGATGAACAGGGTGCAGATGAACGCGAACACCAGCAGGTAGGCCGGGGCGCCCACGCGCAGCTTCACCTTTCCGGTGCGCGCGATGATCTTGGAGAGCACGTGGACCGAGGCCATGATCAGCACCGGGGCCAGCATCGCGTCGTACTGGTAGACCGGGGCCCAGGTGTTCAACCGGTCGTTGAAGAGGCGGGCGAGCAGGCTCGGTGCCACCAGGATCACGTAGGGGGAGAGGAAGGGCAGCAGCGCCAGCGGGACGAAGGTCATCAACCACAGCAGGATCTTCAGCTCGTGGTTGAACAGCAGCGCGATCGACTTCAGCGGGTGGCTGAGCATGAAGGCGATGGCGGCACCCATGGTCGGCCCCAGGGCGGTGAACTGCCAGTAGGACATGGCATCCGGCGGGGCGAAATGCGGGACCAGCACCTTCGTCACCACCAGGTAGCCGGCCACCCCTGCCACGGCCAGCAGCGCCGCCTTGGTCCACTGGCGGTGGAAGGCCAGCACGATGCCGACGGCAATGAGGGTGACGCCCATGTCCTCGCGGACCAGCAGCAGCAGCGCGGACAGGCCGACCACCAGCCAGTAGCGGGACCGGTCGAACGCCCAGACGATCCAGGCCATCAGCGGCACGGCGAAGGCCACCTCGTGGAAGTCCCAGTTCACCATCGCCTGGAACGGCCACCACAACAGCAACGCCGCTGCGGTCAGCAGTCCGCCGCGGTGGCCCAGGTACCTGCGGGCGAATGAATACACCGGGATCGCCGTGACGACGAGCAGCGCGATCATGCCGAAGTTGAGCATGCGCGGGTCCGGCCAGATCCAGTACAGCGGGGCGAACAGGGCGATGATCGGGTGGAAATGGTCCCCGAGCAGGTTGAAGTCCACGCCCTTGATGGGCACGATCGGCGCCTTGAACAGCGCGTACTGGCGCACCGCCTGGTCGAAGATCCCCAGGTCGTAGCCCTTGGCCTCGTAGTTGCGGTAGCGCAGCAGCGAGTGCGCCACATACAGCACGGTCGCCGCGGCCATCACCGCGGCCAGCTGCAGCCGGTGGGCGCGGCTGATCGGTGGCACTGCGTTTTCGGGCGCGGAGGGTGCGGCGGGAGCGGCTTCGGGCATGGCTACGAGTTTAGCGGTGCCGGCGTCCGCGGCCGTGCCCACCACGCAGCACGACGACGAACGGCGCCCACCGTTGCCGGTGGACGCCGTTCGTGGTTCCGGGCAGACCCGGAGGAGGTGTCAGCGGATCGAGGAGATCCCGGTGCGCGCCATGGCGTCGGCGTAGGCGGCCTGCATCTGATCCAGGTGGCCCTGCTGGCGCTCGGCGGAGCCGGCGAAGGCGCGGCCGTCGAGGGACTTGACCTTGTAGGTCTTGAAGCCGCGGCGCCACAGCAAGGGGTTCTGCGTCTTGGTCAGCTGGTCAGCCAGGCGGTGGGCCTCGGTGCCGTGGGCCACCAGGACGGAGGCGCGCGGGACGAGCTTGAGCATGCGCAGCAGCGGCTTCAGGCCGGAGGTGATCTGTGCCGGCTCGAAGCGTCCGTTGGCCTCGCCGTCGGTGTGCCACGGGGAGACGTTCCAGGGGAGCACGTATTCCGGGCGCAGGCCCAGCTGCCACTGCAGCCCGACCATGCGGGTGGCGGCGTCGGCGTCACCGGGCGTGATGAAACCGCTGGGATCGGCGGTTCCGATGTTGGAGAACAGGGAGATGATCTTGACCTGGTCCACATCATGCTGCGGGTCGACGTAGCTGACGGAGCTGCCGGGGCGGAGCAGGGCGGTCTCGTCAAGGAGCCGGTTCACGGGGGCGATCTGCTCCTCGTAGCGGCGCTCGAACAGCAGTTCGGTGGAAAGTTCCGTGGCAGATGCGGTCATGAAAGGGTGCTTCTCCTGGGGGTTGCTGCTGGTTGCGGATCGCTGGTCCGCAGATGATGTCCGGCAGGGCGGGGTCGGGCCCCTACGGTGCCGAGGTAAACGGGAAATGCGGCTGGAATCGCCGTCGTATGTCTTCAGTTTACCTCCCGGCCACCCGCAACACGCCGTGCGGCGGTCTCCGATCCGCGGTGATCCTCGGCACGACGGCGGTTGGTAGGGTGTGAGCGGTACACATCGCGGCGAGGAAACGGGGCATCGTGGGAGCAGTTTTCGATCGACTGGACGAGCGGCTCAAACCCCAGGTGGAGGAGTCGGCCCGCCAGTACGAGCAGGTCCGACCGCAGCTCGAGGCAGTGACCGAGGACGTCACCACGCGCATCCGTTCGATCTTCGCCGACGCCGAGCTGCAGCCGCTGTTCATCACCGGACGCACCAAGACGGTCGACTCGTTCCGCGACAAGGCCTCGCGCATGCTCGAACCCGACGAACCCGGCGGGGATCCGCAGCTGGAGTTCCCCCACCCGATGCGCGACCTGCACGATCTGGTGGGGGTACGCGTCATCGTCGCCCTGCCGCATGAGGTCCGGGACGCCGCCGGGCTGATCAAGCGCCGACGCAACGAATTCGACGTCCGCTCCGACCGGGAGAAGGACATCGGTTCGGTCGAATCCGGCACCTACGGCTACTCCAGCCGCCACCTGAACCTGCGCACCCGGCAGAACGAGGTGGTGCGCAGCTACCAGGAGACGCTCGGGGACAACGTCAGGGAGACCGGCAACTACATCTTCGAGACGCAGATCCGCACCATCCTGGCCCACGCGTGGAGCGAGATCGAGCACGACATCCGCTTCAAGAAGGTCGACCCGCGCGCGTGGAGCCCCTATCTGGACCGCCAGTTCACCGCCACTGCGGCGATGCTCGAGGCGGTGGAATCGACGTTCGAGGAACTGCATGACCGCTACCTGGCGGTCACCGGCTACTGGGATGCCGAGGGTGAAGGCGCCGTTGGCCTGGACCCGGACCGCATCCGCGAGGTCTGGCAGACGCTGCTGCCGCATGTGGACCGCAAGTCCGACGACGACTGGGGCTGGGCCGCGGAGCTGCTCGCCGCCCATGAGCTGAAGACGACGACGGAGCTCGCCGGGCTGCTCGACGCCGATGCCATCACCGAGGTGCGCAAGGCCCTGGACCACCGCTACTCGCCCGGGCCCGACCGGCTGCTGGACGACGTGCTGCTCTGGCGTTTCGGCCGCTCGCACATCGAGCTGACCGCCGGCAAGGACCGCCAACGCCAGGAGAGCCTGCGCCGCCGGCTGTCCCAGATGGAAACCTACCGGGCGGCAAAGACCCCCGGCCCCACCGCCACGCCCTGAGGCGCCGCGGGGGACCGGGGGTCCCGACAGGTGCTGCTGCCGGTGATCCTGCGGATGTCTAGACGGTGGTGGTGGCCACGTCGTAGTCCAGGCGCGGCAGGCGCGGGAACCAGGGGTTCTCGCCGGGCTTGCCGATGTTCACGACCATGAACGTCTTCTGGCTGGTACCCGCGTGGAAATCCTCGTCGACGCCTGCCGCGTCGAAACCACCCATGGGCCCGGCGTGCAGGCCCACGGCGCGGACGGCCATGATGAAGTAGCCGGACTGGATGTGGGCGTTGTTGTTCGCCACCGCCTCGCGCATGCCCGCCTGCTCCTCGCCGTCGAACATCGACTTGCGTTCGGCGGCGTGCGGGAAGAACGTGCCGAAGTGCTCGTGCCAATCGGCATCGAAGCTCAGCACGGCGACCAGCGGGGCGGTCAGCGTCTTCTGCCGGTTGGTCTCCGCCATGCGGTTCGCCAGCTTCTCGCGTGCCTCGGCAGACCGGACCCAGGTGATGCGCATCGGCTGGTTGTTCATCATCGTCGGGCCCATCTTGGTGAGCTCGTAGATCGCCTGGGCGGTCTCCTCGCTGACCGGCTCATCCGAGAACGTGTTGGCGGTGCGCGCCTCGAAGAAGAGGGCATCGGCCGTGGTGGCGTCGATGGCCAGCTCGTGGTCCAGATCGGGAAGCGTTGCGGTCATGGGTGGTCCTTCCAAAGTGACGTGGTCCACGTGCCTGCACGTGCACCGTCAGGTGATTGCTGTGTCGTCTGGGCCAACAGGTCCATGCGTCTGCATATTTCCCAACAGTGGTGTGCGCTTCGTCACGCCGGGCTCAGGAGCCGGGTAGTTCGACCCGCAGGCGGGCTCCGCCGGCGCCCGCCGTCACGGTGGTGCCGGCCAGTGTGGTGACGATCCGCGAGGCAGCCAGCGCATCGGCGTCGTACGTTCCGGCAATACCCAGCGTCCACGCACCCGCGGCGTTGCCGGCCTGGACCCCGGCCGGGGCGTCCTCGAAGACGATGCTCCGGCGCGGATCCACGCCCAGTGCCGCGGCGGCCGTCAGATAGCCCTCCGGATCGGGTTTGCCGCGGGTGACCGAATCGGCGGTGACCAGCACTGCGGGGGCCTCGATGCCGACCAGGGCCAGGCGCACTGCTGCCAGTTCGGCGGTGCACGAGGTGACGATCGCCCAGCCGTCGGCCGGCAGGGCCGCCAGCAGCTCCGCGACCCCGTCCTTGATGGTGATGCCCTCGGTCTGGGCGACTTCCAGACGCTCGATGAGCTCCAGCGCCTCAGCCCGGCGGGCCGGCTCCACCCGGTCGGCGACGACATCGCGCGCCGGGACGCCATGGGGGTGTTGCCCGTGGTCGCCGAGCCCCAGCCGCTGCGACCACTGCTGCCAGCAGATCTCCGTGGCCCGGGTCGAATCGATCAGGGTGCCGTCCAGGTCGAAGAGCAGGGCGTCGGCGTCGAGGTACCGGGCGTCGGTGGTGCGGGGTGCGGGGGAGGTGCTGGTGTCCATGCATTCCACCCTATCGAGGATGCCCGCCACGGATCCGCCCACGATCGGGTCCGGCACGTTAGCATGAGGGAATGTCAGAGAACCCAGCAGCAGTTCCCGTCAAAAAGCTCGCCAATGGTGCCGAGATCCCGATGATCGGACTGGGCACCTGGCCCATGGACGATACCGAAGCCGGCGCGGCCGTGCTGCACGCGTTCGAGGCCGGCTACCGGCTGATCGACACCGCGGAGAACTACCGCAACGAAGAGGGGGTCGGGCAGGCGATCGCGCGTTCGCCGCTGGCGCGTAGCGAGCTGTTCGTGACCACCAAGCTCAACGCCGAGTGGCACTCCTTCGAGGGGGTACGCACCGCCTGGCGCCACTCGATCGAGCGCCTGGGCCTGGACTACATCGACCTGCTGCTCATCCACTGGCCCAATCCGGCCCAGGGCACCTACGTCGAGGCCTACAAGGGCCTGGCCAAACTGCTCTCCAAGGGCAAGGTCCGGGCGATCGGCACCTCCAACTTCACGCAGGCCCAGCTCACCGAACTCATCGACGCCACCGGGGTGGTGCCCGACGTCAACCAGATCCAGCACTCCCCGCTGTGGATGCGCGCCGATGACATTGCCTTCCACGAGCGGCACGGCATCCTGACCCAGGCCTGGAGCCCGTTGGGCCGCGGAGCCGTCCTGGACGCCGAGCCGGTCACCGCCGCGGCGTCCGCCCACGGGGTCACCGCGGCCCAGGTGGTGCTGCGCTGGAACCTGCAGCATGGGGCTTCCCCGATTCCGAAGTCCACGGATCCGCAACGCCAGGCCTCCAACCTCGACGTGTTCTCCTTCGAGCTCGATGCCGGGCAGATGGCGGCCATCGACGCGCTGGATGGCACCGGACCGGCCCCGGCCGATCCGATGACCTTCGGCCACTGAACCCCACCAGCCCACCCCTCTACCGCCACCCCAGGAGTACATCCATGAAGATCGTCGTCATCGGCGGCCACGGCCAGGTCGCCCTGCTGCTGGCCCGCGAGCTCTCCGGACGCGGGGACCAGGTCACCTCGGTCATCCGCAACCCGGACCACGAGGCAGATGTGCGTGCCGCCGGCGCCTCCGCGCTGGTCCTGGACATCGAGCAGGCCCACGGGCCGGAACTGGAGCCGGCGTTGGCCGGCGCCGACGCAGTGGTCTTCAGCGCCGGTGCCGGAGGTGGTGACGCCGATCGGACCTACGCCGTGGACCGCGACGCGGCCATCCGCATCATGAACGCCTCGCTGGCCGTCGGGGTGCAGCGATTCATCATGGTCTCGTTTGCGACGGCCGATACGCAGTACCTGACGTCGCTGGACGACCCGTTCTATCCGTACCAGGCCGCGAAGATCGCCGCCGATGAGCACCTGCGCAAGTCGGCACTGGACTGGACGGTGCTGGGTCCCGGTCGGTTGACCGGGGAGCCGGCCACCGGGAAGATCACTCCGCTGGAGCACCCGATCACCGGGGACACGCCGACCTCGCGGGCCAACGTCGCCCTGGCCATCGCCGAGGCCCTCGCGCAGCCGGCAACGATCGGCGCGACGCTGGACTTCTGCGATGGCAACGTGCCGATCGCCGAGTGGTTCGCCCGCGGCGGCCACTGAGATCGGCGACGCGGCCCCCGGCACC